>DAOUAB010000150.1:0-43082 GCA_034434015.1 Anaerolineales bacterium
TAATGTGCTCTCTGGCGGTGATATTCGGTCTAGACACACCCGAATTGTCCGCCGGTGGGCAGGATTCCGCGAGGGGCCCTGCCCACGTTCATCGTCAGGATAAGTTAGTCAAAACTCCAACATAGAACCGCAGCGAGAAGCCCCCGGACGCCGCGGCGCTGTCCTTCATGATCACGGGGAGGTACAGGTCATTCGGGCCAGCCGCTGGCTGAATGGCAAGCGAGAGATCGCCGGCGGCGGCAGCGCCGCCCCGGATGATCAGAGGCAGCTGCACGCGATAGGGGCCCGTGATCGGGATGACGACGCTGGGCGTGGCGGTGGGAGTCCTGGTCGAGGTGGGGCCGGCCGCCGCAGTCGCGGTCCGCGTGGCGGTGGAAGTCCGGGAGGGGGTGGTGGTGGAGTCGGGGACGCCGCCAAAGGGTGTGTCGGTGGAATAGACCGGGCCGGCCGTGCCGGAGCCGCCGTAGCGGCACTGGCCATGGCTCGGCCCGCCGGCCGCGCCGGAACTGTCCAGCACCGTCCCGGTGCAGGCCCCGGCCGGCCCCTCGTCAAAGTGGTACAGCGCCACGGTGTTCGCGTCGGGTGTGAAGGGACCGCCCGGCCGCGTGAAGGCGCCCGTGTACCGGATCACCGTCGACAGCCGCAGCTCGTCCAGCCACCCGCTGAACGCCGGGTACGTCGGCCCGACGTCGTGCTTCTCCGCCCCCAGGACCAGGTACGGGTCCGAGTTCGGATAGCTCGTCGCCCGCCCATCCTGATAGCTCGCGTCCCCCGTCGGCCCCGTCGCGCTCGCCTCCTGCACCCCGTCCACGAACAGCCGCATCTGCCCCGTCGTCGCGTTCCGCGTCACCGCCACGTGATGCCACGCCCCGTCGCGCAGATCACTCGTCCCCACAATCGTCCGCGCCCCCTGCCCCGTCTCCACCCCGAACGCCACCCGCCCCGCCCCCAGGGACAGCCCAAAGTCCCCATACGCCGGCGCCGCGTAGATGTCCCGGTCCAGGAAGATGTTCCCGTTGATCCAGTTCACGTTCGCGCCGGGCGTGATCGCCCCCGCGTTGTTCCCGCTCCCAGCCTTCAGCCACACCTCGATGGTGAAGTCCGTCGCCCCCACGTCCGCCGGCGTCGCCGGATCTATCCGGATCTTCACCCGGTCCAGGTCCGGGGCGCTCGACCCGTGCCCATAGAACCGCAGCGAGTACCCGCCCGTGCTGTGCGCGGCGCGCGGCCAGGCCAGCGCCGCCAGGGAGAGCAGCAGGCTCAGCAGGGCCGCCAGCCGCCAACGACGAGGTGAGGCGGTCAGCATGGGCAATCCGCAGATGAAGTCTGAGCGCGCATCCTTAAGGCCAGGGAAGACCGGCCACCCAGGCCGGGTCGGCGTCGTCGGTTCCGGACGACACGCCCAGGGTGGCATGATTGGCGGCGGCGGACGCATCGCGGGCGAGCGGGCCGGCGCCTTCGTCAAAATGCCACAGGCCGAGCGTGCCCGCGTCCGGCGTGAACGGGCCGGCCGGCGGCTGGAAATCCGTCGTGTAGCGCGTCACACCCGAAACGCGCACTTCGTCCAGGGCGCCGGCGAAGAACGGATAACCCGGCAGCCCGCCGAAACTGAGCGCCGGGCCCTGGAGCAGAGTCCCCAGGCCGGTCGTCCGCGCCCCGACGCCATTGACGAACGTGTGTACTGTCCCCGCTTCGTAAGTGGCGGCCACATGATACCACTGACCCGCCTGCAACTGCGCCGGGTGCCACCCGGCCCGCCAGCCGCCCGACGTGGCGATGTAGAACACCAGCCGGCCGCCGTCCAGCTCCAGCGACCACCCCCGGTCGGCGTCCGAGCCGACCACCAGCAGCCCGGTCGAACCGGCCGCCGCCGGGCGCACCCAGGCCTCCACGGTCAGCGGCCCCACCCCCGGCGTTTGGCCGGCCTGGACCACGTCGTCGCGGCCGTCGAAGGCCAGCGCGTAGTTCTGGCCGGAGGGCGCCATCGTGGAGGTGGGGGCGGCGGCGATGGTCGTCGGGGTGGCCGACGCCGTCTGGGTGGGGGCAGCGGTGGCCGTCCGGGTGGCCGTCGGCGTCGGAGTCGGAGTGGCGGTCGCCGCAGCGGTCGCTGTCGGGCTTCCGGCCGTCTGGCTTCCGGCCGCCGGTCCGATATAGTTGACGCGGCGCGACTCGAAGGCGTCCAGGAAATACCGGCCGCGCGTGCCGTTGTCCACGCCGGCGACGGCGCCGAAGCGGACCCGGTCAATCCGGCGCTGGTCGTTGTCGACGCCGGCCAGGGCCGCGCGCTGGCTGCCGTCCACCCAAAACGTCAGGCCGCCGTCGTTCGCTCCGGCCGCCGAGGCCGCGCGCCAGTCCACCTCCACAAAGTGCGGAGCGTCGGTCAGGGCCGCCCAGGCCGTGTTCGTCCACGCGCCCGAGTCATGGGCCAGGGCGGCGCGCAGCCGATAGCCGGTGGACGACCGCCCGAACTCGACCCGCAGCACGACGCGCGATGAACCCGAATAACCGTAGAGCAGGTAATGCTGGTCGTTCGTCGCCATGGCGATGCCGTTGGGGTCGAAATAGAAGCGCGCGCGGTAGCGCGGCTCGCCGGCCGGGGTCTCGTCCATCACATACAGGCTGACGTTGTCGTCAAGATCGAGCTGCAACCCGGACTGGCCGACCAGGGCGGCGGCGGAGGAGAGGCCCAGGTCGCCGCTGTCGGTGACGCTGGCCGTCCACGCCAGGGCCGGGCCCTCGAACGAATCGGCGAAAATCAGGTCCGTCGCCAACGGGGCGGTCGGGGCCAAAGTCGAAGTCGGCGCGGGCGTGGCAGACGGCAGCGGGGTCGCGGTCGCGGATGGCGCGGATGGCGGCGGGTTGGTCGCGGTCGGCGTGGCGCCCGGCGCGACGGGGGTCGCCGTGGCCGCGGCCGGGGTCGCCGAGGCGGTGACAGCCGCAAACGGCGTATCCGTGTCATAGACCGGTCCGGCGGCGCCATTGCCCCCGTAGCGGCAGACTCCGTCGCTGGGCCCGCCGGCGGCGCCGGAGCTGTCCAGCACCGCGCCCTGGCACGGGCCGGCCGGGCCCTCGTCGAAGCGATACAGGGCGGCGGTGTCGGCGTCGGGCGTGAACGGCGCCTGCGGCCGGGCGAAATCGGCCGTGTAGCGCACCGTGGTGGAGAGGCGGACTTCGTCCAGCCAGCCCCGGAAAGACGGGTACTCGGCGCCGGCGTCGTGCTTCTCGGCGCCGAAGACGAGATAGCGGTCGTTCGCGTAGCCGGTGGCGCGCCCGTCGCGGTAGCTCACGTCGCCCAGCGGGCCGGCGGCCTGGGCCTCCAGCCGGCCGTCCACGAACACGCTCAGCCGGCCGTCGGAGGCGCGGCGCGTCAGGGCCACGTGATGCCAGGCCCCGTCGGTCACGGCGCTCGCGCCGCAGACCGTCGTCCCGCTGGAGCCCCGGCTGACGCCGAAGACCACGCGCCCGTCGCTGAGCGAGACGCCGTAGTCTCCGTAATCGCCGCCGCCCCAGATGTCGCGGTCGAGGAGGATATTGCCCGTGATCCAGCCGTCGTTGATGTTGCAGGCGGCGGCCCGGGAGGCGTTCTCGCCCGGCAGCGCCTTCAGCCAGAATTCGAGCGTGAAGTCGCCGCCCACGTCCACCGGCCGCGCCGGGTTATCCAGCGGAACTTTGACGCGGTCGATGTCGTTGACGCCGTGGCCGTAGAAGCGCAGGGAGTAACCGGCGTTCTGGGCGGCGGCCGGCGGCTGGCGGCCCCACAGGCCGGCGACCAGCCACCACGCCGCCGCCGCCAGCCCCAACCATTTGACAATCCTGGTCGCATTAATCCGTCGCATTACAACCTCCACCTAACACAACCCCTATTAACGCGGACACGCCGTGTCGAAGCCGACATGGCGTGTCCGTGCAGACGTTACCGGTTGTTCAGGAACTATATCACAGGTTCAGCCCGGCGCATGCGTTTGTAGCGGGCGTTGTACTGCTCCTGGCCGCTGATCTCGATCTTGGCCGGGATTTTGAACGTCGCCAGTTTGTCGCGGCAGAACTCGCGCAGGCGCTTTTTGAAGGCCGCCGGCTCCTCGGGCTCGAACAGGTTGACGCGCGCCGTGACGATCTGGCCCGTGATCGGGTTCTTCTCGCCGACGACCACGGCGTCGCGCACGTTGCTCATCTGGAGCAGCACGCTCTCGACCTCGGCCGGGTAGACCTTCTGCCCGCCGACGTTGATGATCTCGGACTTGCGGCCCAGGATGCGGATATACTCGCCGTCCACCTCGACCGAGTCGCCGGTGTTCATCCAGCCGTCGGCGTCGAACGGGCTGGGCGCGTTCAGGTAGCCGAGCATGGCGGACTGGGCGCGCACCCACAGGAGGCCGTCCACGATCTTGGTCTCGAAGCCCTCGCCGCCCACCTTCACCCACAGGGATTTGTTATCGCGCGACTTCGAGCGCAGGATGCCCAGCTCCGACAGGCCGTAGGTCTGCTGGAGCTTGACGCCCGGGAAGACCTCGGCGATGCGCTGCAGCGTGCTCTCCGGCATGACCTCGGTGCCGTAGGTGATGAGCCTGAGCGACGACAGGTCGTGCCGCCGGTAGGCCTCCGAGATGAGCAACAGGTTGAGGAACGTGGGCGAGGTGGGCAGCATCTCCACGCGATGCCGGGCGATGGCCTCGCAGACCACGTCCGGGTTGCGGGTGCTGACCGAGACCACCGTGCCGCCGTTCGAGAGCGTGTAGAAGAGCGTGTTGATGCCGCCGATGTGGTCCAGCAGCAGAAAGGTCAGCGTGACCATGCGCTGGCGCGGCGTCTTGAATTTCTCGAGCAGGCTGGTGAAGTTGTGCAGGGCGGCCTTGCTCTTGCCCGTCGAGCCGGACGAGAACAACACCAGGCCGGGCGCGCCGGCCTGGCGCAGCTGCCGGGTGAGCGGGTTGGCGGCCGTCACCGGGCGCGCCTGCCAGGTCCAGCCGTCGGCGGCGTCGAACGCGATCTCCACCTCCACCTCGGCGATGTCGAGAAACTCCTCGCGGTGCACCTCGGCGGCCTCGGTCAGCGGCACGACGATGGCCTGGCGGTCGATCAGGGCCAGCAGCAGGGCCACGGCCTGGGGCGTGTAGTCGCCGCGCAGGGCCACCACCTGGCCGGGCCGCAGGCCCTGGGCGTCCAGGCGCGTCCGCCACTCGGCGACGCGGTCCACCAGCTCGCCGTAGCTCGTCACCGTCTCCCCGCGGGCCAGGGCCGGGTCCGCCCGCCACTGGCTCATCCGATCCAGCAGCCACTGGATGCTCACGCTGCACCTCCCAGATAAATCACCTGCCCCGTCACGTAGTCGCTTTCGGGGCGGACATAGAAGTCGATCACGTTGGCCACGTCCTCGAAGCGGCCCAGGCGCTTGATGGCCAGGCGCTGCACGATCCCCGCGATCTTGTCCTGGGGCACGTTGCGGATCAGGTCCGTCTCAATCGGCGTCGGCCCGACGACGTTGCACGTAATCCCGAACTCGGCCACCTCGCGCGCGAACACGCGGGTGAAGGTCTCCACCGCGCCCTTGGAGGCCGCGTACAGGCTCTCCCCCTCCAACTGCATGGGCACGGCGATGGTGCTCAGGTTGACGATGCGCCCGTAGCGGCGGCGGCGCATCAGCTTGGCGGCCTCCCGGCACATCAGGAAGGTGCCGTGGAAGTTGGTGCGCAGGAGCCGCGCCGCGGTGGCGTCCGGCGTCAGCAGGACGTGGTTCATGGACGCCACGCCGGCGTTGTTCACCAGGATGTCCAGCCGGCCGTGGCGCTTCTGCACGTCGGCGAACAGCGCCTTCACGGCCGCCTCGTCGGCCACATCCAGTTGATGATGGCAGTAGCCGTCGGCCTCCCAGCCGGCCGGCTCGCGGCTGCACCCCTCCACGCGCAGGCCCTGGCCCAGGAAATGCTCGGCCAGGTAGCGGCCGATGCCCTTGCGGGCGCCGGTCACCAGGGCGACCGGGACCGACGACTCAGGCATGCGCGGACTCCGACGCCAGCCGGAGCACGTAGTCGGTCAGCGAGCCGATCGAGCGGAACGGGCTGTGTTTCTGGGACATCGCCCGCTCGTCGGCCAGCACCAGGACCACGTCGTGCTGTTCGGCCAGGCGCTGCTCAATCTCCAGCACGGCCGTCACCAACCCGAGCGAGTCCAGCACGGCGCCCTCGCCGATCAGGCGGGTCTCCTCGTTGAGGCCGGCCGGGTCCGGCGCCGGCGCGGACAGCGCCTGCGCCTCGCGCACCCCGGCCATCACGATCTCGGCCACGGCCGCCCGGTCCAGTTTGTTGCCATTCATCAGGTCGGTCATAGTGCATCCTTCAAGGTCCGGGCCGGACAGAGCGCCCGGCCACGTACAACCATACTTGAAAATCCACAACCCGCCGCATAGGAGGTTTGTCCGGCTCGCGCTTCAGGGCCGCAGGGCATAGAGCTCGTAGGCGCCGATGGCCGTCACGAGCTCATAGCGCGCCTTCAGGACGGCGTCTGGATAGACGCCCACCCAGCGGGAGAAGCCGCCCACCAGCACGTACGGCGGCGGTTCCGGCTCGTCGAAGGTGTAGAAATCCGTGGGCGGGGGCCCGCCCTGCCAGATGTAGCTCACCGCCTTGGGCAGCAGCGACGGCGGCGGGAAATTATAGTCGTGGTCGGTCAGGAACCCCATCTCGGGCTCCCAGGTCTCCACCCAGGCGTCGGCGGGCACGTGGGCGCGCAGATAGTCCGCCATCGCCAGCGGGCCGTTAGGCTCGGGCCGGACGATCTTCAGCGTCGTCTGTCCCAGAGGCGCCGCGATCATGAGCGCCAGCCAGGCCAGCCAGACCGCGCGCCAGACCAGCGGGCTGGGCGCCGTCAGCGTCCGGGCCCGCACGGCGCGGACCAGGGCCGCGGCGTCGAACTGGAAATCGTCGGTCAGGTCCTGGAAGAAACGCGCCACGAACAGGCAGGCCACGGCCAGGGCCGGAAACGCGTAGCGGAGCCAGCTGATCGACGCCGTCACGTACCATACCAGGTTGACGGCTGCCAGGGCCAGCAGGATGGCCCACTGGTGGCCGGCCTTGCTGCGCGGCCAGGCCACGAACGCGCCGTAGGCCAGCACCGGGATGAGCAGGCCGAAGAACACCTTCAGGCTCAACAGTTCGCCCAGGCTGCGCCGCATCAGGTCGGCGGAGAACACCAGCGCCGCCCCGGCCGTCGACTCGCTCAGCAGCGCCAGGTTGGCGCTGGCCGTGGACGGTCCCATGAACAGGACGACGGTCGCCTGCCAGACGAGATAGACGGCGGCCGTGAGGAGGCCCGGCACGAGGAAGACGCGCTGCGGGGCGGAGCGGTAATAGACCAGGTTCGCCAGCCAGGCGAACAGCAGGGTCGGGGCCAGCACCAGCAGGTACTGGTTCTTGGTCACCACGGCCAGGCCGAACAGCAGCCCGACCAGCGTCAGCCGCCGCCACCCGCTGCGCTCCCAGGCCGCAAACCAGACCCAGAAGCCGGCGACGGTGAACAGCAGGCCGGGCACCTCGCCGAGCACCTGCCGGCCGTATTCCAGCAGGCCCAGGCCGGGCGTCGCCACCAGCAGCGCCGTCGCCGCCAGCGCCAGGCGCGGGCCGCCCAGATACCGCGCCAGCCCGTAGAAGACCGCCACCGCCCCGAGGAGATACAGGGCCATGACGGCGCGGGCCTGCAGCAGGCCGACGCCGAACAGCTTGAACACAGCCGCGATCGGCAGCATCACGGTCGGCCCCACGCCGATCGTCGGGCCATAGTAGCGGAAGCCGTCGCGGCTGTAGTCGGCGTAGACCCCGAAGCGCACCAGGGTCTTGGGGACGTGCAGGTGTGAGCCCTCGTCGAACCAGGTGAGCGGGTAATCGACCAGGTTGTAGAAGGCCAGGAACGCCGCCAGCGCCAGCCCGGCCAGCGGCAGCCCGGCCAGGGCGGCGCGCCGCCGGGCCGTTGGGGCGGCCGGGTTCAGATCGGGGCGGGAAGGAGCAGCCGACATCAAAACACCTTCGCAGGCTCGGGCGGGGAGACCAGCCGGGGCGCGGCGGCCAGGTGCGCTACACGGCGGCGGCGGCCGGCGCGGCGGCCGGGATCAGCGCCGGCCGATCTGCCAGGATCGCGTCCACGGTCGCGCGCGCATGCCGCGTCACCGATTCGCCGTTCGTCAGAGCCGGATAGATCTGCGCCGTAGTCGCCAGATACAGGCCGTGGACGGGCGTGCGGATAGCGGGGATGAGGTGGGTCGAGTTCAGGCGGTGCAGCGGCTCGACGAAGCGCTCGCGGTGGACCAGGAAATAGCGGATGCGGCGCTCGTCGAAGTCCGGGAACATCCGCTTGAGGTTCTCCAGCCAGATGGCCTTGATTTCCTCATCCGATTTCTTCTGCCAGTCGCTGCCCGGCGCCGTGTACTTGGGCACGTACACCAGGTGGTGGCCGCCCACATACTGCGGGTCGATGTAGCTGGTGGTCTCGATGACGCCCGTGAAGGGGACGCGCAGGTCGGTGATATTAAGGGTCCAGAACCCGGTCAGCGGCCGGTCCAATACCAGCAACGGGCAGACCACGCCCAGGTACTCGGTCTGGCCCAGGAACTCGCGGTAGGCCGGGTCCGCGCCCGGGATGAGGCGCTGGAAGAGCGGCGCCTGGACCGTAGCCGCCACGGCGTCGTAGGCCCGCACCTCGTCGCCCAGCCGGATGCCGCGCGCCCGGCCCTGCTCCACCACGATCTCCTGCACCGGCGTCCGCAGGTGGATGAGGCCGCCGGCGGCCTCGATCCGCCGGGCCATGGCCGCTAGCAGGGTGGCGTAGCCGCCGATCAGGTGGCCGGACATCTCTTTCTGGTTGACGCCCTTGCGTGTGGATTTGGTGCGCACCAGCCGCGCCCACATCCAGGTGGCCGGGATATCGGCGAAGGCGCCGTCGAACTTGGCCTTGAGCATCTGGCCCCAGATGGCCTCGTAGGTGCGCCGGCCGCTGGCGCGGATCAGCCAGCGGTCCACGGGCACGCTCTCCAACTGGCGCCAGTCGTTCCACAACTGGGCGTAGAGCACGGTCAGCCCGAGCCGGAACCGGTCGATGGGGCCCAGCGGCTTGAAGGTCAGGAACTCCACCAGATTGTTCATGGAGTACAGGCCGCCCTCGTGGAAGAAGCCGGTGCGCGTCTCCCGGAAGCGGAGCTGGTCCGCGATCCCCAGCTCCTGACACAGCTGCATCAGGCTGGCGTCGCTGGAGAGGATGGCGTGGTAGAAGCGGTCCACGGCCACGCCGTCCGGCAGGTGCAGGGGGCCGGCCAGGCCGCCCAGCACCGGGGAGGCCTCGAAGATCTCCACCTGCGCGCCGCGCTGCGTGAGCAGGTAGCCGAGCGTGATCCCCATGATCCCGCCGCCGATAATGCCGACTCGCATGGCTGTCTCCTTGCGGGGGGGCGCGTCAGACCGCCAGGCCGGCGGCCTCCAGGGCAGAGCGCCGGCGGGTGCGCCCAAAGGCCAGCGGCTGGGCGGCCTCCAGGCAGCGGACGATCTGCTCGGCGGCGGTCCCGTCGCCGAAGAGGGGCGGGCGCTCGGCCGGCGGCGTGTGGCTGCGCCACAGCGCCGCGATGCGGTCCGGGTCGTTCCCGGCCAGCACGTTCCAGCCGGCCTCCACCGTCTCGGTCCACTCGGTCTCGTCGCGCAGGGTCAGGCAGGGCACGCCGAAGAAATAGGCCTCGCGCTGGACGCCGCCTGAATCGGTGGCGATCAGGCGGGCGTTCTCCTCCAGCACCATCATATCGAAGTAACCGACCGGCTCGATCACGCGCACCTGGTCGGCGAAGGCCGCGCCCAGCCGGTCCAGGGCCTGCCGGGTGCGGGGATGGACCGGGAAGATCACGGGCTCGGGCGCGCGGTTGAGGGCGGCCACGATGTTGGCCAGCCGGCCGGGGTCGTCGGTGTTGCCGGCGCGGTGGACGGTGACCAGGGCGTAGCCCTGCGGGGCCAGCCCCAGGCGGGCCAGCGCCTCGGAGTTGCGGCGCGCGATCGGGCGGTTGTGCAGGTTGGCGTCCAGCATCACGTCCCCGGTCCAGGTCACGCCCTCGACGATGCCCTCGGCCGCCAGGTGGCGCGCCGCCGCGCGGCTGGCGCAGAAGAACAGATCGGAGACCGAGTCGGTGATGACGCGGTTGATCTCCTCCGGCATGCGGCGGTCGAAGCTGCGCTCGCCGGCCTCGATGTGCGCGACCGGGATGTGCAGCTTGGCGGCGGCCAGCGCCCCGGCCACGGTGGAATTGGTGTCGCCGCGGACGATGACCAGGTCCGGCCGCTCCTTGAGCAGCACCTCCTCCAGCCGCGCCAGCATCTCCCCGGTCTGGCGGCCCTGCGCGCCGGAGCCGACCTCCAGGTTGTAGTCCGGCGCCGGGATGCCCAGCTCGTCGAAAAACGTCTGGGACATCCGGTAGTCATAGTGCTGGCCGGTGTGCACCAGGATTTCGCGGTGGCGCGGGCGCAGCGCCCGGCTGACCGGCGCGCTCTGGATGAACTCGGGCCGGGCGCCGACGACAGAGACGATCTTCATGGCCGGGAAGCCGGCCGGAAAGCCGGCGAAGCGCGGGCCGTCACTTGCCGCTCTGGGCGATCAGGATCACGCCGGTCATGATGGCCAGCGAGCCGACGATGCGCCAGATATCGATGCGTTCGCCGAACAACTGCCAGCCGCCGATGATCATCACGATGTAGCTCAGGCTGGCGAACGGATAGGCAAAGCTCAGGTCCTTGCGCGAAAGCGCGGCCAGCCAGAAGACCGTGCCGCAGACATAGATAAACAGCCCGATGACCACATACGGGTTCGTGGCGATGCGCCACAGGATGCCCAGGATCTGGTCCGCCGTGATCGTCAGCGGGCCCATGGTGGACATGCCCTTCTTCAGCAGCAACTGGCCGGCGGCGCTGCCCACCACCGCCACCAGGATGTACACAATCGCCAGATCTAAGACCATCTTCGTCTTCCGTGGGCTCACGACAGGCTCAACCGCGTCCATGACTCGCCTCCGACCCCGGCCTGAGCTTCGACCATTTTTTTGAGGCCCAGGCGATGCCACAACACCTTCCCCTGGAACTCCAGATGCGCGCGGATGGTGCGGATGAGCTTAGCCTTGGAGGCGCCGGCGACCCGCGAATAGAGGACGGCCGGGAACTCCGCCACGCGGAAGCCGGCCAGCATCGCCTTCACCATCAACTCGGTCCCGGCCAGATAGCCATCCGACTCGAAGGCGATCTGGTCCAGGACCTGGCGGCGGTAGCCGCGGTACAGGCAGGTCCAGGTGTGGACGCGCCAGTCCACCAGAAGGCGATACAGCGCCGAAGCGCCCTGGCTGAGCACGAGACGATAGGCGGGCACATCCTGGATGCCGCCGCCGGGATGGTACGGCGACGCGGTCACAATGTCCACCTCGGGCCGAAAGCAGGCCAGCAGGTCGGGGATCGTGTCGAACTTGTAGGTGCCGTCGGCGTCGGTGGACACGACCAGCGCCCCGCTGGACGCCTGGAAGCCGGTCCGCATGGCGGCGCCCAGCCCGCGGTTGACGGGATGCCGCTCGAAGCGGACGGCGACGCCCGCCGGCGCCCGGCCTTCACCAAAGGCCGAATGCAGCGCCAGCCAGGTGCCGTCGGTGCTGCCGTCATCCACAAACACCACTTCCACCGACTGCGTCTGCGCCAGCCTGGCCGCCACCGGCATCAACTCGGCGGCCAGCTTGGGCACGTTGTCGACCTCATTACAGCAGGGCACGATGATTGACAAATCCATTGCATTCTCCTGATGACACAAACCGCCCGGCCTCCCCCCGGCCCGCCGGTCACACGGCCGCCGGCGCCTCGAGCCGGACGGGGACCGCCGACGCGCCCTGGAGTTCAGCCAGGATCTGCCGGCGGATCTGGTCGGCCAGCACCAGGGCGTGCAGGCCGTCGCGGGCCGAAACCAGCGGCGCCTTGCCCTGCAGCGCGCACTCGACGAAATGTTGAAGCTCCAGGAGCATCGGCTCGAAGATCGGCACCTGGATGCGCTCCACCACGCTCTCCTGGCGATACTTCACGCCGCGGTGGTTGTAGTTCAGGTATTCGCCGACCGTCTCGCGATACGCCAGGATGCTCTTGTTGAGCAGATCGCATTCCAGGTAGGCCTCGCGCGCGGTCACCTCGATCGAGCGCACCTTGTGCTCGGTCACCCGCGAGGCCGTGACGCTCATGATCGGCCCGAAGGTAAACCCGAGGTTGACTACGGCGTGATCGATCGTCGGGCTCATCACGCTCAGGCCCTGGGCGCTGATCCGGGCGGGCGCGGCGCCGGCCAGGTCCAGCACCAGGTTGAGATCGTGGATCATCAAATCCAGCACGACGTCCACGTCCACGTTGCTGCCCGCGAACGCGCTCAGGCGGCGGAAGTTGATCACCAGCGGCGTGATCGTCTCGAGCACATTCTTCAGCTCCATGTAGGCGGCGTTGAAGCGCTCGATGTGGCCGACCATGCAGACCAGGCCGCTGGCCTCGGCCTGGGCCGTCAGGCGCTCGGCCTGTTCCACCGTCTCGGTGATCGGCTTCTCGATGAGCACATGCTTGCCGGCGGCCAGACAGCGCACGGCCAGATCGTAGTGCAGGGGGGTCGGCGTCACCAGGCTGACGGCGTCCACCTTCTCCAGCAACTGATCGACATCCGCAAAGTAGGCCACCTCGTATTGCTGCGCCACCTGCCGGCCCAGTTCGGCGCTGACATCGCAAACGCCCACCAGCTCGGCGTGCCGCAGGTTGGCGTACACGCGGCAGTGCCGCTGACCCATTCGCCCCACCCCGATCACCCCAACCTTTAGAGAACGCATTCGGACTCGCCTTTCACTTGCCACAGGCGTCACAAACCGCCCGGAACGCCACTACGATAGCATTGGGCCTACAGGTCGCCAACCCTACCTATGGGCTACCGTCGCGGGCGCTCCGCGCCCGCTTAGGGCGCAACGCTCCGCGTTGCGCGGGCCCTACAGGCTACCGTCGCGGGCGCTCCGCGCCCGCTTAGGGCGCAACGCCGCGCGATCCGGCCTCAAGGCAGGGTCGCCAGGCGCCTCTGCATGGCCGCCGCCGAATCCGAGAGCGCGTCCCGGCCCTGGGTGCCCCACCACCAGGCGTAGGTCTCCAGTTCGCCCGGCAGTTCCGGCAGCCCGGCCAGGAGCGGCGCGGCGTGGTCCAGGTCCCCGAGCCAGACGTAGGCGTAGCCGAGCAGTTTCCGCACACCCCGGTCGCCGGGGGTGCGCGCGTAGGCGACCTCCAGATGGGCGACGGCGGTCTGGTAATCTTCCGCCCTCAGCGCCAGCAGGCCGAGCCGATGGCGCGCGACCGGCTGCTCCGCCTCGACGGCCACGGCCCGCTCCAGCCAGGTCCGCGCCGCGCCCAGATCGGGCGCGGGGTTGCGCGCATCCGGCCAGCCGGTCAGCTCCGCCCGCGCCATCGCCACTGCGCCCAGGTTGGCGAAGACCCCCGCCAGCATCGGCCGCGCGACGAAGGCCAGCGCCGCCAGCCCGGCCGCGACCGCCACCAGCCGCGCGCGCCTCCCGGCCGGCCACGGCCACGCCAGCCGCACCTCCTGAGTGGCCGCCGCCGCCATCCCCGCCCAGGCGAACAACAACGGCGTCCCGGCGTTCCCATACAGCGCATCGTCCATCAGCCCATCCAGCAGGACGACGATCACGCTGGCGGCCGTCGCCCAGCGCAAGTCGGAGAGGCGGCCTCCGGCCGCCGTCAACCGGATCAGGCTGCCGGCCGCCAGCGCCACAAAGGCCAGCCATCCGAACAGACCCTGCTCCAACAGGATGTCCAGGTGGAGGTTGTGGCCGTAAGTGAACAACGGCACCTGGATGACCATCGCGTAGCGAGAATACAGGCCTTCGAATGCGCGCAGCCCACCGCCCGTGAACAGGAAGTCGGCCGCCAGATGATAGGTATTGACGGCCAGGTCCCAGCGCGACGTGCCGCTGTCGAGCCCCGGCAGGCGGTTCGCCAGGCCTACCACGCCGCCTGGATAGAGACCGACCAGGGCCGCCCCGATCCCGGCCGCGGCCAACAGCGCGCCGCCGAACAGCCAGCGCCGAGGCTGCCGGGCCGCTGCTGCGATCGGGCCGCACACCGCCCACGCCGCCCAGACGCCCAGGCCCGCCGCCAGCGCCAGCCAGGCGCCGCGCGAGCTGGCGAGGAGTTCGCCGAGCAGGATCACGCCCCCGGCCACGACAGCCGCCGCGAGCGCGCCCCACCGCCGGGCGCGCCACGTCTCCAGGGCCAGGGCCAGCGGATAAGGCGCCAGCATGGCGAGCAGGCCGCCCGCCACGTTTGGGTTCAGATAACCGGTGACATGGGGCCGCACCTCCATCCAGGCCAGGCCCAGGCGGTTAAGCAGGCCGAGGTCGGCCGGCTTGAGGCGCCAGTCGTGGACCAGCAGAAAGTACAGGCTGATCCCGGCGCCGGTCAGGCTCAGCGCCAGGGCGGCCTGACCCAGGCGCGCCTCGGGCTGCCGGGCGATGAGGTAATACACAGCCACGGCGCCGGCGATCACCGCCAGCTTGCGCCAGGCCGGGCCGGGGTCGTACGCGGCCCAGACCGCCAGCGCGGCCGTCGCCAGGAAGAGCAGGATGAAGAGATCG
Organism: Anaerolineales bacterium; assembly: GCA_034434015.1. Classification (GTDB taxonomy): domain Bacteria; phylum Chloroflexota; class Anaerolineae; order Anaerolineales; family UBA6663; genus SpSt-583. Next base: position 14,657 of record DAOUAB010000150.1, read on the forward strand.
AAGGGCGTGCGGCGGACAGACAGTCGCATGGTCGGCCCCACCTTAAGGCGCTAACGCGTGATCAGCCCAGCCGACCCGCCAGATCGAATGTGCGGCCGGCCTGGACAGCGCCGGCGTCACGCGCCCTACCGCGCGCGCCGGCGCCGCCAGTCCTTAACGGCGTCCCCCATACCCGCCGGCCGTTTTCCAGCGGCCGGGTCATGGCAGGCTCTGCCGCGCCGGAACACAGGGTTGTTTTTCGAATTTTGTGTAATTCCCCGCCAGCCGGGGCGCACGGTCGTGCGCCCCAACGCGTTTACACCGGCATCGGGATACGGCCGAACACAGCCCAGCGGCCGGGCCTCAGTGCGAGGCCGACTCGCTCGTAGACCAGCGCAGGTGCTGCAGGCCGACGTCCAGCGCCGTCTGGAGCGTGGAGATGTCCGACAGCAGCATCTTCAGATACGTGAAGATCGGCCCGGGGCGGAAGGCCCACTCGCGCCAGGCGCGCTTCTGCCAGTACAGCAGGCGCTCGGCCGGCAGGCCGGGATAGTCCAGCACCGTGCCCTTGTCCATGTCCACCTGCTCCCAGCGCGTGCCGGAGCGGAACCAGCCGTTCTGCACGACCTCGAAGAAGAAGGGGGTGCCGGGATACGGCGCGGCCACGTGGAACAGGGCGATGTCCAGCGGCAGGCTCTTGGCGAAGTCGATGGTCTTGCGGATGGTCTCTTCGGTCTCGGTGGGCAGGCCGATGATGAAGTAGCCCCAGTTCATGATGCCGGCCTTCTTGGCCCACACCAGCGCCTGGCGGGCCTTGTCCGGGTAGGCGCCCTTGCGCGCATGCTTAAGCACCTGCTCGCTGCCGCTCTCGATGCCCCACGAGATGAGCGTGCAGCCGGCCCGGCCCATCTGCATCAGCATCTCCTCGTCCACGTAGTCCACGCGGCTGTTGGAGGTCCAGGTGACGCCGACCTTCTCCTCGATCAGCAGCCGGCACAGCTCCATCACCTGCTCGCGGCTGACCGTGAACAGGTCGGCGTACATGTGGATGTGCTTGATGCCCAGGCCCTTGAGGTACTTGATCTCGTCCACCAGCAGGCGCGGCGAGCGCAGGCGCACGCTGTACTGGTAGGAGACGTGCTTGATGCAGTAGATGCAGCCGGCCGTGCAGCCGCGGCTGGTGACGATGAACGTGAACGGGCCGTTGATCATGGGCATGCGATACTTCATCAACGGCAGGTGCTCATGCAGCGGCATGGGCAGATCGTCCAGGTTCTTGATGAACGGGCGCGGCAGGTTCACCACCACCTCCTCGCCGCGCCGCCAGGCCAGGCCCTTGATGCCGGCCAGGTCCACGCGCCCGTCCACGGTGAGGGACGGATGATAGGTCGGGTCGTGCTCGGCGAAGACGCGGCGCATGTGGTCGTCGCGCTGGTCGAACTTGTTCTCAAAATGGTCGAGCAGGTCGCGGATGGTCAGGTCCGGCTCGCCCACCAGCACATAGTCGAGCGCCGGGTAGGTGTTCAGCGTCTCGCGCGGCATGGGCGTGACGTGCGTGCCGAAGGCGATGGTCCTGGCGCCGCGCGCCCGGGCCAGGAAGGCGCCGTACATATCGTTCTGCAGGGTGGGCGCCGTGCACTGGGTGAGGTAATACTTCGGCCGGTACCTGTCCAGCAGCTTCTCGAATTCGGCCCAGCTCATGCGCTCGGCGTTGGCGTCGATGATCTTGAAGGTGTAGACCGGGTGCAGCATGGCCGCCATCTGCGCCAGCGACACCTGCGGCCAGACCATGTTCTCGCGCGTGCGCCGGCCGACGCGGTGCTGGGTGCGGATCCATAACTGGCCGTCCGGCGTGGGCGGGTTCACCAGCAGGATGTCCACCATCTCGGCCGTGCGCCCCCGGTCCAGCAGGCCCTGGCGCACGATGTCGTCCACGTTCGGGAAGTCCGCCATCTTCACATGGGCGATCCGGCGCGTGCCCAGATTCTTCCACACGCCCTCTTTGGCGGTTGGGGCTTCAGTTTCCATTTTATGTCTCCTTAATCGGCCCGGTCAAAACAAGCAGCCCAAATCCTACCAAAATTAGCGAAGATAGGCGTCTAGGAAATTCACGCTATTTCCAGGTCCCGCTGGGAGAGCACCTCGCGCTGGCTCAGCTCCTCCAGCACGCGCAACAGGATCCAGTAGATGACGAGCTGCACGCCCACCAGGGTGAGCATGGCGCTGCCGACCAGGTAGAGCCACAGGCGGGTGACGTCCCAGCCGGAGAGGCTGAGGGCCAGCGAGACGGCGCCCATGATCAGGCCGGCCACCGCCGCCAGCAGGCCGGCCCAGCCGAAGTGCCGGTCCAGCGGGGTCTTGAAGATCGGCTTGCCGAACAGGCCCTGGCGCACGGGCTGCTTGTAGAAGAGCGACACCAGGTAGTTGAAGGTGACGCCGAGCGAGAAGACGCTCACGCCGATGAAGCCCGCCATCAGGCCCGCGAACAGGCCGCCGACCTCCAGCGGGCCGAGGGTGGTGTCGCCGGACAGGCGCGCGACCACCAGCCAGGCGGCGGCCAGCAGCGCCAGGCCCACGCCCACCAGGCCGATCTTGCCCAGGATGCTGACCGGGTTGTAGGCCAGCGCCGTCCAGACGATGGACTGCAGGAAGATGTAACCGTCGCGCACGACGCTCAGCTTGGAGCGCCCCACCCGCTCGCTGTACGGGATGGCGACCTCCGCCACGCGGATGCCCTCATGGATGGCGCGCGTGCTCATCACGGGCGTCAGGTTCAGGCCGTCCGGCAACGGGTACAGGCGCGCCAGCGCCTCGCGCTTGAAGACGCGCATGCCGCTGGCGCTGTCGGTCACCTTCTGGTTGCTGATCAGGCTGAGCAGGTTGGCGAAGAAGAAATTGCCGAGGCGGCGCATGGGCGGCATGTGGCTCTCGGCCCCGGCCATGCGCGAGCCGATCACCAGGTCGGTGCCGTTCATGGCCTTGGCGCACAACTGCGGGAAATACTCGGGCGGGTACGTGCCGTCGGCGTCCAGGAAGCCGATCAGGTCGCCCTTGGCCGCGCCGAACCCGGTCTTGAGCGCGCCGCCGTAGCCCTTGTTCTTGGGATGCCGGATCAGGGTGACCCCCGGGATGGCCGAGGCGATCTCGGCCGTGCGGTCGCGCGAGCCGTCGTCCACCACCAGCAGCTCCGCCAGTTCCACGCCGACCTTGGCGAGGTCGTCCCGGACGGCCAGCACGCGGCGGGCGATGGCCTCGATGCCGCCCTCTTCATTGTAAGCCGGGATGACGACGGATAGAGCGGTCATAGTGTTCCTGCCTCTTTCTCGAAATACACGACCCGGTCGGGTCGGACCGGGCGATCCTCTTCGATGGAACGGATGGGCCGGGCGGGGACGCCGGCCACGACGGTGTGCGGCGGCACGTCTTTCGTCACCACGGCGCCGGCGGCCACCACCGCGCCGCGGCCGATGCGGACGCCGTCGGTGACCACGACGTTGGCGCCCAGCCAGACGTCGTCCTCGATGACGATGCCCTCGGCCGTGATGCCCTGCTCGACAAACGGCCGCGCCGGGTCGTCGAAGACGTGGTCCACGGCGATGATCTGCGTGAAGGGCGAGGTGTACACCCGGTCGCCGATGGTCACGCCGCCCTGGCCGCGAATCACGGTGTACTCGCCGATCAGGCTCTGCCGGCCCACGGTGATGCCGGCCCTGGGCAGGTCCCGGAAGTTGTAGACGTGCAGCACGGCGCCGTGCATCACGATGGTGTCGTCGCCGAGGGTGATGCCGCCCGGCGTCGCATGCAGATACGTGCCCTGGTCCAGGTAGACGCCGTGGCCCAGCCGGATGTGGTCCGCGAAACGCAGGCGGACGCCCGACTCGATGGCGGCCAGCCCGTCCATCTTCAGGATCAGGCGATAGAGCACGCCGCGCAGCGCGATGCCGAGCACCGTCGGCACCCAGCCGGCCAGGGCGTAGAGCGCCTGCTCCAGCACGTAGCGCGCCGGGCTGGAGGCCTGACGGCTCATGTACAACTGGAGGCCGCGCCACGCGGAGGTTCTTGGTTTCGCCGACGAGCTGGGCATGGGGCGTGCAATCCCGCAGACAGGCTTGGGTGGCCGAACGTGGTCCAATGAGCGATTAAGCCGGCGCGATTCCCGGCTCAATTGCCCGCAGTGTAGCAAAACGACCCGGCCGCTTGCATAGTACGTTCGCACTAGCACGCCGCAGGGCCGCTCGGGCAGACGCCTGTTTCAGTTAATGCAACGCCCCAAAGGTACCGGCGATGACGGCCAGACCCGGTCGAACAGGGGTACGCTGGGGTCATCTGCCGGGCCGGAGGGTGTGTGGAAAGGATGAGAGGCGACTCGTCTCACTTCCGCGTGATGCGCGCGGCCGTGTCCGTCCTCAGGTTCGTCACAGTCAGCGCCAGCACGCCGGACGAATCGGCGGTGAGGGTCTGCGTCCGGCTCACCCGGCCGGTCGCCGTGTCGTACCAGGCGACCGAGTAGCGGGTGTTCGCCCGGCCCAGCGCCACGCGCACCGTGCCGCTGACCGGCGCGACCGTCCGCCCGTCGACGACGCTCCGCCAGGTGTGCGCGCGGTTGTCGATCCAGATATGCGCCCAGCCGGCGGTCAGGTCTTTCTGACCCAGCACGCGCAGGCCCGCGTTCGAGGCCGTCGCCGCCGCATCCTGATAGCGGCCATTGTTCAGCGGCAGGCCGGCCATGAAGCGGTTCCAGGCGCCGTAGATGGGGTGCAGCGCCTTGTCGAAGAGGTTGTCCGTGTACCAGTAGAGCGGGTAGACGCCGCCCGGCCCGGTCCGCGCCCAGGTGAGCTTGTGCAGCCAGACGCCGTTCAGGTCGGCGGCCAGCCGCGGCTCCTCGTCGCCGGCCCCGTCAATGCCCATCTCGCCCCACACCACCGGCTTGCCGAAACCGGCCGCGCGCGCGGCCAGATCGTACTCATTAAAGAAGCGCGCCGAGTCGTCGGCCAGCTGGTCGCGCGGCTCCAGCCAGCCGGTGGCGCGCACGTAGGCGTGGAAGTCGGCGTACCCGAGCGCGGCGCTGGCCGGGTCCTTCCAGGCCGCCTCGGCCAGCGTGGCCCAGGTGGAGGTGGTGGCCGGGTGCGGGTTGCCGTCGGCGGCCGCGCGCCGGGCCAGCGCCGCCGCCAGCTGGAAGTGGGCGCCCGGGGCGGGCGCGGCCTCGTTGACCAGCTCCCACGAGTGCACCGACCGGTATGCGCCGAACCGCGCGAACAGGTAGCGCCAGTAGGCCTCGTGCAGCCAGCGGGCCGGCGCGCCGTCCGCGCCGTCGAAGTGGCCGCCCAGCGGATCGGGCAGACCGTCCGGGGCCAGCCGGTTGAGCAGGTATTCGTTCTTCTCGCTGATGACCAGCTTGTAGTAGAAGCCGCGCGCGTTGGCCTCGGCCAGGATGGCGTCCACGCCTGCGCTCTGCACCGGGTCAAAGGCCAGATGGGAGTTGAAGGCCGGGTGCCGCAGAAGCTGCGGGCCGAGCGCGCCGCCCTCCAGCCGCTCGTACAGCGCCACCGCGTCGACGTAGGCCGCGCCGCCGGTGGCGTTCTCCAGGATCAGGGCGATGTTCTCCGCGAAGTGCGCGCCGGCCACGAAGTCGGCGTAGGCCACATGCCAGGGCGTGTCGCCGTTGACGTGCGGCACGAGGGCCGGCAGGGCGCCGGTCTCCCCCGGCTCCGGCCAGCCGGTGAACTTCACGACGACGCCATGCGGCTGTCCGGCCTGGCGCGGGCCGGTGACGGCCTCCGTCCGCCAGCGCACCACCAGGCGGTAGGCCCGGCCCGGGATCAGGGCCGGCCGTCCGGTGTCGAAGCCCTGGAACATGATCGGGTTGTCGGCGTCGAGGCGCAGCGCCGCCATCCCGTCGCCATAGGCGCGTTCGAGGGTCAGGCCGGTAGCCGGGATGTAACCATCGCCGGTCAACGTGCGGGAACGCCAGGCCTGCCAGGCCGACCCCCACAGCCGGCCCTCGCCGCTCAGCCACCACCGGAAGAACTGCTGGTTGCCGGCGCCGATGGCGTTGAACTGGTCCACCGCGTCGTAAGAGAAGCGTGCGCTGTCATAGCCCACGCCGTGCCCGTTCCCCAGGAAGAGCGCGCCGTCCGCGAACTCGAAGTAGCGCGCGTCGTTTCGGGCGACACGCACCGGGCCGTGATTGCCTGCCGCTGCCGCGTTCACCGTGAACGTCCGCTCGGCCGAGCGGGCCGCGCCTCTGGCCTCGACGGCCTCCAGCCGGAACCGCCACGGCCCGGTGGAGGGCGGCGCGAACCGCACCTTCCAGACCGGGCGGCCGGTGAGGTAGAGCCATTCCTGGCCATCCTTCAGGGCGCGCTCGTAGGGCTGATAAAGGAAGGCCGGGCGCCGGTAGACCGTCGCCCAGTTATCGGGCGTGAAGAGCGCGTCCACCGTCACGCCGTCGATCCTGCTCAGGCCGGGCGGCATGGCCGCGCCATACGGAAACTGCGGGTGCGTGGCCGCGCTGTTCTCCAGGTTGAACGTGATCTCCAGCGGCTGCCAGCGCTCGACCGTGGCGGCGTGCTGGACCTGGCCGAAAGCCAGCTCGCCGGGCGGCGCGTACCGGACGCGCCGTTCCTGGGTGACCACGCGGCCGTCGGCGCCGCGCGCCTGGACCAGGAGCCGGTTCCAGCCCGGCTGCAACGGCACGCGGATATCCCAGGCCGCCCCGCCGTTCGCGGCGCCCACAAAACCGCGGTCGGTGCTGACGATCACGCCGGCCGCCCCGCCCGCGCTGCCGCTCACGGCCAGGTCCGGCGTGCTGACCGTGGTTTCGGCCGCGGCCGGCGCGCTGACGATCAGGGCCGGGAAACCGGCCTGGGCCGCCGTCCACGGGATGGCGCGCGTGACCAGGGCGCCGTCGTCGTCGGTCACGCTGACCGTGGCCGTGTAATGGCCGGGGACGGCCACGCCGCGCGCGCCGCTGGCCGCAAACGCCCGCGCGCCGTCGCCGAAGTCCCACAGGATACGGGCCACGGCGCCATCGGCGTCATCGGCCACGAGGTTGAAGGTCTGGGTCCCCGGCAGTCCGGACAGCGCCGGGGTGAGCGCGGCGGAGAGGACCGGCGGGCGGTTGGCGCCCTTCACGAACGCCGTCACGTCGTCCACGTGCGCCACCATCTGCCGGCCCGGCCCGCCGAAGTAGCCGATCTCGATGGGCGTCGTGGCCGCCGCCGCCGTGAAGGACAGCGCGATCTTGAACCACTCCGCCCCGCGCTGGGATTGGAGCAGCGGCCCAACCTCGGCCAGCACCTCCCAATCCGGGCCGTAAGCGGCGAGCCGGAAGCCGCCCCAGTCGTCGCCGCTCTCGCTCACGATCCTGACCCAGGCCGTGGCCTTGTAGGCCTGGCCAGGCATGGTCGAGATTGTGGTGCGCATGAACTGGTTGGCCAGGCGGGCCGACGCCTGCCCGCTGTGGGCGTACACGGTGGAGACCGTGGCCCCGCCGGCCTCCCAGCCGGCGAGCGAACCGGATTCGAAATCGCCATTGGCGAGCAGGTTGGCCGGCAGGGCGCCGGATTCGCGGCTGACCAGCGGCAGGAAGATGGACGCCGGCCCGGCGGCGGCCGGCTCCCGGGCGGCATCCGGCGTGGGCGGCGCGTCGTCGGCCCGGGCGGCCGGCAGGGCCTGGCCCAGGCTGGCCAGCAGCAACAGGCCGGCCGCGACACGGCGGAGGCGCGGGACGAGGCGCGGCGTCATCAACTTCAGGGCTGGCCCCATTCCACCGTCAACGTCGGCCGGCCGACGGCGTTCCAGTCCTCGGCATTGGAGGAGGTGAAGTGTTTGCCGGTACCGTAACCGGTGTTGGCGCTGTAGAGGATCAACCGCGCCGGAGTCTGGCTGGCATACGCCTGCGCGACCAGCGCCGTCACGTTCCAGGTCCGCGGCACGCAGGGCCAGGCGATCGAGCCGCCGCAGCCCACCACGGTCCCCACCCAGCTCCCGCTGAAGTTCTCGACCGCCAGGGGGGCGTTGTTCCACGTGATAGACCCCTCGCTCCAGTCCTGGTTGACGCTCAACACCTGGATGTACTGGTCAGTCGGCGGGTCGCCGTTGCTGGACGGCCCGGAGCCGCCGGTCTGGTGCAGGGTCAGCGTCGCGGAGCGGATGACCTTGCCGGCCGGGACGCCGGTCAGCGGGAAGGTGATGTAGAGCTTGGCGAAACACGGCCAGTCGGCGATGTCGTCCTGGTTTTGAATGTTCAGGCCGGTGTTGGCGCCGTAGTTGGCGTTGCCCCACGAGTTCCACATGTAATTCTCATCGCCCGGGCACTGGTTGGCCAGCGCCCCGCCGACGTCGGCGTCGGGCACAACCGCGCCGTTCAATTTGTGCCGGATGGTGACGGCGCCGCCGGGCGTGGACGGCGGCGGCGTGTAGGCGGGCAGACCCCAGCGCAGTTGGCCCCAGGTGGACGGGCTGTTCAGGTCCAGGGTGTTCGCGGGCCAGGCCTGGTCGGCGATGGGCGTGCCGCCCGCATCGTCCCGGTCGTGGACGACCACGGCCAGGCCCCACGGCGCCGCGCCCTGGGCCGGCGCGCTCACGCCCAGGCTGCTGAACGGGATGCGGAACGTCATGGCCCAGCCGCGATCGTTGGTGTTGTCGTTGATGACGTCCCCGCGCCAGCCGGAGGAGGCCGTGAACGTGATGGCCTGTGCGCCCCAGGCCGACCCGTTGCCGCGATAGCTGGCCTTGGATCCGGCGGGGAGCGTGCCGCCGTTGGTAAGCTGGGCGACAAACCGGTAAGCGCTCGTCGTCGGCGCGCCGCCGGCGTTGCCGGTCAGGTTGAGATACACGCTGACCGAGTCCCATTGGGTCAGATCGGACGCCGACGGGGTCGTGTCGTACCACAGCCGCCGGTCGAATATCGCCGCGTAGACCACGAGCTCGGTGGTGTTATAGGCCACGCGCACATCCGTGTAGTTCTCAGTCGGCCCGACGCGCCCGAACCAGAAGATGGCCATCTCGGAGAATTTCTGGCCGGTGATATCGGCCACGTTGAAGAACGGCGCGTTAACGCGCCGCGTGGTCGCCAGCGGATCGTAGCTGCGGGTGACCACGGGCAGATAGACGGTGCTTCCGGCGGCCGAGACCGGGGCCGGCCCGTTCGGGACGGCCGCGCCCAGGCACAGGCTCAAAGTCAGACGAAAAACGAGGCGCATAAGGTCAATCCTTCGATCAGAGAAAACGACACACGGCCGTCGCATGTAACCCGTCTGCCCGCATCATAACCAGCGCCGCTGTTTCCGGCCATCCGCAAACCGGGGAGGCCGCTCCGTATTCCTACGGATGAGCCGCGCCCCAAACCTCCGGGCCGCGCGGCTGATGTTATACTCTAGCACATCGGCCCGACGCAGTTGAGGACCCCCCATGCCTGTCCGCGTTCTATTGGTTGACGATCACACCGTGATGCGCCAGGGCGTGCGCATGCTGTTGACCCTCGACCCGGAGATCGAGGTGGTCGGCGAGGCCGCCAATGGCCGCGACGCCGTGACGCTGGCTCATCAGCTCCGGCCGGACGTCGTCCTCATGGACCTGTTGATGCCGGTGATGGACGGCCTCTCGGCCATCACCGAGATCCGCCGCGACCTGCCGGAGACCGAGATTGTGGCCCTCACCAGCGTGCTGGAGGACAGCATCGTCACCGATGTTGTGCGCGCCGGCGCCATCGGCTACCTGCTCAAGGACGCCGGCGGCGACGAGGTCATCAAGGCCATCCGCGCCGCCGCCCAGGGCGAGGTCCACCTCTCGCCGCAGGCCGCCGCGCGCCTGGTGCGCGACGTGCGCGCGCCCGAAAACCCGCAGACCCTCACCACGCGCGAGACCGAGGTGCTCAAGCTGATGGCGCAGGGCAAGTCCAACAAAGAGATCGCCCAGGCGCTCAAGATCGGCGAGAAGACCGTGCACTCGCACGTCAGCAACATCCTGAGCAAGCTCAACGTCCCCAGCCGCACGCAGGCCGCGCTGTACGCCATCCGCACCGGGCTGGTCTCGCTCAACTCCCTCGGCGGTCAGGCCTGACCGGCCGGCCCCGCCGCGCCGTCGCCCACCACCCCGCCGCCACCCCCGCCACGGCCCCGGCCGCGTCGATGACTACGTCCACCGGCGACGGCGTGCGTCCGGCCGTGAAGGCCTGGTGGGCCTCGTCCGTCACCGCGTACGCCACGGCCAGCCCCACGGCCGCCGCCCCCTGGCGCCGGGTGAACGGCCCGCCGTCAGCCAGGCCCCGCCCGTAAGCCAGCGCCAGCAGCGCGTACCCCAGGGCGTGCCCGCCCTTCTTCACCAGCGCGTCCCACAGCCCGAAGCGCGGCAGGCTGTCCCCCGGCGTGTCGGAGGCCAGGTAGATGACGGCCATCATCACCACCGCCGGACCCCAGCGCCCGGCGAACTTCTTTACCGTTTCCATCGTCTGACTCGTTGATGTTAGAATCGGTTGAGCATGTCTGACGCCAACCCGCCCGACCCGCCCGGCGGCGCCCACCTGTCCGGCGACGAAGTCAACGTCGGCGGCGACGTGGCCGGCCGCGACAAGATCGTCACCACCACGACGACCCACACCACGACCAGCACGACGACCCACGTCGAAGGCGGGCCGGTGGCGCGCTACGCCGTCCTGGGCCTCGTCGCGATCGCGCTGGTCGCCATCGTCGTCATCGCACTGCTGGCCTCCCGCCCGCCCGCCGTCACGCCCACGCCGACCGCCTCGCCCACGCGCGAGCCGAGCGCGACGGCGGCCGCGGTCGTCACACGGACCGAGCCGCCTACCCCGACAGTCCCGACCGCCACGGCCGAGCCGCCCACGCCGACCGGGACGCCGACGCCGACGCCCACCGCGACGGCCACCGCCACCGGGACGCCGACCGAGACGGCGACGGCGACCCTGCCGCCGGGCGTGACCCCGACGCCGACCTCGGCGCTGCCGGTCTACGACGCCTTCGACGACCGCTGCGTCAACGCCGACCGCTGGGCGCTGCAGGCCGTCACCAGCGGCGCCGCCCTGCGCGCCAGCGATCAGGCCACGCCCGAGTCCACAGCCACGCCCGCGCCGCCGCCGTGCCTGCCGGTCGAGGATCAGTTCTTCACCGAGGGCCGCGACGGGCGGCTGACGGTCTTCGTCGGCGTCGAGGCGGCCGGCACACACAACCTGGTCCAGTCCCCGCCCGGCTGCTTCGCCGAGGCCGAGGTGGCGCTGGCCGTAGACCAGGCCGAGCTGTTGGCGCCGGAACGTGAAGTGTACCTGACAGTGGGCGCTTCGCTCCAGCGCCGCACCGGGGACGCCGTGCTGGAGGTGCGCCTGCGCGCCCACAACCACACCGGCCGCCCGGAGATCGACATCCGGCCGCGCCTGACCGTGCCGGAAGGGACGTACGACCTCAACCCGGTCCCGTACACGCTGGGCAGCCTGGTGACCGTGGCCCTGCGGGCGCGCGACATCGGCGAAGCGCCGGCGGGCGGCGAGCCGGCGGTCAACAAGATCCTCACGCTGTACGTGAACGGCCAGCCGCTGACCCCGTCCTTCTCCATCATCGCCGACCCGTGCAATCTGACCATCGGCTACCATGTGGAGGCGCAGACCTCGCTGCTCGGCTACTTCGACGAGGTGCGGTTCACGGTCGCCCCCTGACCAACCCGCCGCGTGGCCCCCTCAGGCGCGCCAGCGGTTCATCGCACAGAGCGCGAAGCGCGACGCACGGCAAAACGGCCTTTCCTTCCACTTCGCAAATCGTTTGCCCGCTTAACGCGCAACGGCCTTTGCCTAGCGGCCGAGCGCGTCCTGAAAGAAGCCGGTCAGCCGCCGCTCGTACTCGTCCGTCAGCTTGAGGATCGCCTCCACATGCCCGACGCCGGCGGGGAGCCAGGTCTCCACCAGCCGGGCGTCCGGGGTCTGCGCGGCCAGCGCCGCCAGGTCGCGGCTGTGATGCTGATCCACGCGCGTGTCCGCGTCCCCGTGGACGACGAACAGCGGGCGGCCCGCGCTGCGGCGGATGGCGTCGAGCGGGCTGTGGGCCAGCAGGTCGTCGCCGGCTATCAGGCGCGCCATGAGCAGGCCGCCCGGCATCAGGAAAGTCGGGTAGCCGTTGCGGGTCAGTTCCTCGCTGATGACGGCCGGCAGGTCGGCGAAGGGCGAGTCGACGAAGGCGGCCGCCAGGCGCGGCTCCTGGGCGAAGGCGGTGAGGGCGGTGGCGGCGCCCAGCGAGGTGCCGAAGATGCCGATGCGGTCCGGCGGGACGCCGCGCGCGGCCAGCCAGTCCCAGGCGCCGAGCGCATCCAGGTATTCCTCGTTGCCGATGGCCGTGCGCCCGTCCTCCACCTCCGAGAAGCCCTGGTCGCGCAGATCGAGCATGAGGACGCTGAAGCCGGCCCGGTGCAGCATGCCGGCGGCGAGCAGGATGTTGTGCTCGTGCTTGCACGCGCCCAGGCCGTGGACCAGGATGACGGCCGGGGCGTCCGGCCCGGCGTCCACATACCACCCGGCCAGGTTGAGGCCGGGCTGTCGGCTGGGGAAACGGAGGTCGTCATACGCCGGCATCCGGTAGGGCGTCGTGTCGAACGCCGGGTAGCGGCTGTCGTTGACGCTGAAGCGGTCCGGCCGGTTGGCGGCGTGGGCGGGGCATCCGGGCGGGACCGCCGAGAGCCGGTCGTACAGGTAATAGCCGATGCCCAGGTAGGCGGCGGCCAGCGCTACCGCGAGCGCGGCGAGGATGACGACCACGGGTTTCCTCATGTGAATACACCTCCTCAAGGCGCCGGAGCAGACACCTCGTTCAGATAATCGCGGGCGGTCACGCGATCTGGCCGAATTGGCTCAGCTGGATGACGCCGCCGGCAATCTCGCCCAATAGCGTCTGCCGCACCGCCGTACACAGGGTTACGAAGTACGCGCCGGGTGAGGCGTAGTCGAATCCCCTCAGCCGGATCGACCGGCGGCCCGGCGCTGACCGCCTGGTCATTCGCCCCGCCCGGCCAGCTCGGCCAGGGCCGCCTGGTGACGCTCGCGCGTGATCGGGTAGGCCCAGGCGAAGACGATCGCCAGGCCGAGCAGGGCGGCCGGGACCGGGCCCGCGAACGCGCGGATCGCCAGGACCGCGCCCTCCGGCTGGGCGGGCAGCGGCCCGCCCGCCGCCGGCGTCACGTAGCCGGTCCAGGCCAGCGCCTGGCCCAGCGCCCACAGCGCCGCGCCCGTGCCCAATTTCTGAAAAAACGAGATGAAGGCGTAATACGAGCCCTCGCGCCGCTCGCCCGTCTGCAACTGGTCATGCTCGATGATGTCCGGCACCATCGCCCACGGCACGACGTAGGCCGTGGCGATGCCCAGGCCGGAGAGCGCCGCCAGCGCGTAGGCCAGCGTCACCTGGTCCGGCCCCAGCGCCGCGATGCCGAGCAGGGCCGCGATCCACGAGGCCGAGCCGAGGATGAAGGCGCGGCGCTTGTCGAAGCGGCGCGCCAGCCGGACCGAGACCGGCACGAAGGCGATGGCGGAGGCCTGCGCGGCCAGCACCAGGTAGCTGGCCTGGTCCGGCACGCGCAGATAGTAGTTAGCGAAATAGACGAGCACGGCCGAGAGCAGGCTGGCGGTGGTCCAACTGAGCAGGTACAGACCCACCACCATGCGAAACGGGAAGTTGCCGAGCGTGGTCCGCAGCGCGGTCCACAACGGCAACTGCTCCGGCCGGGCCGAGGCCGGCGACTCGCGCGTCACCGAGAACACGATCAGCGGCGGGACGATGGCGGCCAGGCCCAGGCCCAGGCCGAGCGCGGCGTACAACACGCGCTGGTCCGTGAGCGACCCGCCCAGCACGGTGGCCAGGATGATGGCGCCCAGCGCGCCGCCGATCGAGTACACCATGCGATAGCCGTTGAGCGAACTGCGCTCGTCGTAGTCCTGGGTGAGCTCGGGCGTCAGGCTGTTGTAGCCGACGTGGACGGCGGTGTAGGCCGTGTCGAACAGGATGAAGGCGACGGCGTAGTAGGCGGCCAGCGCCAGCGGCGGCAGCAGCGGAACGAGCCACATCAGGATGAAGCACAACCCGAACGGCACGGCCCCGAAGAGCAGGAGCACGCGTCGGCGTCCCCAGCGGCTGCGGACGCGGTCTGAGAACAGGCCGAAGAGCGGATCGTTCACGGCGTCCCACAGTCGGCCGGCGGCCACGGCCCAGGCGGCGTAATCCGGGCGCAGTCCGGCCACGTCAGTCAGGAAGTACAACTGGAAGAAGGCGATGATCGCCAGCGGCGCGCTGGTGCTCAGGTCGCCGGTGCTGTAGAGGAGCTTGAGGCGGAGAGGCAGGCGTGGCATGACTTTTTAACCGCGAAGCACGCCTCCGTTTGTCCGGCTAGCGCAGGCGAACCCGCGCCAGCGGGAAGACGTCGGCCAGGATGATGGCGTCCAGCGCCTGCGGCAGGCGCGCGGAGGCCGGCACGTTAAGCGTGACCGTCGCCAGGTCCCCGGCTGCGTCCGCCCTCGCCGTCAGGTTGGCGTGATAGTCCAGCGGCGCCGGCTCGCCCGTGGCGGCGTCCACCAGCAGCAGGCCGGGCAGGTGTCGCGCCAAAGGGTACTCCGTCCCCGGCGCCGACTTCAACCGCGCCTCGACCCGGCCGGCGTGTGGGCCGAGCGGCGGATCAAACGTCACCGCCTCCACCGACAGGCCCGCCGGCCGCCGGTTCGCGGGCCCGGCGTACGGGCGCGTGAGGTACGTGCTCGTGGTCAGCAACTTCTCAAACACGTTCGTGCCCAGGCCGGCCAGCGCCAACAGCGGCCCAAAGGTCGGGATCGAGAGCAGGTCCGTCTCGGCGTAGGCCGTCGTCCCCGGCAGCGCGCGCCCATCCACGCCCATCCGGCCCCGGAGCTGAAAGACCTTGAACGGGATCGGGATGCCGGTGACGGCCATACGGAAATCGCGGTTGGTGAGGATGAAGGCGTCCTCGCGCCACGCGCCGCTCAGCGGCAGGCGGAAGTCGGTGGCCGGGTCGGCGACCAGCGTCCCGGCCGCATCCCGGCGCGCGCCGATGGCCCAGGCCGTCAGACGCCCGGCGCCGCCCGACCCGCGCGCGTCAATCACGCCCACGATCCAGTCGAGATAGTCAAAACCGATCTGGTTGAGGCTGGGCAGCATGGTCGGGATGGGCGCCGCCAGCCGCGTCCACTCGAACGCGCCGACCTCGTCCGCCGCCGAGGCCAGCGGCCAATCCGGATAAGCCGCCGGCTCAGCCGCAAAGGAGAAGGCGCTCTGGAAACGCCCGGCCCGCCGCCCGCCCAGCGTGAGGTTGCCCAAGGCCAGGCCGCCGGTGTAGTAATCGCCCTCGACGGTCAGCGTGTAGGTCTGGCCGGGCGTCAGGAAACCTTCCGGGAAGACGTGCAGATAGCGGCCATCGGCCGAGACCTCGGCCCGGAATGGGAAGTCCGGCCGGACGCGCACGTCCAGGGCGCGGCGCGGTCGGAAGAACGGCGCGCGGTAGAGGCGGGCCGGCACAGTCGCGCCGCCCTGGCGCACGACCAGTTTATAGGTCAGCAGGGTCGCCGCCGGCAGTTCGGCGGGATGTTCGGCGCGCGCGTTCCCGCCGGGCGAGACGTAGACCAGGCCTGCCCCCTCGGCCGGCCGGTCCCCGCCCGCCCCGACTGCGCCGCGCGGGTCCGGCGCGTGGAGCGGATAGTCGTACGGCACGTACCAGAGTTGGCCGTGCTCGCCGCCGATATAGACGCCGGTTCGGCCCAGAGCCGGCGAGCCGTTCAGGTCGTTGCGGTCGCGCATCTCCGGATCGGCCGGCGTCGTGTTCCAGGACCAGCGCGGCGAACCGTCGGCGGCGTTCAGGGCATACAGGCGCCCATCCCCGGCGCCGAAGTACACGATCCAGCCGGCCTCGCCCTCCGGCGCGCGGCCCAGGGCGGGCGATGAGCGGATGGGCGCGCCCGCGTCGAACGTCCAGAGCCGGGCGCCGTCCGGGCGCAGGGCATAGAGCACGCCATCGGTTGAGCCGAAGAAAATGGCGTCCGTCGCCCCGGCCGCGTCCACGCCCAGCGCCGCGGAGCTGTAGATGTGGTCGCCGGTCTTGTGCCGCCACCTCACGCGGCCGGTGGCCGGGTCCAGCGCGTAGAAATAACTGTCGAACGAGCCGAGGTAGACGGCGTCTGCGTCCACGGCGGCGGACGCGGCGATGAAGCCCAGCGTGCGGCGCGTCCAGCGGCGCGCGCCATCCGGGCGCACGGCGTGGACCCGCGTGTCGTTCGAGCCCCAGAAGAGCGTGCCGTCATCGGCGAAGGCCGCGCACGACCAGGCGTTGGCGCCGGTGGGGTAGACCCATTTCAGCGCGCCGCCCGGGTGGATGGCGTAGTAGTTGAAGTTGGTGTTGCCGGCGTACAGCGTCCCATCCGGGCCGACCGCGACGTTGCCCTCCCACCAGTTGTTGTAACGGCCGCGCCCGGCCGTGCGCGCGTCGAAGGCCCAGACCAGGGCGCCGTCCGCGCACCGCAGCCGGCGCAGGAGTCCATCGCCCGACGGGAAGACCACGTCCCCGCCGGCCAGCAGCGCGCCGGCTGAGTCGATGATCTCACCGGTGACGCAGCGCCACTTCTCGCGCCCATCCGGATAGAGCGCGTAGAAAATGTGGTCGGCCGAACCGATGTAGATCACGCCCGCGCCGTCGATGACGGGCGTGGAGAAGAGGCCCTTGCCGGTCTGGAAAGACCAGGGCCGGTCGCCGTGGTAACGCGCGCGGAGCGGGCTGCGGCCGGTGTTGCGGTGGTCGCGCCGGAACGTCGGCCAGGGCGAATCGGCCTGGACCGGCGCGGCGTAATCAAAGACGCCTGGGTCAGCGAGGGGCGGGCGTGTGGTCATGCGGTTGTCAATCACACCTGGGGCGCTGTCGCCGACAGTATACGTTCAAGACCAGCGTCTGGCAATCGCCGTCCTTGCCCGGACCCTATGACTTCGGCCTGATGGCGCCGGGCCGGATTCTGACCTACAGTGAAGCCGGGGAGGTCGCCGCCGCCCTGAAGAGGAGTCTTCGCATGATCGCCGAACGCCGCTCGCCCGCGCCCGCCCGCCGCCGATCTCTCCTGACCGCCCTGCTCGTGGGCCTGGCCGGCGCCGCCGCGCTCACCGCGTCCCTGGCGCGCGCCGAGGCCTCGGCCGCGGCCTCGTCGGGCGTGTTGATCTCGGCCGTCTACTACGACACCTATCTGCCCAACGAGCCGGACGAGGCCTTCCGGCTGACCAACCTCGCCTCGACCTCGGCGGACCTGGCCGGCTGGACCGTCACGGACCAGCAGGGGACGGTGACGCTGGCAGGGTCGCTGGCGCCGGGCGCCAGCCTGTGGATCACGCGGGCCGCCGTCAGTTTCACGCTCGAGTTCGGCTTCAAGCCCGATTACGAGTACGGCGGCAACTCGGACCCGGCCGTGCCGGACCTGGCGCTCAGCGGAAACCTGACCCTCGGCAACAACGGCGATGCGCTGCTCCTGCGCGATGGCGCGAACACCCGGATCGATTCGGTGGTGTGGGAGAACGGCGTTATCACCGACACCGGCTGGGTCGGCCCGACGATTGCGCCCTACAACCAGGGCTTCTTCGGGCTGGAGGGCCAGGTGCTGTACCGCAAGCTGGACCAGGCCACCGGCCGGCCGGTGACGGACACCGACCAGGCCGGCGACTGGGCCCAGGCGACCGACGACGACGTGAACGGCAAGAAGGTGCAGTATCCGGGCTGGGACCTGGACCTCTATTTCCAGACCTACCGGATCACGCAGACCGCGACCATCACGTACCTGGTCGCCCCAGACCATATCTTCGCGCACGTGCTGCAGGCCATCAACGCGGCGGCGCAGTCGATCCGCTATGAAGGCTACGACTTCAAGAACGCCGAGCTGGGCCAGGCGCTGGCGGCGCGCGCGGCGGCGGGCGTGAGCGTGACCGTGCTGCTGGAGGGCGCGCCGGTCGGCGGGCTGGAGGATCAGGAACGCTGGAACTGCCAGCAGATCGAGGCCGCCGGCGGCGCGTGCTGGTTCATGGTCAACGACTCGGCCGCGACGCCGCCCATCCACGACCGTTACGCCTATCAGCACGCCAAGTTCATGCTCATCGACGACCGCTGGCTGCTGACCGGCTCCGAGAACCTGAACTACAGCTCGATGCCGTCCGACCCGAAGGCCGACGGCACGGCGGGCAACCGCGGCCTGTGGCTGTGGACCGACGCCGCCGGCCCGATCGCGCACGCCCGGTCCGTCTTTGAGCACGACCTCGACCCGCAGCATCACCGCGACCTGCGGCGCTGGAGCGCGGCCGATCCGGTCTTCGGCGCGCCGCCGCCCGGCTTCACGCCCGGCTTCGCGTCCGGCGGGACGGCCTACGCCGTCCGCTTCCCGGACCCGTTCGTGTTCACGGGCGAGTTCCAGTTCGAGATCGTGCAGTCGCCGGACAACAGCCTGCGCGACCGCGACGCGTTGCTGGGGATGATCGCCCGCGCCGGCCCCGGCGATCGCGTGCTGGTGGAACAGCTCTACGAGCACCCGTTCTGGGGCCCGACCACGAGCAACGCCGCGGACGACCCCAACCCGCGCCTGGAGGCCTACGTGGCGGCGGCGCGGCGCGGCGCCCTGGTGCGCCTCCTGCTCGACTCGGCGTACGACGTCCCCGGTGATGTCCGCAGCAACGCCGCCACCTGCGCGTACGTCAACGGCCTGGCCGCGGCCGAGGGCCTGGACCTGGCCTGCCTGCTCGGCAACCCGACCGGGACCGGCATTCACAACAAGCTGGTGCTGGTCTCGGCCGGGGGCGCGGGCTGGGCGCACACCGGCTCGATCAACGGCAGCGAGAACAGCAGCAAGCAGAACCGCGAGCTGGCCGTACAGGTCCGGTCGATGGCGGTCTACACCGCGCTGGCGGATGTGTTCTGGTGGGATTGGGCCCTCAGCGGCGGCGTGGTGCCGGTCACCGGCGGACCCGCGCTCTATCTCCCCCTGATCCTGCGGAGCGGGCCGTGACCGGTACAATACGGGCCTGCCCCCTCTGCCGCGTGAGGTCGTTATGCCGGAACTCGACGCCCTGGCCGCGTATCCCCTGGCCCCCAGCGAGATCATCCTGCTGAATGGCGAGGCCTTCGCGCCCCCGCCCGGCCTGACCGACCCACTGGCCTTGCTGCACACGGCGGGCGCCGTGTCCGCCGCCGCCCTGGCGCGCGCGATGCTGGCCGCGGCCTTCCTGGCCGCCGAACAGGCGGGCGCGCTGCGCCTGGACGTGCGCCCCAAGCCGACGCCTTTCGGTCCGAGCAAGGTGCGCACGCTGTACGCCGAGCCAGGCGAGGCCGACCCGGCCTGGCCCGCGCACAGCCTGGAGGCGCGGTTGCGCCTGCCGGCGGGCGCCTCGCTGGAAGTCTCCGTCCTGGTGCCGGAGTTGCTGGAGGCCGACGCCCCTAACCCCTGGCATCACGCGGCCGAGGTGGTGAAGCGCGGCCTGGCCCGGCGCGGGTTGCTGGAGACCGTCGAGGTCGTCCAGTTCGGGTTCGTCAAGGCGCAGACGTACCGGCTGCCGGAGGCCACACGCGCGCTGGCGGCGCAGGGCCCCGTGGAGACGGTGCGAGGCCTGCTGAGCGCCTGCGAGCGCGACCGGCCGGAAGTCTGGGCGCAACTGGGCCAGCAGATCGACGCCGGCCTGCGCGCGCGCCTCAAGCCGGGCGCGCCGGCCCCCGCGCGCAAGGCCGACGAGGACGAGTAACGGCCCGCCGGCTTATCTCAGCAGGATGGCGTCCGCCCGGCCCAGGGCCGCCGCCTCCACGTCGGCCAGCAGCGCGGCGCGCGCCTCGGGCGTGGGCGTCTCCAGCAGTTGCACGGCCGAGCGCCAGACGCCCTCCCGCCAGCGGCGGATGAGCTGCGAGGCCACCCACTCGTCCACCGGGCCGAGCGCCTGATCCAGCAGGTCCAGGCGCGGGGAGAAGCGCTCCACAACCGTGTCCTGCACGGCGTCCACGGTCCGCGCGATCACATGGTTGACGCGGCGGTGATCGGCGCGGCGGCGGTCGCGCCATTCTCCGTCCCGCCCGGCCCATTCCGGCTCCAACAGGTCCACCAGGGTCAGCACGAGGTCGTAACAGATATGGGCGTTGACGCCCAGCATCAGGTTCTGGAGCGTCAGCGTCCCCGGGTCGCGCGCGGCGTCATGGGTCAGGCGCCAGATCGCCGGGGCCGCGGCGCGGCTGTGCTCGTAGGCGGCCAGGGCGTCGAAGTAGTAGTCGGCGAAGCGCTCCAGCAGGGCGCGCACCCAGCGCGCGTCGTGGAACTCGCCGGCCTGCAGGGCCGTGAGCATGTTGGCCGTCATCAGCCGGTAACAGCCGAGAAAAATCGCGCGCCGGTCGCCGGCCGATTCCCAGCGCGCGATGAGCGTCCCCATGCGGTCAAGGACCAGGGTCTCAGTGGACATGCGGGCGTGGCCTCCGGCCGCCATTTTATCAGCCATCGCTCCGCCCCGGAGAGGCGAGCTCATCCACGCGCCGCAACCCGCCGCGCGCACCCGGTGATCACGCGCCCTTTTTGCGCCAACGGCGACGCCTCCTCGAATTCGTCGCCGATCCTTATCGCGTGCGAGTCGTGCGCCAGCCGGGCGGGGCCCGCTCCCAAAGGCGCCCGCCTGAACCGGCGGGCCGCGCTCAGGCCGAACGGCCCGAAGAAACGCCCTCTCGCGGCCGCGCCAGCGCCGCGCAGACCCGCGCCGGCGTCATCGGCAGATCGGTCAGCCGCCGGCCGGTGGCATCCGCGATCGCATTGGCGATGGCGGCGGCCGTGGGCACCACCGGCGCCTCGCCCACCCCGCGCGCGCCGAAGGGGCCGTGCTCGGACGGCACCTCCACGATCACGGTCTCGATCGCCGGCGCCTCCATACTGCCCGGCAACATATAGTCCTGCCAGGTGCCGGTGAGCAGTTGACCCTGCGCGTCGTAACCCATCTGCTCGTACAGCGCCCAGCCCAGGCCCTGCACCGCGCCGCCGTGCATCTGCCCCTCGATGGCCAGCGGGTTGAGCGCGCGCCCCACGTCCTGCGCCACCACCAGACGCCGCACCTGGACCACGCCCGTTTCCTGATCCACCTCGACCTCGGCCAGCTGGGCGCTGAAGCCGGGCGCGTGCGCGGTCTCCGCCACCCGCCCGTGCGCGTACACGGGCGCGTACTGACCGCCGAAGCGCATGGTCTTGCGCGCGATGTCGGCCAGCTTCAGCGTCTTGCCGGGCGCGCCGCGCACCCGCACCAGGCCGTCTACGATCTCCAGGTCCTCGGCGGCGGCCTCCAGCAGGTCGGCGGCGATGGCCAGGGTCTGCTCCCGCGCCGCGCGCGCCGCCTGCACCACGGCCGCGCCGGTGGTGTAGGTGACCTTGCTGCCGCCCGTCGCCCCGGAGTATGGCGCGGTCGCGGTGTCGCCGATGATCACGCGCACCTTCTCCGCCGGCAGGCCAAACGCCTCAGCCGCCAGCAGCGCAAAACCGGTGGTCGTGCCGGTCAGGTCCACCGAGCCGATGTGCACCACGAGCCGGCCGTCGCGGTCCAGGGCGCAGGCGGCGGCGGCCGGCTCCGTGCCGCCCATCCACCCGCCCACCGCGATGCCGACGCCCCGGCCGCGCGCCCGGGCCTGGGCGCGCTCGCGCCAGGCCGGATGGTCGCGCAGGGCCTCCAGCACTTCGGCCATGCCCATGCCCGGCCACGGGTCGCCATCGGCCAGCGGGTCGCCCGGCCGGGCGGCGTGGCGCAGCCGGAACTCCAGCGGGTCGGCGCCCAGGCGCTGCGCCATCTCATCCATGACGCTGTCCAGGGCGAAGATCACGCACGGCGCGCCGGGCGCGCGATACGCCCCGGCCGAGGGCTTGAACGTCAGCACATCCTGCCCGCGCACACTGAAATTGGGCACGCGGTAAAAGCTGGCCAGCATGTAGCCGAAAAAGCCGGCGATGTCGAACGGGTAACAGCCGTTGTCCACCTGGACCTCGGCCTCCAGCGCCGTCAGCTCGCCGTCCCGCCGGGCGCCGAGGCGCACGCGCAGGCGGGTGGCCGGCGCCGGGTTGGTGGCCAGCAGCTCCTCCAGGCGCGTCAGGCTCAGGCGCACGGGGCGGTTGAGGGCCCGCGCGGCCAGCGCCACCAGCGGCTCGTACAGGCCGAACTTCCCCCCGAAGCCGCCGCCGACCGGAGTGGCGATGACGCGGAGGTCGGCCTCCGGCAGGCCCAGCACCTCGGCCAGTTCCTGGCGCACGTCGAAAGGGGCCTGGGTGCTGGACCAGACCGTCAGCCCGCCGGTAGCCGGGTCCGGCTGGGCCGCCACGGTGTGGGTCTCCAGTGAACTCTGGTGCACCATCGCGGTGGTGAAGACGCGCTCGACGATGACGTCGGCGGCCGCAAAACCGGCGGCCACATCGCCGCGCGTCTGCGTCGCGGCGCTCGACACGTTGCTGGCCTGTTTCCCGGCCTCGGCCGCCGCGCCCTGGTCGGCGCCGTGAGCGCCGGCGCTGACGTTCTCGCCGCTCGGCACGCCATCCGGCCAGACCAGCGGCGCGCCTTCGGCCAACGCCTCGTCCAGCGTGACGGCGGCCGGCTGCGGGTCGTATTGCACCCGCACCTGTTGCGCGCCGTCCTGGGCCGCGGCTTCGCTCGTCGCCAGCACCAGCGCCACCGGCTGGCCGGCAAAGATGACGCGCCCGCGCGCCAGAAGGAGCCGGCTGCGGGATGAGGGGACGACGGCGGGCAGGTCGCTGGCCGTCAGCACAGCCACCACGCCCGGCGTCGCGAGGGCGGCGGCCGTATCCATGGCTTCGATCCGGGCATGGGCATACAGGCTGGGGACGAGGCGCGCGTGCAGCAGGCCGGGCAGCGGCCGGTCCGCCGCGAAGCGGGTCGCGCCCGTGACCCTGGCGCGGCCATCGATCAGGGGGGTGGGTCTGCCGATGGCGGTGAATTCAGTCATGCGCGCCTCCCGATGAATTGATGTTCGAACGTTTGCGCCGCACCGGCGCAGGAGGATTGGCGGCCGGCCAGGTTCCACCTACAATGCCGGGACTGGCGCGCGGCTGAAAGCGCCGGTCTACCCCACAAGGTCTGCTATGCCGGACATCTCA
The DNA here is from genome assembly GCA_034434015.1 of Anaerolineales bacterium. Classification (GTDB taxonomy): domain Bacteria; phylum Chloroflexota; class Anaerolineae; order Anaerolineales; family UBA6663; genus SpSt-583. Next base: position 37,761 of record DAOUAB010000150.1, read on the forward strand.
TCGCCCGATGCGCCCCATCGTCACTGTAGCCTGTGTTCCCAGTTGGACGACGAGGAATACGCCTTCCAGAAATACGGCTGGGAGGCAGACAACACCTACCTGCCGGCGGCGGCCGGCCGCCTGACACTGGTGAAAGACCTCCGGCCCCACAGCGGACGCGCCCTGCACCTGAAGCAGTGCCCGGAGTGCGGCACGTATTACCTCTACCGGACGGACTACGAATATCTGGTCAACGGGACCGAAGATGAAGAGTTCCTGACCCGGCTGACGGACGAGCAGGCCGCCCAATACCTGAAGTCAGCGTAATTTATCACAGACGTGCAGATCCGGCCCGTCGCCCGTCCATCCGTCTTCGCCCATATTGACGGCCTCACATAATTATGAGACTGTAGAGGGACGAATTTTCGATTCCCAGCGCGAAAACTGCCCCAACCCATTGCAGAAGCATCGGAGACCCCGACCATGATGCCGATCGCCAAGGCCGAACTTGAAGCGCAGCGTCTGGAGACCTGGGTATATTTGTTCGATCAGGGCGACCGCCGGATGGTGGACCTGCTCGGCGGCAAAGGGGCCGGGCTGGCGGAGATGTCGCGGGCCGGCCTGCCCGTGCCGCCCGGCTTCACCATCACCACCGCCGCCTGCAACATCTACTACGCCAACGACAAACTCTTCCCCGAGGGCATGTGGTCCCAGAGCAAAGCGGCCCTCAAGGTCGTGGAGGAGCGCACGGGCAAGTGCTTCGGGGACGCCGCCAACCCGCTGCTGGTCTCGGTGCGCTCGGGCGCGCCGGTGTCCATGCCGGGCATGATGGACACGGTGCTCAACCTGGGCCTGAACGCGGACACCCTGGCCGGCCTGGCGGCCCTGACCGGGGACGAGCGCTTCGCCTGGGACGCCTACCGGCGCTTCATCTTCATGTTCGGCAACATCGTGCTGGACGTCCCCAAGGACAAGCTCGACCGCGCCCTGGAGGCCGCCAAGGCGCGGGCCGGCGTCCAGCGCGACGCCGACCTGGGCGTGCCGGAGCTGCGCGCCGTGGTTGACCGCTGCAAGGAGATCATCTTCGGCGAGACGCGCCAGAACGTGCCGGACAGCCCGGAGGAGCAGCTGCGCATGGCCATCGCCGCCGTGTTCGACTCGTGGATGAACCGGCGCGCCATCGACTACCGCCGGCTCAACCGCATCCCCGACGGCATGGGCACGGCCGTGAATGTGCAGGCCATGGTCTTCGGCAACGCCGGCGAGGATTCCGGCACCGGCGTGGCCTTCACCCGCAACCCCAACACCGGCGAGCCGACCCTGTTCGGCGAATACCTGACCAACGCCCAGGGCGAGGACGTGGTGGCCGGCATCCGCACGCCGTTCCCGCTCCAGCACATGGCCGAGGCCATGCCGGACACCTATCGCCAGTTCCTGCACACCGCCCGCCAGCTGGAGGCCCACTACCAGGATATGCAGGACCTGGAGTTCACCATCGAGCGCGGCCGGCTGTGGATGCTGCAGACCCGCCGGGGCAAACGCAGCGGGCGGGCGGCAGTGCGCATCGCGGTGGACCTGGTGAATGAGGGCGTCATCACGCGCCGGGAGGCCGTGCAGCGCGTCGGCCCGGAGCACCTGGAGCAGTTGCTGCACCCGGTGGTGGACCCGGCGGCCAAGGCCGTCACCCTGGCGACGGGCCTGCCCGCCTCGCCCGGGGCCGCCTCCGGCAAGGTGGTCTTCAGCGCGGACGAGGCCGCGGCCTGGGCGGCGGCCGGCGAGAAGGTGATCCTTGTCCGGCACGAGACCAACCCGGACGACTTCCACGGCATGGTCGCGGCCCAGGCCATCGTCACCGCGCGCGGCGGCATGACGAGCCACGCCGCCGTGGTCGCGCGCGGCATGGGCAAGTGCTGCGTGGTCGGCTGCGACGCGCTCCAGATCGACTACGGCCAGCAGTTATTCACCGCCGGCAAGGTCACGGTGACACGCGGCGATTGGATCACGGTGGACGGCAGCACCGGGCGCGTGCTGCTGGGCGAGGTGCCCACCATCCGCCCGGAGCTGGACCACTACTACCACACGGTGATGAAGTGGGCGGATGAATTTCGCAAGCTGCGCGTCCGCGCCAACGCCGACACGCCCCAGGACGCGCAGACCGCGCGCCGCTTCGGGGCGGAGGGCATCGGCCTGTGCCGCACGGAGCACATGTTCTTCGAAGGCAACCGGATCGAGGCCATGCGCGAGATGATCATGGCGCCCAACGCCGTGTACCGGCGCGAGGCGCTGGCGAAGCTGGAGCCGCTGCAGACGCAGGATTTCGCCGGGATCTTCACCGCTATGGACGGTTACCCGGTCACCATCCGGCTGCTTGACCCGCCGCTGCACGAGTTCCTGCCCGGGCGCGAGGACCTGATCCTGACCATCACCGACCTGAAGCTCAAACTGCGCCTGGCCTCCAGCCTGGAGGAGATCGACGGCCTGCTCAAACAGATCAGCCTCAAGGAGGCGCTGCTGCACCAGGTGGAGCGCCTGCACGAGGCCAACCCGATGCTGGGTCACCGCGGCTGCCGGCTGGGCGTGATCTACCCGGAGGTGACCGAGATGCAGGCCCGGGCCATCTTCACCGCCGCGCTCCAGTGCCACGAGCGCGGTGTGCGGGTGATCCCGGAGGTCATGATCCCGCTGGTGGCCTTCACCAGCGAGTTCCGGCAGCAGGAGGCGCTCGTGCGCCAGGTGGCGGAGGAGGTTTTCGCCGCCCACGGCCTGCGCGTGGCCTACACCGTCGGCACCATGATCGAGCTGCCCCGGGCGGCGCTGACGGCGGGCGAGATCGCCGCCGCGGCCGAGTTTTTCTCCTTTGGCACCAACGACCTGACCCAGACCACCCTGGGCCTCAGCCGGGATGATTCGTCGCGCTTCCTGCCGGGCTACGTGGACCGCGGCCTGCTGGCCGACGACCCCTTCCAGACCATCGACGTGAACGGCGTGGGCCAGCTGGTGCGCCTGGGGGTGGAGCGGGGCCGGGGGACCCGGCCGGACCTGAAGGTGGGCGTGTGCGGCGAGCACGGCGGCGACCCGCGCTCCGTGCGCTTCTTCCACAGCGCCGGCCTGGACTATGTCAGCTGTTCCCCCTTCCGCATCCCGATCGCGCGGCTGGCCGCGGCCCAGGCGGCCTTGGCTTCCACTTAGGACGCCCGTTTCTCGGCCTCCGGCGCTCCCGGACCGGCGTTGACGCCCGCCCCGGCGCACTGCCGGCGCGCACCTCGGAGCCGGGCCGCGCCCTAAAACAGGCCGGGCGCCCGACCCGGCCTGTCCACCGTTGCCGCCGGTTCGCGACGGCGCGGCCTCTACTCCACCGTCACACTCTTGGCCAGGTTGCGCGGCTGGTCCACGTCCGTGCCGCGCCGCACGGCGATGTGGTAGGCCAGCAACTGGAGCGGGATGACCGAGAGCACCGGCGCCAGCAGCGGCGGGGCCGGCGGCAGCCAGAGCACCCGGTCCGCCTTGGACGCGATCAGGTCGTCGCCGTCCGTCGCCAGCGCGATCACCCGGCCGCCGCGCGCCTTGGCCTGCTCCACCTGCGAGATCATCTTGTCCCAGACCGCGTCCTTCAGGCACAGCGCCACCACCGGCATCTCGCGGTCGATGAGCGCGATCGGCCCGTGCTTCATCTCGCCGGCCGGGTAGCCCTCGGCGTGGATGTAGGAGATCTCCTTGAGCTTGAGCGCGCCCTCCAGGGCGATGGGCATCTGCGCGCCGCGCCCCAGGTACAGGGCGTTGCGGCTCTCGAACAGCTCCTCGGCCAGCGCCTTCACGGCCGCCTCGCGGTCCAGCACCTGGCCGATCAGGTCCGGCAGATGGGCCAAATCCTGCACCCGGGCCTGGCCGTTAACCTGGACCCCGCGCAGCTGCGCCAGGTAGACGGCCAGCAGGAACTGGTCCACGATGGAGGTGGTGAAGGCTTTGGTGGACGCCACGCCGATCTCCGGCCCGGCCTGCATCACGATGTAGCCGTCGGCCACCCGGCGGGCCTCCGAGCCGACGTTGTTGACGATGGTCCACACCAGCGCGCCCTTCTCGCGGGCTTCCTCCATCGCCGCCAGCGTGTCCACGGTCTCGCCGGACTGGGTGATGGCCAGCACCGCCGTCCGCTCGTCGATGAGCGGGTCCGCGTAGCGGAACTCCGAGCCAATCTCCACCGTGGTCGGCAGGCGCGCGATCCGCTCGAAGTAGTTGCGGCCGACCAGGCCGGCGTAGTACGATGTGCCGCAGGCGACGATGACGATCTTCTCGATCCGGCGCGCGCGCTCGGGCGTCAGGTTCAGCTCGGGCAGGCTGACCGCGCCGCTGGTGAAGTCGAGGCGCCCGCGCAGCGTGTCGGTGACGGCGCGGGCCTGCTCGTGGATCTCCTTCTGCATGAAGTGTTTGTACTCGCCCTTCTCGGCCGAGACGGCGTCGAAGGGGATGACGTGGACCTCCGGCGTCACCGGCCGCCCGTCCAGCGTGGTCACGCGGTAGCCGTCGCGCGTCACCACCGCCATCTGGCGCGATTCAAGGAAGACCATCCTGCGCGTGTGCTCCAGGATGGCGGGCATGTCCGAGGCGATGAACATCTCGCCCTGGCCCAGGCCGAGGGTGACGCCGCCGGCGTTGCCGATGCGCGTGCAGACCAGCTTGTCCGGCTCGCGCGTGGACATGACGACGATGGCGTGCGCGCCCTTCAGGTGCGCGAACGAGCGCCGGGCGGCCTCCTCCAGCGAGTGCCCGAGCGCCAGGTGCTTCTCCACCAGGTGGACGATGACCTCGGTGTCCGTGTCCGAGTTAAACTGCACACCCTCGGCCTGGAACTCGGCCTTGATCTCCAGGTAGTTCTCGACGATGCCGTTGTGGACCACCACCACCTCGCCGGTGGCGCCAAAATGCGGGTGGGCGTTGCGGCGCGAGGGCGCGCCGTGCGTGGCCCAGCGCGTGTGCCCGATGCCGACGCTGCCGGACACCGGCTCCTGGGCCAGCATCTGGGCCAGGCCGCCCAGCTTGCCCACCTCGCGCCGCACCTGAATCCGGCCGTCTTTGAGGACGGCCATGCCGGACGAATCGTAGCCGCGGTACTCCAGGCGCCGCAGGCCTTCCACGATAAGCGGGGCGGCTTCACGCGCGCCCAGATAACCGACGATGCCGCACATAGTTGCCTCCAGTGTGGTTTTTGGCTGAGTGCCGATCGCGCTGACAGACCGCGGACAGCGCAAAACCCAGGGCGCTGCCAAAGCGCGCTCTGCGGGCTGCCGCCTGCCAACTGCGATCTCATGTCTGCCACCGCCCGCCCTTTATCCCGCCGTCGCCGCC
>DAOUAB010000151.1:0-7278 GCA_034434015.1 Anaerolineales bacterium
GCGATGGCGATGATCAGGTTGTTGGCGGAGATGATGCCGGCCGCCGAGGCGTAGGTCAGGCTGAAGGTCGTCAGCAGCGGAGGCAGCAGGACAGTGAGCGAGCTGGTCTGCATGTCCACAGCCAGATGACTGAGCATCACCGCGCCCAGGCTCGCCCGGTCGAGCGGACGATCCATGAGCGGCGCGGCGGCCTCTTCGACGTCGGACAGGTTTGGGATGGTCAAAGCGGCGCTTCCCGGCAAGAGCGGAAGGCGGAACGAGGCGGATTATACCCGCGCCAGAGCGGCCGTCCGGGACAGGAGAAAAGCCCGCACGCGGGCCATGCTTTCGGCCCAGGTGGGGTGCCGGTCATAGCGCGCGCGCGCCGCGCGGCTCATCGCCCTCAGCCGGGCGCGGTCGGACCCCAGCGCCCGCAGCGCGCCCGCCAGCGCGTCCGGGTCATCAGGCGGCGCCAGCCAGCCGTCCTGCCCGTGCGTGACGATCTCGCCGGCTCCGCCCGCCGTCGTGGCGATCACGGGCAGGCCGAACGCCATGGCCTCCAGGTAGGCGATGCCGAAGCCTTCGTAAGAAGAGGGGACGGCCAGCACGTCGTGCGCGGCCAGTTGCGCGCGCAGGCCGGCGTCGTCCAGGCGGCCGAGCAGGGCGACCCGGTCTTCCAGCCGCTGTTGCGCGATCCGGGCCCGGATGGACCGGCCATAAGCCGGATCGACCGCCAGGCTGCCGGCCACGGTCAGCCGCCAGCCTCCCTCCAGGCGCGCCAGCGCGGCCAGCAGGGTGTGCAGGCCCTTGCGCGGGATCACATTGCCGACGAACAATACGCGCAGCGGCCCAGGCCGGGCGGCGCGCGCCTCGATCTGGTCGCGGTCCAGCCCGGGACCGATGTGATCGGCCGCCGGGCAAGCGACGACCTCCCGCCTCTCCCCGCGTCTCACGGGGAGGGGGGTGAGGGCCTCCACCGCTTCACGCGTCGTCCGGCTGTTGAAGATGAAGCCGTCCACGCCGCGCAGGTAGGCGCGCTCCACCCGGCGATAGAACGCCATCGGCCAGGCCGCATGCCGTTCGCTGGAGCGCAGGTGATGGACGATAGAGAGGATCGGGTAGGGGACGCGCGGGCGCAGCCAGCGGTTGAGGGCGAACAGCGATGGGTGGTTCAGCTCGTCCTGCAGCAGGACGTCCCAGCGCCCGGCCTGAAGCCGCCGGCCCAAGCCGGCGGCGACGTTGTCCAGCAGGCGCCCGGGGTAAGCCCGCCAGGGCAGGGAAATGATCTCGACCTCATCGCCCTGCGCGCGCAGATGGGCGACGAGCTGGCGATCGTAGAGGTAACCGCCGGAGACCGTGTCCAGCGAGCCGTAGATCACCAGGCCGACGCGCATGCGCTACACCGCCCGCCGATACGACGCCCAGGCGATGTCGTTCTCCCACAGCCTGACGGTCAGCGCCGTCAGCGTCTCGGCCTGGAGGAGGCCGGCCAGGCTCTCGGCCAGGATGCGGCTGAAGTGCTCCAGGCTCGGGTTGAGGCCCGCAAACTCCGGCAGGTCGTTGAGCGTCTGGTCGCGGTAACGGGCGACGAGCGCGTTCAGGTGCCGTTCGATGTCGACGATGTCCACCAGGTAGCCGTGCCGGTCCAGGCGCTCGCCCTCCAGCTGCAGCTCGACGACGTAGTGGTGCGAGTGGCGCTGGTTCTCGGCACCCCAATCCCCGCCGACGAGGAAGTGCTGGGCGACGAAAGCGCGTTTGACGGCCACGGTGTAATGGGGTTGAGGGGTTGGGGATGGGGTCATGGCATCGCTCGATAGTCGAAGATAACCTGGACAACCTCTTCGGGCGCCTGGTCCACCCGCGCATAGGCCTGCGCGGCCTCGGCCAGCGGGAAGCGGTGCGTGATCAGGCGTCCCGGCCGCACCTCGGTCAGCCGGCGCCAGGCCACGTTCAGGCGCCGGCGCCTGGTCCAGCGCGCCCCCAGCTCCGGCGTGAGCGTGCTCACCTGACTGCTGATCAGGCGCAGCCGGGCGCGGTGGAAACGGCCGCCCAGGTCCACGGGGTGGCGCTTCTGCCCGTACCACGAGCCGACCACGATCCGGCCGCTGAAGCCGGCCGCCTCAATCGCCTGGTCGAGCGCGGCCGGCGCGCCGGTCAGCTCGTACACCAGGTCGGCGCCTGCGTACTCGCCATCCATGTCCAGGTGCTCGCGCAGCCGGTCCGGCGTCTCCGGGTCCGCGGGATCGAAACAGGCCGTGGCGCCGAGGCGGCGCGACCAGTCGCGGCGCAGCGGGTAGCGGTCCAGCGTCGCCAGGGCCGCCAGGGGCAGGCGGGCCAGCAGGGCCGTGGTGAGCAGGCCGACGACGCCCTGGCCGAAGACGGCCACGCGCTCGCCGAGGAGCGGCGCGCCGTCCAGCAGGAAATTGACGGCGGTCTCCATGTTCGGCAGGCAGACGGCGTCTTCGGGCGTCACGCCCTCCGGCACCGGCAGCAGCTCGGCGACCGGGGCGGTGAAGGCGCTGGCGTGCGGCTGGAAGGCGAAGACCAGGCGGCCGGCCCAGGCCGGATCGACCTCCGCGCCGAGCGCCGCCACGCGCCCGACGCACGCGTAGCCGTAGCGCAGCGGGTAGGCGAACGCGCCGCCCAGCGCCTCGAGGGTCGCGTCCACGGCCAGGCCGGGCGGGAACTGGCCGCGGTAGACCAGCATCTCGGTGCCGGGGCTGATGGCCGAGCAGACGGTCGCGACGAGCGCTTCGCCCGCGGCCGGGGCCGGCGGGGCCTCGTCGCGGACCTCAACCTGGAAAGGGGCCGTGAACCAGAGGCGCTGCATCGTTCGGCCCTCACCCCTCACCCCGGCCCTCTCCCCCAGGGAGGGGGAGCGCGTCCCGCGCGATTTCGGCGGAGACGACCACGTCGGCGCCCATCACCTCGTAGCGCGCTCGGCGCAGGGCGACGTTGACCGGCGCGGCGACGGCCGGCAGGCCGCCGAGCAGGCGCGGGGCGATGGTGACGATCAGGCGGTCGGCCAGGCCCTGGACCAGGCAGGCCGTGATCACGCGCGCGCCGCCCTCCACCATCAGCGTGCGGACGCCGAGCTCGCCCAGCGCCGTCAGCAGCGCCGGCAACGGCACGCGGCCCTGGTCATCGGGCGGGAAGGCCAGGAGGCGCGCGCCGGCGGCCTCGAGCGCGCGGCGCCGCGCGGCGGGCGCGTCGGCGCGGGCCGCGATCCAGAGCTGCCGCGTGGGATGGCGCAGCAGCGCCGCCTCCAGCGGGCAGCGGAGCAGGCTGTCCAGGATGACCGGCTGGGGATCGGGCCCCTCGGCGTGGCGGACGGTGAGGCGCGGGTCGTCAGCCAGGACCGTGCCCAGGCCGACCAGGATAGCGTCGTGCGCGGCGCGCAGGCGGTGGGTGAAGCGCAAGGACTCCGGCCCGCTCAGGGCGAGCGGCCGGCCCGGCTCGGCCGCCAGGCAGCCGTCCAGGCTTTGGGCATACGTAACGGTGACCGTCGGGCGCATAGGGTGGCGGGTGTTGTTCACCTGCCGTCCGCAGTGAGCGGCGCAACGCGCAGCGACTCGCTCGGGGCGAACGGGGCGGTTGAGCCGTGGCCCTACGGCAGCGTCAGCAGGTGCCGCATCCGCTCGGCCTTGGTGCGCAGATACCCGGCGTTGTCAGCCGTGATGCTGGGCGGCAACGCCACGCGGCTGGTGACGTCCACCCCCAGGCCGCGCAGGCTCTCGATCTTGGTCGGGTTGTTGGTCATCAGGCGGATGGAGCGCACGCCCCAGTCCTGAAGGATCAGGGCCGCCACGGTGTAATCGCGCTCGTCGGCCTGGTGGCCGAGCCGCAGGTTGGCGTCCACCGTGTCGTAGCCCTCGTCCTGCAAGTTATAGGCGCGCAGCTTGTTGAGCAGTCCGATGCCGCGCCCCTCCTGGCGCAGGTAGATGATCAGGCCGCGGCCGGCGTCGGCGATCAGGCGCATGGCGCGATGCAGTTGTTCGCCGCAATCGCAGCGCTGCGAGCCGAGCACGTCGCCCGTGAAGCACTCCGAGTGGACGCGCACCAGCAGTTCGGTCGCCCCGGCCACCGCGCCCATCACCAGGGCCAGGTGCTCCTTGTCGTCGCGCGAGTTGTGATACAGGCAGAGCTGGAATTCCCCTTCCGGCGCGGGGAGGCGCGCGCACGCCATCCGTTGGACAGTCAACGCATTCATACCGAACCAGATCCAATCTGCGCCGGCCGCGTGGGCCGGCCGGGTTCACCGGGCGGACCGCTGCAAGTGCAGCCAGAGCGCGGCGATGAGCAGGACCTCGACCACCTTGGTCGCCAGGCCGAGCGGGTTGCCGAAGGCTTCGCCGCCGTTGACGGCGAAGTAGGCGACGATGGTCACGGCCGTGTAGGCCATGAAGGCGTAATGGACGAGCGCCTGGCGCCCGGCCAGGAACGGCAGCGGCGCGAGCGCCGCCGCCAGCAGCGCCAGGTAGCCCAGGCCGTTGAGGAGGAACATCAGGCCGGCGGTCGCGCTCAGGACCAGGTGAATGCCGGCGGTGGCGACCGTCAGCACCACCATGGCGATGCGCAGAGTCGAGAGGTTCATGCCGGGCTCCTTTCGGGCTGCTCGCCCGGGTGGAAGTGTGACAGAGATTGTATCAAAAACAACAGGGCCAGGCACGGCGCCCGGCCCTGAGCGGCGACAGGTCAGGGTTCAGCCCACGTTCGTCTGGGGGGTGCCGGCCGGCACGCCTTCCGGGCCGCCGCGGTCGATCTCCCAGGGGTAGACGATGTAGGCGTCGGTGAAGGCGGCGTAGTAGGTGGGCAGGCTCTTGGTGAAGAGCGAGCGTTTGGGGTTGTAGTGCAGCACGCACAGCTCCGGCGTGCCGCCAGCCGCCTCCACCCGGTTCTTCACGGCCGTGATCGTGCGCCCGCTGCCCCACACGTCGTCCACCACCAGCACGCGCCGGTCGGCCAGGAGCCTGTCGTCCGGGAACTGCAGGAAGTTCGGCCAGACCATCAGCTTGGCGGCCTGGCCGGCCTGGAGTTCGCTGGGGAAGTCCACGGCCGCGATCAGCACGGTCTGGATGTTGAGCGTCTCGCACAGCATGCCGCCCGGCACCAGTCCGCCGCGCGTGATCATGATCATGGCGTCGAACCGGCCGCGGAACTGCGGCAGCAGCGCGTCGATCAGGCGGTCCACCTCGGTCCAGCTCAGCACCTCTTGTCGCATGGGACGTCCTTTCTGAAAGCTCACCGTTTACCTCCCGCAGCTCAACTAGGGCGCCATCCCCAGCACGGCCGCCACCGGCTCCGGCGCGCGCACCGACTGGGCGCTCGCCCCGTGCGCCACGGCCCGCTCGGCGTCGCGCGCCCACAGGAACATGCAGGTGTGGTAGGCGGTGGTGACGTAGGACGACGCCGCGCTGATGACGGCCAGCAGCGTCCCGGCCGTCAGCACGGCGGCCACGCCGCCCGCCAGCATCAGCGTCGGCTCGCCGGCGGCCGCGAAGGCCAGGAACAGGCCGACGCCGAGCAGCACCGCCACGACGCCGAGCAGCCCGCCCACCAGGCCGACCACGCCGCTGACGCCGATCTCGGTCACGGCCACCAGCAGCAGGTTCTTGCGGATGATCTCGGTCGCGCGCTTCAGGGCCTGCGGCAGGTTGAGGTCTTCGATGATCATGGCCGGCAGGATGAAATACGTGGCCGAGGTCCACACGCCCTCGAGCAGGTTGGCCAGCGTCTCGCGCAGCGGGTTGCGGCTCCGCCCGCGCCCGCGCACGAAGCCCTCCACAATCTTGACCAGCGTGGAGGCGGCGGCCAGGCTGAGGATGTCCAGCCAGTCCCGCCGGACAATCTCCCAGGCCCTGTCCATCCGGCCGTCGCCTTCGGCCAGGAAGCCGTAGACCAGGTAGGCCGTCATGCCGGAAAAGATATAGGCGATGGCGTACTGGACGAAGATCAGGCCGGCGCCGAGCGCGCCGACGACGACGTTGCCGAGGTCCGAGCCGCCGACCAGCAGCGCCGCGATGACGATGGGGACCGCGCCGATCAGCGACGCCACGGCGCCGACCACCAGGCCGTACAGCGACGGTTTGATCAGGTCGCCGTCCTGGCGGGCCATGTCGAGCGCCTGGCCCAGGAAGCCGAACCCGCGCTTGATCGAGTCGAACATGCTGCCTCCGTGGAGTGGGTGGAGGGATGATAGCACCGCGCCTAACGCGATGCAAACCGCAAGCTATAATTCCCGGCGGCCCCGTCGCCCGGAAAGCGAGACCCCATGCCGACTTTACTGACGATCGAATACAAATCGCAGTTCGACCCGGACGCCAGCGCCTCGCGCAACGACTGCGGCCCGGCCTGCCTGGCGATGCTGCTCAACGCCTTCGGCCTGCCGACCACCACCGACGCCGTCTTCCGCCGCACCGGCGCGCCGCCGGATGGCTACATTTCGATGGCGCAGCTGGTGCGCGTGGCCGACAGCTACGGCGTGCCGCTGGAGTTCCGCAAAGGCTGGCAGCTCGGCCAGTTGCGCGCCATGCTGGACCTCGGCCGACCGCTGATCGCCCTGGTCCATTACGGCGTGTTCTCCCGCCTGCAGCCGGGCGCGTCCACGCAGAGCGCCTTCGCCGGCCCGCACTTCGTGCTGGCGGTGGGCTATGACGATGAGCACGTCATCGTCCACGACCCGCTGTGGTCCGGGCCGCGCCGGAACGAGGGCGCTTACAAGAAGTGGCCCAACGCCGTCTGGCTCCAGGCCTGGGGCAGCGCGCACCTGGACTGCGACGCCGCCGGGAATTGTAACCCGGACAACGCGGCCCTGATCTCGGTCCGCGCCCTGGACCCGCAGGCCCGGACGGTGATCGGCGCGGAGGTGCTGCGCCGCGTGCGCGCCAAGGCGGCTTTCGAAGGCCGGCCTCAGCCGGACCTGGCCCAGCCGCGCGCGCTGAGCGACGCCGTCATCGCCCTGGGGACGTGGGGCCAGCGCGCCGTCCCGCACCTGGTCCGCCCCACCGACACGCTCTGGCGCCTGGCCAAAGCCTACTACGGCGACGGGGACAAGATGCCGGCCATCCTCTACTTCAACGGCCTGACCGAGAGCGATGTGATCCGTGACGGTCAGGTCCTGTGGATCCCCGAGCCGACCCGGCCCGGCCTGGTCCCGCCGGAGCGCGCGCCGCACGGCGCCACCTCGGTCCGCCCGCCGGGGCCATAAAGCGTAGGGGCGGGCCTCAGATCCGCCCCTACGCCGCCCGCCCGATCAACACGTACGCTTTGCCGGCGACATGGGTCAGGAACACGATCCGG
>DAOUAB010000152.1:0-13667 GCA_034434015.1 Anaerolineales bacterium
TGCCGGCACCGCCACGCCGGGCGGAGGCGCCGCCGCTGCGTACGCCGGCGCCATGGCCGCCGGCCTGGTGGGCATGGTCGCCCGGCTGACGCTGGGCAAGAAAAAGTACGTCGAGGTCGAAGCCCAGATGCAATCGGTGCTGGAGCAGGCCGACAAGCTGCGCGCCGACCTGACGGCGGCCATCGCCGCCGACTCGGCGGCCTTTGACGCCGTCATGGAGGCCTTCCGGCTCCCCAAGGCCACCGACGAGCAGACCGCCGCGCGCGCCGCGGCCGTCGAGGAGGCCTACGTCCACGCGGCCGAGGTGCCCATGCGCGTGGCGCGCGACGCCGTCGCCGTTTTGGGGCTGGCCGCCATCGCCGCCGAGCAGGGCAATGTCAACGCCGTCTCCGACGCCGGGAGCGCCGCCTACCTGGCGCGGGCCGCGCTGTCCGGCGCGGCGCTCAACGTGCGCGCCAACGCCGCCGCCATCGCCGATCGAGACACGGCCAATACCTGGCTCAAGGAGATCGCCGGGCTGGAGGCGCGCGCGGCCGAGATCCTGTCCGCGGTCGAGCACACGTTGCGGGTGCGCCAGTAGCAAGTAGTCGGCGGTAAGAGCGCGGGTCGTCATCGCTTATGGGTTTGAGAAAGTCGTCGGTTGGCCGTTGCGTTCAGGTGATCGGAATTGGGGCCCTGGGACTTCTCCTGACGGCGTGCAACGCGCCCACCAGCGCCGCCTCGGCGCCTGATCCCACCGCATTCATCGCCACCCGCGTCGCCGCGGTGCTCACCGAGACGGCGCCGACCGAGCCATCCCCGGAAACCGCTGCGGCCCCGGTCGATGCCCTGGAGTTCGCCACCGTCACGCCCATCCGGACCCCGCTCGTCCTGCCGACGGCCGGCGCCACGGTTACGCCGGCGCCGGAGGCCGAGGCCCCGCCGGCGCCCTCCACCCCCTGCCCCGACCAGGCCTGCGCCTCGGCCGCCGAGCACTTCTGGCTGGAACGTCCGGTGCCGCCCGAGGCCATGATCTACCCCGACCGCACCTACGCCTACGGCTCCACCCAGCAGGGCCTGCGCGAGCCGCATCACGGCGTCGAGTTTGTGAATCGGACCGGCACGCTCGTGCTCGCCGCCGGGGGCGGCCGCGTGGTTGTGGCCGGCGACGACAGCCAGACGGCCTACGGGCCGGCGACGCGTTTCTACGGCAATCTGGTCGTCGTGGAACTGGACGAGACCTACCACGGCCAGCCCGTCTTCACGCTCTACGCGCACCTCGCAAGCGTCCTGGTGGAGGCCGGCCAGCGGGTGGAGGCGGGGGAGACGCTCGGCGCCATCGGACAGACCGGCGTCGCCATCGGCCCGCACCTGCACTTCGAGGTCCGCGTCGGCCAGAACGCGTACGCGCACACGCGCAACCCGGAGCTGTGGTTCAGGCCCCTGACCGGCGCCCGCCAGCGTCCATACGGCGTCCTGGCCGGCCGCGTGACCGACCTTAATGGGAACCCGTTGTACGACCAGACCATCGTCATCCGGCCGCTCGACGTGCGCGAGCCGACGCGCGCCAAGTACATCACCACTTATGCGCGCGAGACCCTCAACGGCGACGACGTCCTGCAGGAGAACTTCGCCATCGGCGACCTGCCGGCCGGCACCTACAGCGTGGCCGTCAACACGACCCGGTTTTATCAACAGACCATCACGGTTGAGCCCGGCCGGCTGGCCTGGGTGACGTTCACGGTGAACCCGCCGGCGCCGACCGAGACGCCGGTCCCGTGAAGGCGCAATGCTTAATGCGCAATCCTCAAGTGCGCCCGTGATCCGCCCAGGACCTCGCCTGCCGGCCCTGTGCCTTCTGCATTGCGCCTTGTGCATGCTTCTCTCGGCCTGCGCCTCGGCTCCTCCCCAGGCCCCGTCCCCGCCCGGCCCGGACCCGACCGAGTTCATCGCCACGCGGGTGGCGATAGCGCTCACGGAGAGCGCCGCGGCCGAAGCCGAGCTGACCGCCCGCGCGCCAACCGCCGCTGCGCCCGCCTCCGCGACGCCGGCGCCGACGGCCACGGCCGCGCCAACGGCGACGGAGACGCCGGCGCCGACCGCGTCGCCCTCGCCCACCCCCTTCCCCACCCTCGACCTGGCGCGCTTCCCGCGTCCGCCGGAGGTCTTCGCAGGCGAGCCGCACTTCTTCTTTGGGCGCCCCATCGGCGCCGGCGGCAATGTTTTCGTCGCCTCGTCCTATCGCTACGGCTCGACGCTGCAAAACGTCCTGGAAACCCATCACGGCGTAGAATTCGCCAATGCGCTGGGTGTGCCGGTGGTGGCCGTGGCGCCCGGCGTCGTCTACTATGCCGGCGATGACGCCGGGCGGCAGTTCGGGCCGCAGCTCAATTACTACGGCAACCTGGTCGTCTTACAGCTGGCGCAAACCTGGAACGGGCGGCCGGTCTTCGCGCTGTATGGCCATCTGGACGCCGTGGCGGTGGTCCCCGGCCAGGCCGTGGCCGCCGGCGAGCTGCTGGGGACAGTGGGCGCGACGGGTGTGGCGCTGGGCGCGCACCTGCACCTGGAGACGCGCCTGGACAACGCCGACTCGTATTGGGCCACGCGCAACCCGGAGCTCTGGCTGGCCCCGGCCGCCGGGCGCGGCGCGGTGGCGGTGCGCGTGACGAACGAGCAGGGCCAGTATCTGCCGGGCAGGCGCGTCACGTTCCTGTGCTCGGACGGCGCGCCGCGCTTCCTGGACACCTACTGGGATCCCGGCGTGACGCCCGACGACGTCTACGGCGAGAATGCGGCCATGACCGATGTGCCGGCCGGGTATTGCCGGTTTGAGACGATCCTGGCCGGGGAAACGCTCGTCCACGAGGCGACCATCCAGGCGGGGACGGTGAATTTTGTGTGGCTGTCTCCCGGGCGGTGATCAGTGGTCAGTCGACTATCCCAGACGGATCACTGACCACGCTCTCGCCAAACCACTTCACCTTCAATGCCGTCAGCGTCCCATCCGCTTCCATCTCGTCCAGCGTGCGCTCGAGGACCGCGAACAGCTCGCGGCTGCGGCTGCTGACGGCGATGGCGTACGGCTCGGGGTCCACCGGCGGCCCGGCCAGGGCCAGCCCCGGCTGACCCTTCAGGAACTCATAGGCTGTGACCGCGTCCACCAGCGCGGCCTGGGCTTCGCCGGCGGCCAGCGCGGCCAGGGCCTCCTGCGCGGTCGGCTTCGCCAGCACGGTCACGGCCGGCGCTTCGCGCGCCCAGCGCCGCGCCACCACATCGCCGCCGGCTCCGTACTCGACCGCCAGCGTCCGCCCATTCGCCCAGCTCAACCAGCTTCGGTCATCCGTCGCCTGAGGTCGGTCCTCGGCCCTCGAGACCACCACCGTCCCGGCCGTGAAGTACGGCCGCGTGAACCAGACCTCTTTCAGGCGCTCCGGCTGCGGGACGAAGGCCGAGATCACGGCGTCGTCGCGCCCGGCGACCAGGGCCGGCAGCAGCGCGTCGTAGGTGAGGTTGTCGTAGTCCACGCGCACGCCCAGCCGCCGCCCGAGCTCGTCGCCCAGGTCGATGTCGAAGCCGAACAGGTTCCCGTTCCCATCCACGGCCGAGAAGGGCGGATAGCTGGCGTCGGTGGCGACGACGATCACGCCACGCGCCCGGATGCGCGCCCAGGCCTCGTCCTCGGGTTGAGCAAAAAACGCCAGACTCCCAAGGCCCAAGCCCAACGCGGCCAACCCGAAGAGCGCCGCCAGCCATCTTTGGGAATTGGACATTGGAAATTGTAGTTTCATTCCTGGGTCCAATCCCGGATCGCCTCGTAAATCGGCTTGGCCGTGAACTCGGGCGTCACCAGCGTGAAATAGTCGCCGTAACTGCGCTGCGGCGCCGGGTAGCGGAAGGCCCACAGGCAGACCGCCGGAACGTCCGGCCAGTGCGCCTCGGCCCACTCGAACGCGCGCAGCGTGTACTCCACGCGGGCCAGCGGGCGGACGGCGTGCGTCCAGCGCGGCGAATCGTTCCAGCCGGACTCGGTGATGTAGATAGGTTTGGCCGAGTCGCCGTTGGCGTTCATGATCGCGCGCAGCAATTCCACGCGCCGGAAGTTAAGCACGTCCGGCGCGGGCGGCTCTTCGGGCGGGAACTTCAGGCCGTAGGCGTGCGCGGCCAGGGCATCGAAGTACGCGCCGGCCCCGGCCGCGTACAGGCGCTCCAGGTAGATCAGGTCGTTCAGGGCCAGCTCGCTGGTCGCCGGCTCCAGGGTGGGGGCCAGCGCGCCGCCGAGCACCACCACCTCCGGGTCGGCCGCCTTGGCGCGCGTGTAAGCCATTTTAAGCAGGCGCGCGTAGGCGCCCGGGTCCACCGGCCGGAAGCCCCATTCGAGCGTGACGTTCGGCTCGTTCCAGATGATGACGTGGCCGACGCGGCCGCGGAAATGGCGGACGAACGCGTAGACGTAGTCCGCGAAATCCGCAAAGCGCTCCTCGGGCAGGAAGGTGTCCACGCGCTGCGCGCCCTCGGCCGCGTCCCCGCCCGGCGGCACGCGCGCCCAGGCCGGCACCAGGCCGCCCAGCCGCGCGATCACGGTCAGGCCCTGGTGGCGGGCGAAGTCCACGCGCATCTCGGCGTGCGTCCAGTTGAACTGGTTGGGCTCGCCCTCGTGATAGGCCCAGGGAAAGTACTCGACCAGGGTCGGCGCCCCCATGGCGCGCACCATCTCCAGCGTGCGCAGGACTTTCCAGGGCTCCACCTCGTCGGTCAGGCGGGTGTGGGTGCAGACGATTGGGTGCTGGGTCCGCACGACCTGCGGCGGGCCGGGGACGACGAGCGGCGGCGGCGGCTGAAGCGCGAAGCAGGCCAGGACCAGCAGCAGCGCGCGCGCGCCCCAGCCCCGGTATCGGCGCATCCGTTGGACCACCTTCATCGCCAGGCAGAGCGCAGCCGGGCGGCGCTCAGGGGTAATGGACGGTCAGCATGTAGTCGCCGCCGGTGTACCCGGCCGGGGTGACAATCACGAGGTAATAGCGTCCCGGCTGCACGGCGACGACGTTGAGTTGATAGGGCGGCGCGCCCGCGAAGCCTCCCGGAAGCGGCTGATTGCTGCGGTCGTTTCTCACCTGGACCTGAGCCGGGTAGATCAGGTTGCTCACGTTCACCGAGATCGTCCCCGAGCCAGACGCATCGAAAAAGAAGAAATCAACATCCAGATCGCCTTTGTTGCCGCCGCGATACGCGCGGCCGCGTTCCAGGGGTCCATTCGCTTTGGCCTGGGTGTCATTCGACTCGCGTTCGGTGTAGGGGCTCATGATCGACGGCAAGAACACGCGGCGCGGGTTGTCGTCGAGGATGGTGATCGCCATGGCGCCCGGCGAGCCGACCGTGGCGCTGAGCGGCTGGCTCAAGGTCACGCCAAACACCCGGTCGCCGTAGTACTGGCCGTCGTTGACCAGCGTGAGCGTGGTTGTCTGTACGGTTTGCCCGGGCGGAAAGATGAGCGAGCCTGTCCTGGCCACATAGTCCCGGCCGGCCAGCGCCGTGCCGTCGGCGGTGCTATACCGCACAGTGGCGGTGACGCCGGATACGGTATCGAGCGTGGCCGTCACCACCACGCTGCCGGCCGATTTCAACACGCTGGCTTCGCCGCTGGCGACGGTGGCCACTGGCGGAGGCTGGGCGTCCAGCAGAGTCAACACGCCGGTGAGCGGCGCGCTCTGGCCCTGGCCCACGGTCGGCGACAGGGCCACGGTCAGCCAGCGGTCGCCCGTGTACAGGGCATTGGCTGTGACGGGGACCGCGCCGACAGCAAGGGTGTTGCCTGGCGCGAACGTCAGCGCACCGCCCGTCACGGCTGAGTAGTCCAGGCCGGCCTGCGCCAGGCCGTCCGCTGTGTTGAAGTGCGCGGTGAGCGTGAACGGCAGGGCAGCCTCTAGCGACGCCGTGAACGTCGCGGGATTAACGGTCTCAAGCCCTGAAAAATTTGCCGCGCTCAGCCGAACGACCGGCACTTCAAAGGCGCCGATATCACAGGCGGCACCAAACAAACGCGGGACGCCGCGCTGGTCCTTGTCGGGACAACTGGCGGGGTTGCCGGAGTCGATCCCCGGGCTGCCGGACAGCAGGGCATGAGTGGGCGTCGCGCCGCCGTTGTCCTGAAGCGCGCCCACGCCGGCGGCGACGTTGACCTTGTCGGATGGCTGAGAAGGCGGCGCCAGGACGCAGGGGGGCGGATCAAGGGCCGGATCATTGAGCAGATCCACCAGATTGTTGCCCAAGGAGGTGAGCGTGCCGCGGCAATTCAGCGCGAACCCCTGAGCGGTGTTGCCGGTCAGGATAGTGTTTTGCATGTTGACCGTGGCACCGGAATTGGCGACGCCGCCGGCCAGCGCCAGCAGACCGGTGTTGTGCGCAATGGTGACATTGGTTAATGTGACCGCGCCGACCCCGACGTTGACCAACGCCCCGCCGCTGTTGCCCGAGAGGGTGACGTTGACGGCGTCGAGCACACCGCTGTTGGTGATGCCCGTGTTGATATTGCTGATCACGGCGCTGTCGCGCAGGTTGAGACGCGCGCCGGGTTCAATGACAATCCCGCCCTGCGGCCCATTGCGAATCGTCACGCCCTCAAGGTCCACGACGACGCCCTCGCCTGTGACGCGCACCACCGGCCCGGACAGGTTGGACAGGTTGGCGCCGTTCAGGACCACCGGTGTAATGGCGTCTGTGCCCGCCTGGATCATCAGCGACTTAGAGAGGGTCAGAGTGCCGAGGTTTGCGTCGAAGGTGACCGTGAACGGCGTGCTCGGAAAAAGGATGATGTCGCCGCTCACGGCCTCGGCCACGGCGGCCCGGAGCGTGCAGGTAGAGGGGCAATCAGCCCCCACAAAGTCGCCGTCGTTGTTGACAAGAAAAAACGCCGTCGCTCTGGCGGCCGGCGGTCGCGCGCCGGCGCCGCCGCCCAGGACCAGGGCCAGGCTCAACAACGCGCGCAGGGCAAGCTGCGTCAGACGGCCGAAACGAAGCCCCCTCGAGCGAGGACGAGACTTTTTCATCGAACGCTCACGGAATCTCGACGGGCGTCGCCGTCGGCGGGCCGGTATCGGGCGGAGGCTGGGGCGGCGGCGCCTGAGGCGGCGTGGTCGGCGGCACCGTCGGCGGTTCGGTCGGAGCGATAAAGATCACCGTCACCACCACAGTCGGCTGAGGCTGAGGTTGTGGTTGAGGTTGAGGCACAAACACGATCGTCGGCTGGACGGGCGGCGGCGCGGTGTCGGTCGGCGGCGGCGGCGCGGTGTCAGTCGGCGGGAGCGTGGCCGTCTCGGTCGGGGTCGGCGTGGAGGTGGCCGTGGGCGTGGGCGTGGAGGTGGCGGTAGCCGTCGGCGTGGGCGTCGCGGTCGGGGTCGGCGTCGGGGTAGCCCCCAGGCCCAGCGCGCCGGCGGCTGCCAGGCCGGCCGCGGCGATGAGCAGGGTGGCGCCCAGCGCGCCGCCGGCGACCAGGCCCCACGCTGGGAGGCCGGCGCGCTTCTTCGGCCGCTCCACCACACTGGAGGGCCGCGTGCCGCTGAACCGTCCATCCGGACCGAATTCTGAATCCAGCCCGCCCAGCTCACGGAGCATGGCGGCCGAGGATGGCGAGACGACGGACGAGCCGCCTTTGAGCGGGCTGGGGCGTTGCGGCCCGGTCCACAGCGTGCTGACCGCTTTGGCAAATTCGCCGGCGGTGTGGTACCGGTCGTCCGGGTTCCGGGCCAGCACCTTGCTCACCACCTCGTCGAAGCCCTCGGGCAGGCCCGGCCGCTTGTCGCCCAGCGCCGGCGGCGCCTCGGTCATGTGTTTGTACAGCACGCGCATCGGCGTGTCGGCGGCGTGCGGCACATGGCCGGTAAGCATCTCGTACAGGATCACGCCGAACGAGTAGATGTCGCTGCGCGCGTCCACCTCCCGGTCGCCGACGGCCTGTTCCGGGCTCATGTAGTCCAGCGTGCCCACCATCGCGCCGCTGAACGTGATGCGCGTGACCGTCCGCTCGGTGAGCTTGGCCAGGCCGAAGTCGGAGAGGCTGGCGTAGCCGCGCGCGTCGAACAGGATGTTGGACGGCTTGAGGTCGCGGTGGACGATGCCGGCGTTGTGGGCGTGGTCCAGGGCGGCGGCGATATTCTGGATGATGGGGACGACCTGCGAGAGCGGCAGCGGGCGGTTGGCGATGCGGTCCTCCAGCGTGCCGCCCGGCATGTAGCGCATGACGATGTACGGGATGCTGTTCTCGCCGCTGAAGTCGTAGACCGGCACAATATGAGGGTGTTCCAGCGCGGCCACGATGCGCGCCTCGCGCATGAACCGCGTGCGGAACTGCGGGTCGCGCGTGAACTGCGAGTGCAGCAGCTTGATGGCCACCGGGCGGTCGACCACGGGGTCGTGCGCCAGGTAAATCGTGGCCATGCCGCCCTGGCCGATCTCGCGCATGACTTCGTAGCGGCCGATCTTCTGGAGGGTCACAGCAGGTTGTCTGACGCTCATTTACCCAGGACTTGCGTACTACATTCTAGCGGCATATCGTCTACAAACAAAAGCCCCGCCTGGGCGGGGCTTAACCGGGAATAAACTAACCGCCGCCTAACCGGGTGCGGGATCGATTGAAGCCGTCGCCAGCACCGTGAACACATCCTCCAGCGTGATCTCGGCCGGCTCGACGGCCACCTCCACCTCGGCCGGGAGCGCCGCGCGCAGCGTCTCCGCCGTGTGCGCGCCGGTCTGGACGATGGCGTGCAGATGGTCGCCGAGCAGGCCGGCCCGCAGCACGCCCGGCGTCCGCTCCAGGGCCTCCAGCGCCGGGATCAGGGCCGCGCTCGCCGGCACGCGCAGGTCCCAGGCCTCGCCCGGCACGACGCTGCGCTTCAGGGCGCTGGGCGCGTCCCAGGCCAGCAGCCGCCCCTGGTTCATGATCCCCAGCCGCCCGCAGTGCTCGGCCTCGTCCATGTAGTGGGTGCTGACGAAGACCGTGGTCCCCTGCTCGGCCAACGTGTAGATGATGTCCCAAAACGCGCGGCGCGCCTCCGGGTCCACCCCCGAGGTCGGCTCGTCCAGGAAGAGCAATTGCGGCTGATGCACCAGCGCGATGCCCAGCGCCAGCCGCTGCCGCCAGCCGCCGGCCAGCGCCCCGGCCCGCACCGCCGCCTCGCCCGTCAGGCCGATCAGGTCCATCAGCTCGGCCACGCGCGGCCGGTAGACGGCCGGCGCCAGGCCGTACACGCCGGCGTAGAACACCAGGTTCTCGCGCACGGTCAGGTCCTCATACAGCGCGAACTTCTGGCTCATGTAGCCCACGCGCGGGCGGATGCGCTCGGCGTCCCGCTCGGCGTCCAGGCCGAAGACGCGCGCCGAGCCGGACGTCGGCCGGAGCAGGCCCAGCAGCATGCGCATGGTCGTGGTCTTGCCGCTGCCGTTCGGCCCCAGGTAGCCGACCACCTCGCCGCGGCCCACCTCGAAGCTGATGTGGTCGACGGCGGTGAAATCGCCGAACTTCTTCACCAGCTCGCGGACTTCGATGACGGTGTCGTTCATGGTGGCAGTTGCGCCCTGCGTCTCACGTATTGCGTGTCGCCTCGCCGCCCGCCTGCGCCGCCAACAACGAGATAAACACATCTTCCAGCGACGGCGGGATCGGGCGCAGACGCTCGACGGCGACGCCCGCCGCCGTCAGCGCGGCCGGGAGGCGCTCCAGCGGGCCGGCCGGCGCCCGGACGCGCAGATGGAACCGGTCGCCGAAGGTCAGCACGTCCTCGACCTCTGGATCGGCGGCGGCGACGGCTTTGGCCGCGTCTTTGGGGTGGGCCGCCAGCTCCAGCACGTGGCCGGCCAGCGTCGCCGTCAGCGCGCGCGGCGCCCCCTCCACCAGGATACGCCCGCCGTACATGAAGCCGACCCGCGCGCAGCGCGCGGCCTCGTCCATGTAGGGCGTGCTGACCACCACGGCCGTGCCCTCGGCCAGCACACGGATGAGCAATTGCCAGAAATCCTGGCGCGTCACCGGGTCCACGCCGCCGGTCGGCTCGTCCAGCAGCAACACTTTCGGCCGATGGACCAGCGCGCAGGCCAGGCCCAGTTTCTGTTTCATGCCGCCGGAGAGCTGGTCGGCGCGCCGGCTCTCGAAACCGGCCAGGCCCACAAAGCGGAGCAACTCGGCCGAGCGCGCCCTCACCTCCGCGCCGCTCAGGCCGCGCACCTGCCCGAAGAAGGCCAGGTTCTCGGCCACGCTCAGGTCGCCGTACAGGCTGAAGCGCTGCGCCAGGTAGCCGATGTGGACGCGCGCCTGGTCAATCTCGCGCGCCAGATCGTGGCCGCCCACGCGCACCGCGCCCCGGTCCGCGCGCAGCGCGCCCACCAGCAAGCGCAGGGTGGTGGTCTTGCCGGCGCCGTCCGGGCCGACCAGGCCATAGGCCTCGCCGGCGCACACCGTGAGGTTCACGCTCCGCACCGCCTGGACGGCTCCAAAAGCCTTGTGCAGATTCTGGGCGTCAATCAGGACCTTCATGGCGCGCGCTCACGATACAGCGTGGTCTCCGGATGGGATTCAAACCAGCCCGCCCAAGAGGAGGAGGGCAATGAGAGAAAGCGCCAGTGCCAGCATGGCCGCGGCCGGCTCCTTACTGCAAAAAATCCACGTCGGCGGGCATGCCGGGCTTGAGCTTTCCGTCGCGGTCCGTCACGGTCAACCTGATGGCGAACACGGTCGTCCGCCGGCCCTCGGCGGTCTGCACGTTGCGCGGCGTGAACTCGGCCTGGTCGGCGATATGGCTGACCGTGGCCGCGAACGACTCGCCCGGGAAGGAGTCGACGCGGACCTCGGCGGCCTGCCCCAGGCGGATGAGGCCATAGCGATCCTCGGGCACGTACACGGTGATGGTCAGATCGTCCAGCTTCCCCAGCACCAGCAGCGTCGCGCCCGGCGCCGCAAACTCGCCCGGCTCAACCGTGCGCGCCAGCACGGTGGCGGCGACCGGCGCCGTCACCACGGCCTTGCTGAGCTGCACGTCGATCACGCCGACGGCGGCCTGGGCCGCCTCGACCTGCGCCTGGGCCGCCTCGATCTGCGCCTGGATGATGTCCACCTGCGCCTGGGCCGCCTCGAGTTGAGAACGAGCCGCGTCCCTCTGCGCCTGGGCCGCCTCCAATTGCTCGGCCGTCGCGCCGGCTTTGAGCAGCTCCAACTGGGCCTCGGCGGCTTCGCGCTGGTAGACGGCCACGCCGACGGCGCTGTTCAGGGCGTTCAGGCGCTGCTCGCTGATGCCGGCTTTGAGCTGGTCCAGGGCGGCCAGGGCGGCCTGCTTGGCCTGCTCGGCGGCCTGCCACTGCAGCCAGGCCTGTTCCTTGGGCGCGCCCTCCACGCCGGAACGTTCGACGCGGCTGTAATTCTCCTGGGCCTGCTGGCGCTGCGCCTCAGCCTGGGCCACCCGGGCTTCGGCCGCCGCGATCTGGTCCTCGGTCGCGCCCTTCCTGGCCTCGTCCCGCGCAAAGGCCGCCTGGCCGACGGCGGAGTTGGCGGCCTGCACCTGCGCCTCGGCCGCCGCGATCTGCTCCGGGCGCGGCCCGTTTTTGAGCGCCGTGTACTGGGCCTCGGCCGCGTCGACGGCGGCCTGGGCCGCGCCGACCCCGGCCTGAGCCATCGGCAGCCCTGCCTCGGCCGCGCTCAGGGCGGATTGCGCCACGGCGACAGCGGCCAGGGCCTGAGCGCGCTGGGCCTCCAGCAGGGCCGTGTCCAGCGTCACCAGCGCCGCGCCGGCTTCCACCGTCTCACCTTCGGCGACGTGGACGGCCAGCACGCGCCCGCCGATCTCGGGCGCCAGCTCGATCTGGACCGCCTCGATCGTGCCGGAGGCGACCAGCGCGCTGTCCGCGGTCGCCACGCCGGGCCCGACGCTGAAGTACCACCACAGCGCGCCGGCGATGACGGCCACGATCAGGATGACGGGGGCGATTCGTCTGGGATCAGGGTGCATACAACCTCCGAAGGCTCAATGCTCAATGCACAATTCCCAATGAGAGCCGTGCGTTACGCCTTACGCATCACGCAGGGCGCGCTAATCCAGCCGCTTGCGGAACCGCGCCGCCGCGGCGCCCATGATGACCACGCCAAAGATAGCCAGCGCCAGCACTTCGGTTTGGATCGCCTCGAAGCCGACGCCCTTGAGCATCATCGAACGGATGATGACCAGGTAATAGCGCAGCGGCATGGCGTACGAGATCCACTGCAACACCTGGGGCATAGCCTCCAGCGGGAAGAAGAAGCCGGACAGGAAGAGGCTGGGCAACAGCGTCATCCACACCGTCAGCATCGCCTCCTGCTGCGTGTTGGCTACGGTCGACGCGAGCAGCCCGATCCCCAGGCTGGACATGAGGAAGATGGCCGAGACGCCCAGCATGAGCGCCAGGTCGCCGCGCACCGGCACGCCGAACCACCAGGCGCCGATGACCAGGACCTCCACGGTGTTGAGCAGGGCCAGCACCACGTAGGGCAGCAGCTTACCCACCATCAACTCCCAGGGCCGGATGGGGGTGACGATGAGCTGCTCGATGGTGCCGCGCTCCCGCTCGCGGACGATGGCCGTGGCGGTGAGGATGGACGTCAGCGCAAACAGGATCATGCCGATCACGCCCGGCACCATGAAGTACGCCTGCTCCAGGTCCGGGTTGTACCAGACCTGCGTGCGGACATCGATCGGCAGCTCCAGCCGCAGCGTGGCGCCGCGCCGCTCCAGGCGCTCGGACATGACCTCGGTGGCCAGCCTCTGGCCGATCAGTTGCGCCGCCGACAGCGCCGTGGCCGCCACCGTGGGGTCGCTGCCATCCAGGATGAAAGCCACCTGGGCGCTGCCCGCGCCCGCCAGGCGCCGCGTGTAGTCCGGCGGGATGATCAGGCCGGCGCGCGCGCGGCCCTCGTCCACCAGCCGGCGCAGCTCGGCCTCCGAGCCGACGTCGTACGCCAGGCGAAAGTAATCGGCGGCGCGGTAGGCGTCGAGCAGGGCGCGCGCCGCGGCGCCGCGGTCCTGGTCCAGGACGGCCAGCGGGACATTGCGCACGTCGTTGGTGGCGGCATACCCCAGCAGGAACAACTGCATGACCGGGATGATCAGCACCAGGATCAGGGTGCGCGGATCGCGCGAGATCTGGATGAATTCCTTGCGGATGATCGAAAGCAGGCGCATGGCGGTTACGACTCCTCCGGACCTTCCAGGATGCCGTACAGGTAGATGTCGATCATGCCGTCGAACCAGCGGTCCTCATCCAGGTCCAGCCCCGGCACGCCCTTCAGGCCGCGCAGGATGATCTCGCTGACCAGGTAACCGATGGTCATGCCCAGCAGCGCCCGCAGCATGATGGGCAGGGGCACCTCGCGCAGCCGGCCGCGCCGCTGCGTGAACCGCTGGACGAAGTTGAGCAGCGGCGGCATCATCTTCCTGGCCAGCTGGCGGATGTGCCGGCCCTGAAACTCCACCAGTTCCATGAACGCCAGCGGCATGATGCCTTTCTCGGCCCCGGCCAGCCCCGCCTTAACGCGCGCCGCGGCGTCGCGCACGAACGCCTCCACCGTCTCGCCCTGCGTCGCCTCCAGGGCGGGCAGGATGACGTGATAGGGGTGGTAGGCGGCCAGGACGGCGGCGAAGATGGCCTCTTTCGTGCCGAAGTGGTTGTAGATG
>DAOUAB010000153.1:0-20276 GCA_034434015.1 Anaerolineales bacterium
TGGCCGTCGTCGGGCCGTCCGGCAGCGGCAAGTCGTCGGTGGTCTTCGCCGGCCTGTTGCCGCGCTTCAAGCAGGCCGCCGCCCTGCGCCAGGCTCAGGGTAAGGCCTGGATCAGCGCCCACCTGCGGCCCGGCAGCCGCCCGTTCGAGGCGCTGGCCGTCGCGCTCACCCCCGGCGACCCGGCCGCACAGCGCGCCGAGATCCAGGCGCTGGCCGACCACCTGCGGCGCGGCGCGGTCACCCTGGCCGACGCCGCGCAGCGCCTGATCGCCTCCCAGCATGACGCCCACCGGCTGCTGCTGGTGGTGGACCAGTTCGAGGAGCTGTTCACGCTCTGCCCGGAGCCGGAGGTCCGCCGCGCCTTCATGGACGCGCTGCTGGAGGGCCTCCAGCGCCAGCCAACCCTGCGCATCGTCCTCACCCTGCGCGCCGATTTTCTGGGCCAGGCCTTCTCGCACCGGCCCCTGGCCGACGTCCTGCAAGACTCGACGTTGATCCTCGGGCCGATGACGCGCGCCGAGCTGGGGCGCGCCGTCAAGGAGCCGGCCCGCAAACAGGGCGTGCGGTTTCAGTCCGGCCTGGTGGAGCGCATCCTGGACGACGTCGGCGACGAACCCGGCAACCTGCCGCTGCTGGAGTTCGCCCTGACGGCGCTGTGGGACCGGCAGAGCAACCACCTGCTCACCCACGACGCCTATGAGGAAATCGAGCGCGTGGACGGCGCCCTGGCCCGCTACGCCGAAGAGGTCTACGACGGGCTGCCCGCTCACCTCAAAGAGTCGGCGCGCCGCATCTTCGTCCAGATGGTGCGGCCGGGCGAAAACACCGAGGACACGCGCCGCCAGGCCACGCGGGCGCAGATGGAGGACGCCTGGCCGCTGGTCCAGCAACTGGCCAGCGCGCGCCTGCTGGTGACCAACCGCGAGCCGGCCGGCCAGGAGACCGCCGAAATCGTGCACGAGGCCCTGATCGGCACCTGGCGCCGCCTGCGCGAGTGGATGCGCGCCGACCGCGCCTTCCGCGCCTGGCAGGAGCGCCTGCGCAGCATCCTGTCGCAGTGGGAGGCCAGCGGGCGCGACGAGGGCGCGCTGTTGCGCGGCGCGCTGCTCGTCGGCGCGGAAGGCTGGCTGGCGGAGCGCGAAGCCGAGATCGGCCAGGCCGAGCGCGATTTCATCCGCGCCAGCATGGCCCTGCGCGAGCGTGAGGCCGCGGAGCGCGAGGCGCTGCGCCAGCGCGAACTCGAGACCGCGCGTCAGATCGCGGAGGCGCAGACCAGCGCCGCGCAGCGCGGCCGGCGGCGCCAGGTCTTCGCGGTGCTTGCCAGCCTGGTCGCCCTGGCCGCGCTGGCCTCGGCCGTGTTGTTCGGCTGGGAGGCGGACCAAGCGCGGGCGCAGGCCCGCCAGGCGCAGGCGCGCGAATGGGCGGCGCTGGCCCAGGCGGAGCTGGGGCGCGACCCGCAGTTGGGCCTGCTCCTGGCGCTGGCGGCGGTGACCGGGGCCGGCGAGACGGTCCCCGCCGAAGCGCGCCAGGCCCTGGAGGCGGCGGTGCGCGCCGGCGGCGCGGCGGCGCCCGCCGACCTCGACGACCTGATCGCCCTCGCCCGCGCTCAATTGACGCGCACCTGGACCGACGCCGAGTGCCGCCGGTACCTGCGCGCCGAGTGCCCGGCTGACCCTTAGCCAGGGACGGAGCCGTATGGATATCGCCATCATGATTGAGGGCCAGAACGGCCTGAACTGGCCCCGCTGGCAGAAGATCGTCCGGGCCGTTGAAGATCTGGGTTTCGCCGGCCTGTACCGTTCCGATCACTACACCAACGCGTCGGGGCCGGACCTGGACTCGCTGGAACTGTGGGTCTCGCTGACCTGGCTGGCCGACCACACCCGGCGTCTGGCGTTTGGGCCGCTGGTCACGCCGGTCTCGTTCCGTCACCCGACCATGACCGCGCGCATGGCCGCCGCCGTGGACGACCTCTCCGGCGGGCGGATGACGCTGGGGCTCGGCGCCGGCTGGCAGGAGCGCGAACACATCCACTACGGCTGGGACCTGCTCGACATCGCCCGGCGCTTCACACGCTTCGAGGAAGGCCTGACCATCATCCGGCACCTGCTGCAGGACGAGGCGCCGCTGGATTTCGATGGCATGTTCTATCACCTGCGCGAGGCCGTCCTCCTGCCGCGCCCGGCGCGTCCGGGCGGCCCGCCGCTGCTCATCGGCGGCAACGGCGAGGCGCGCACCCTGCCCCTGGCCGCGCGCTTCGCGTCCGAGTGGAACGGCGTCTACCTGCCCCCCGACCGGTTCCGCGCACTGAGCGCCCGCCTGGACGAGCTGCTCGACCGGCAGGGTCGCCCGCGGGCGAGCGTGCGCCGGTCCATGATGACGGGCCTGCTCTTCGGCCGGGATGAGGCTGAGGTCCAGCGCAAACTCCGCGGCCGCTCCGCCGCCGACCTGCGCGGGCGCGGCGCGATCGTCGGGACGCCGGGCGCGGTTGTGGAGCAGCTCGGGCGCCTGGCCGAGGCCGGCGTCCAGTGCGTGATGCTCCAGTGGCTGGACCTGGACGACCTGGACGGACTGGAGGCGTTGGGGCGAGCCGTGATCCCGCAGGTTTGATGCCCTCACCCTTCCCCTCCCGTCGCTACGCGACACCCTCCCTCTCCCCATGGGAGAGGGAGGGGAGGGTTGGGGTGGGGTCGGGTGAGGTCCCTGCTATACTTCGGCTATGCTCCCCGATTTCCGCGTCCGCCAGCGCGACTATCTGCTCGAGATCGCGCGCGCCATCACCGAAGAGCTGGACTTCGCCACCGTCCTCAAGCGCATCCTCCAGGCGGCCGTGGAACTCCTGGCCGGCCAGGCCGGGCTGATCGCCCTGCGCGAGGACGACGGCCGCTGGCACGTCCGCGCCTACACCGGCATCCCGGACGCCTATATCGCCTACTTCGACCCGCTGCTGGCCGACATCTCCGAGCCGGCCGGGGCGCGCGGCCCGATCGATCCACAGCGCTTCGAGATCCCGGAGGTCAACCGGCGCCTGCAGGCCATCACGGAGGCCGCCACCCTGGGCCTGCTGCAGGGCGTCGGCCTGCCGATGATCGTGCGGGAGGAGGTCGTCGGTCTGATCTACATTTTTCGCGGCTATCCGGCCGCCTTCTCGGCCAACGACCGCGCCCTGCTTTCCAGCTTCGCGGTGCAGGCCGCCATCGCCGTGCAGAACGCGCGGCTGTATCAACAGGTCTCGCAGGAAAAGCGCCGGTTGGACGCCGTCCTGGACTCGTACGCCGACGGCATCCTGATCCTCACCCCCGCGCACCGCATCCAGCGCTTCAACCGGGCCATGACCCGGCTCACCGGCTGGAGCGCGGCCGAGGCCATCGGCCGGCACCATGACGACGTGATCCGCTGGGCGCGCCGCGAGCCCGGCCCGGACCTGGCCGAGGCGGAGGCCGGCGGCTGGCCCCTGCTGAGCGCCAACCGCCCGCAGGGCGCGCCGCCGCTCTACGTCGAAGGCGACCTGCTGCGGCGGGACGGCGGCCTCACGCCGGCCGGGATCACGTACGCGGCGCTGACCGACCGCGAAGGCCGGCTGGTGAACCTGATCGTGGATGTCCATGACATCACCAAGTTCCGCGAGGCCGAGGAGCTCAAGAGCACCTTCATCTCCATCATCAGCCACGAACTGAAGACGCCGGTGGCCCTGATCAAGGGCTACGCCGAGACGCTGCGGCGCGAGGACGCCCGCTGGGACGCGGCGACCGTGCAGGAGAGCCTGGCCGTCATCGTCGAGGAGGCCGACCGGCTGACCGACCTGATCGAGAAACTGCTGGACGCCTCGCGCCTGCAGGCCGGCGCGCTCAAACTCAACACCAGCGAAGTGGCCCTGGACCGGCTGGCGGCGCGCCTGGTGGAGAAGTTCAAGACGCAATCCGACAAGCACACGCTGAGCGTCGACTTTCCGCCCGACTTCCCTATCGTGCTGGGCGATGAGGAACGCCTGACCCAGGTCCTCACCAACTTGCTCTCCAACGCGATCAAATATTCGCCCAACGGCGGGCGCGTCGTCGTGCGCGGCCGGGCCGAGCCCGAGCAGGTGGTGATCAGCGTGTCGGACGAGGGACCGGGCATCGCGGCGCCCGAACTGCCCCACGTCTTCGAGCGCTTCTATCGCGGGAACTCGGACCTGACCCGGCGCGTCAAGGGCGCCGGCCTCGGGCTGTTCCTGGCCCGCGCCGTCGTCGAAGCCCACCACGGCCGCATCTGGGCCGATTCCGCGCCCGGCCACGGCGCCACGTTTACCTTCACGCTGCCCCGCTAAGTTATAATTAGCCGCATGGTAATGGGCTATTCTTGGCCTATTACCAATTACTGTTTCCCGGAAAGGCCCGTTATGCCCCCCCTCAAAACTACCGTCGCCTGCCCCAACTGCCGCCTGCCGGTCCCGGTCGTGCTGGAACAGCTTTTCGACGTCACCCAGGACCCGGACGCCAAACGGCGCTTCCTGAGCGGTCAGTTCAACCTGATCAACTGCCCCAACTGCCGTTTCCAGGGCCAGGCCGCCTCGATCCTCGTCTACCACGACGCCGACAAAGAGCTGCTGCTGAGCTTCACGCCGATGGGCCTCGGCCTGCCGCAGGCCGAACAGGAGCGGGCCGTCGGCAAGCTGGTCAACGAGGTCATCAACAAGCTGCCGCAGGAGAAGCGCAAGGGCTATCTGCTCAACCCCAAGCCGGCGTTCACGCTCCAGGGCATGATCGACCGCATCTACGAGGCCGACGGCATCACGAAGGAGATGCTCGACGCCCAGCGCGCCAAGGCCCAGCTGATGCAGAAACTGCTCACCGCCAGCGACGAGCAGATCAAGGCCCTGGTGGCCGAGAACGACGCCCAGATCGACGAGACGTTCTTCCAGATCCTGGCGGCCTCCGCGCAGGCCGCCGCCGCCGCCGGCAACGAGGCCGCCGCCCAGCGCATGGTCGATGTCCAGAACAAAGTCCTGGCCCACAGCCGCTTCGGGAGCCAGTACCGCGAGCGGCAGGCCCGGGTGGAGGCGGCGGTGCGCGAACTCCAGGCCCTGGGCGACAAGCTCACCCCGGACAGGCTGATGGAGTTGATCCTCAAGGCCGAGTCGGACGACCAGGTGGCCGCTTACGTGTCGCTGGCCCGGCCGCTGGTGGACTACGCCTTCTTCGAGTCGCTCACCCGCCGCATCGACCGGGCCGCCGGCGACGAGAAGGCGCGGCTGACGCAGCGCCGCGACCTGATCCTGCGGATGACGCAGGACATCGACGCGGCGGCCAAAGCGCGCCTGCAGGAGACGGCCGCCCTGCTCCGCAAGCTGGTCGAGGCCCCGGACCTCGAGCGGGCGCTGCGCGAGAGCGCGCCGCAGATCGACGAGACCTTCCTGGCCGTGCTCAACGAGAACATCGCCGCCGCGCAAAAAGCCGGGCGGCCGGAGGTCGTGGCGCGGCTGACGGCGATCAGCGACGGCATCCACCGCCTGATCCAGGAGTCCGCCCCGCCCGAAATCAAGTTGGTCAACGAGCTGCTCGACCTGCCGACCGACGCCGAGGCGGAGGCCGCGCTCCAGGCGCGCGCGAACGAGATCACGCCCGAGCTGGTCAGCACGCTCAACTACCTGGCCGAGAACCTGCGCCAGAACGGGCGCGCCGACATGGCCGACCGGCTGGAGAAGCTCTACGGCGTGGCGCTGGGTCAGGTCATGGCCGCAAACTGGAAAAAGTAGTATGGAGTTCGCTCTCATCCGCGAAAAACTCGACCAGGCCGTCGCGCTGCTGAACGAGCACGACCTGGACCTCTGGCTGACGTTCGTGCGCGAGACGTCGCTGACGGCCGACCCCGGCCTGGCCCTGGTGGCCGGCCTGGACATGACCTGGCACTCGGCTTTCCTGGTCAGCCGCGGCGGCGAACGCGTGGCCATCGTCGGCCGCTACGACGCCGAGAACGTCCGCGCGCTGGGCGCCTACACGGAGGTCATCGGCTACGACCAGAGCCTCCGCCCGGCGCTGCGTGAGACCATCGAGCGCCTGGCGCCGCGCGCTATCGCCGTCAACTACTCCGAGAGCGACCCGGCCGCCGACGGCCTGACCCACGGCCTGTGGCTGACGCTGCGCGAGACCCTGGCGGGCACGCCCTACGCGGACCGGCTCGTGTCGGCCGAGAATTTCATCGCTTCCCTGCGCGGGCGCAAGTCGCCGATCGAGCTCCACCGGCTGCGGCGCGCGGTGCGGATCACGGAGAAAATCTTCGCCATCGTTGACGGCTTCCTGCGGCCCGGCCTGACCGAGGCCCAGATCGCCGCGCGCATGCACGCCGAACGCGAGCGGCTGGGGCTGGGCACGGCCTGGGACGCGCCGTACTGCCCGGTGGTGAACGCCGGCCCGGACTCGCCGGCCGGCCACGTGATGCCCGGCGCGTGCAAGACGGCGCGCGGCCAGCTCCTGCACATCGACTTCGGCGTCAGGCGCGACGGCTTCTGCTCCGACCTGCAGCGCAACTGGTATTTCCTGGCGCGCGGCGAACGCCACGCCCCGGACGACGTGCGCGCGGCCTGGGAGGCCTGCTGGGCCGCCCTGGACGCCGGCGCCGCCGCCCTGCGGCCCGGCGCGGCCGGCTGGGAGGTGGACGCCGCCGCGCGCGCGGCGCTCGTCCGGGCCGGCTTCCCCGAGTATCAGCACGCGCTCGGCCATCAACTGGGCCGCGTGGCCCACGACGGCGCGACCCTGCTCGGCCCGCAGTGGGACCGTTACGGCCGGTCGCCGTTCGGCCGGGTGGAGGCCGGACAGGTCTATACGCTGGAGCTGGGGACGTACGTCACCCGGCGCGGCTATATCGGGCTGGAGGAGGACGTGCTGGTGACCGAGGCCGGGATCGAGTGGTTGAGCAAGCCGCAGCGCAAACTCTGGTTGGCGTGATATGAGCCGCGACGCGAAAATTGGGATCGGGCTGTGCGCCCTCCTGGCGCTCATCACCGCCTGCTGTTGCGCGCTGGTGATCGTGGGCGCCGGCGGCCTGCTCTTCTTTCAGACCTCGCGCAGCGCCTCCGGCATCGTCACGGCCGTCGCCGGGGTGACGCCCGCCACCGCCCGGCCCCCCACCGCCACGCCCGGACCGTCCCCCACACCCACTGCGACGCCGCCCCCGCAGGCCGGCGCGGAGACGCTGGACCTGCTCAAGCAGGCGGCGCTGCCGCCGCGCGACCTGCGCGAGGTGGCCGCGCGCCTCAAGGGCATCCCCGATATCCCCGCCACGGTCGCGGCCGTCCCGGCCGACCATGCCCTCGACACCGTGCTCACGTTCTACGCCCACAACAGCGACACGGAGGCCAATTTCACCGTCCGCGCCCGCCTGGTGGAGAGGACCGACAACGTCTACTTCTTTGCCGAGGAGGATTTGGCCGTGGACCGCAGCGGCGTGCGCCGGCTGCTGGACGTATTTCAGAACGAGATTTACCCCACCAACCGCGCCTTCTTCGGCTCGGAGTGGACGCCGGGCGTGGACGGCGACCCGCGCCTGTATATCCTCTACGTGCGCGGCATCGGCTTCAGCACGCTCGGCTACTACTCGTCGGTGGACGAGTACTCCCGGCTGGCGCACACCGACTCCAACGAGAAAGAGATCTTCTACATCAACGCCGACCTCACCAGCCCGTCCAGTCTGGACCTGGCCAGCACGCTGGCGCACGAGTTCCAGCACATGATCCACTGGCACCAGGACCCGAACGAGACCACCTGGCTGAACGAGGGCGCGTCGATGCTGGCCGAACTGCTCAACGGTTACGACTCGCCGCTGGGCTACGCGCAGAGCTATACCCTTGACCCCGACCTGCAGCTCAACGCCTGGACGGACGGCGACACGATCCCGCACTACGGCGCCGCCTTCCTCTTTCTGACCTATTTCCTGGAGCGCTTCGGCGAGGAGGCCACCCGGGCGCTGGTGGCGCACCCGGACAACGGCCTGGAATCGCTCGACGCCGTCCTGGCCGGGCGCGGCCTGGCCGACCCGGCCACCGGCCGGCCGCTCACCGCCGAGGAGGTCTTCGCCGACTGGGCCGTCGCCAACTACCTGAACGACGCGGCCGTGGGCGACGGGCGCTACGTCTACCGCCGCCTGGACGGTTTCCGGACCACGGCCACGACGGACGAGTTCACCCGCTGCCCGGTGGCGACGCGTTCGGAGACGGTGGTTCAATACGGCGTGGACTACTATCGCTTCGAGTGCGCGGGCGCCTACACGCTGACGTTCGAGGGCAATCGGGTGGTGCCCGTCGTCCCGGCGACCCCGGCGGACGGCCGCTACGCGCAGTGGAGCAACCGCAGCGATGAGACGGTCACCACGCTCACACGCGCCTTCGACTTCACCGGCCTGGACACGGCGACCCTGATCTACGACGCCTGGTGGGACATCGAAGAAAACTACGACTACGCCTACCTGCAGGTTTCCACCGACGCGGGCCGCACCTGGACCATCCTGCGCGCGCCGTCCACCACCGGCGCCAACCCGACCGGCGCCAACTTCGGCTGGGGCTACACCGGCCGGTCAGACGGCTGGGTGGAGGAGGTCGTGGACCTTTCCGAGTATGCGGGCCGGCCGGTGCTGCTGCGCTTCGAATACATCACCGACGCCGCGCTCAACAACCCCGGCTTCCTGGTGGACGACATCCGCGTGCCTGAACTGGGCTACCAGACGGACTTCGAGGCCGGCGACGACGGCTGGGAAGCGCAGGGCTTCGTGCGGATGGACAACGTGCTGCCCCAGCGCTTCATCGTGCAGCTTATCCGCCAGGGGCCGAATGGCACGACGGTCGAGCGCGCGCCGCTCGACGCCGAGAACCGCGGCCAGGTGACGCTGACCTTCGGCCGGGGCGAAACCGTCACGCTGGCCGTCTCCGGCGCGACGCGCTTCACTACCGAGCCGGCCCGCTACGAATTCTCTCTGGAAGAGAAATAACGCCATGTCACGCACGCCTCGCCTCCCCCGGATAGTTTTCGCCCTGCTCACGCTTGCGGCGCTGGCCTGCACCACCGTGACCACCCTGCCCGAGCGCCTCTTCCGCC
This sequence comes from Anaerolineales bacterium, assembly GCA_034434015.1. GTDB lineage: Bacteria > Chloroflexota > Anaerolineae > Anaerolineales > UBA6663 > SpSt-583. Next base: position 9,069 of record DAOUAB010000153.1, read on the forward strand.
AGGCCGGGCCGACCTCCCGGCCGGCGCCCGCGACGACGGCGCCGGGGACCACCCCCCAACCCGGGACGGCGGCCACGCCCCGCACAACCGACGGCGGCCCGACGGTCGGCACCCCGCGCGAGGCGCGCGTGGCGCAGGCGGAGGGCGCGCCGTTCATGGAGGCGCTGGCGGAAGAACAATACTCGTATGAGGAGCTGAACACGGTCGGCGCGCGCCTGAAATACACCCTAAAAGTGGACGACCGGGCCGCCAGGCTCCTGTGGGGTGTTAACTGGTGCGCGACCACGCGCGCCATCCTGCGCGAAAACCTCGCCAAGATGGAGTACGAGTTCAGGATCAACGGGGAGCCGGTGAATATCGCGGCCTTCGACATGGCCGACGGCCGCTCCTCGGACGGGCTGGAATGCCGTTACCTCACGGCCGTGGTGTACGACTGGCCGAGCGGCACGACGACGCTGGAAACGCAGTTGACGTTCACCGAGGCCGTCAACGACGGGCAGGCCGATTACCCGGCCGGGGACCAGATCTTCACCTACGAGGTCACCGCGCCGTAGCGGGCGCCGCGGCGCATCCCCGCGCCGCAACGCTCCACGTCAAACCGCGCCCAACGGCACCGCCTGGCCGTCGGTGTAGCGTTGCCGGCCTCGCCGGTCCCACACCGTGACTCCCCCGGCGCCGGCCGCCGTGTACCGGCCGGCGGAGCACACCAGGGCCGTATCGCCGTCAATGCCGACCAGCGTCCGCTCCCCCATGACCGCGTGAACGGCGGTCGCGAACGCGCCCGGGAACTCGTCGAAGTGCGGCAGGATCACGGTGTCCGGCACAAGCCCAAACGCGGGCTGGAAGGGCGTGATCAGCCGGAAGCGCGGGATAACGCCGCCCCAGATCATGGCCCCGGCGCTGCAGCCCGCCACCACCCCGCCCCCCTCGAGCACGCCTAACACAGCCCGATACGTCCGCGTGTCCTTGAGCGTCGCGTACAGATAATCCGGCTTGCCGCCGGACAAATAGACGAAATTCGCGGCGCCGACGCGGTCGGCCAGCGCCGCGTCGTCGGCCGAGGCCCGGTCCAGCACCGGCAACGACTCCGCCGCCGCCCCCAGCCGCGTGAAGTGCTCCACGCCCATGCGCGCCCAGCGGGCCGCCACCGCAGGGCCGTCGGGCGCGGCGGCCGTCGGCAGGCAGACCACGCGCGGCTCACCCAGCGCGCGAGCCAGCAGCAGCCGATCCACCGGCTCCATCGGCGCCAGATATTCGCCGCTGCCCACCAGGGCCAGGGTGCCGTTCATGCCTCCGCGCGCTCAGAGAGCACGGCCACATCGCGCGCGCCGACCCGGACCACGCGCCCCAGCACGTGCGCCTGCCGAGGCTCATCGGTGAAATTGAGCAGGACGGTGTGGGCGCCGCGGCGACAGGCCAGCAGTCCGGGCGGCAGCGGCTCATCCACCAGGCGCGCCAGACCCGCCTGCGCGGCCAGGTCCGCCAGCAGCGCCTGCGCCTGATCGACGGTCGGGAACCAGCCGCAGTACAGCACGCGGCCGGCGCCGACCGCGTTCTCGGTGAGGGCGACGCGCCCGGCGTATGGGCCGGAAGTATGGCGTCTCAGAACGCGGGCGGATTGGGGTTCGAGGGCCTCGATCCAGGGAGAGTTAAGACCCGACAGATCGGGCGGCAGCGCGCCCCAGTCGGTCACCGTCGCGCCGACCAGGTCGCGCAAAGGCCCCGGGAGGGGCTGATCCGTGACCCGGTTGGTCCCGGTCTTGAAACCGGAGCGCACCCCCAGCAGCACGACCCCGCCGGCCTCGGCGAAAGCGCGCAGTCGGGCGGCCTCCTCCGCGCCGGCCAGATGGAGCGTGGGCGCGATGAACAGTTTGTAGCCGGTCAGCGCGCGCCCGGGCGGCACGATGTCCACGGGCAGGCCCAGGCGCTGCAAGGCGCGGTAGTAAACGAACAGGTGCCGCAGGTAGGAGAACTCGCGGCTGTGAGGCTGCTGCTGAAGCGCCCACAGGTCGTCGTAGCTCCACCGCAAAGCGGCCTCGGCCCGCGGCGGCCCGGCGGTCAGCGCCTCCAGCAGCGCGCGCTCGCCGCGCAGGCGCTCGACGTCGCGGTAGCCCACGTCCGGCGTGCCGTCATGGTGCAACAGGCCGGAGTGATATTGTTCCTGGGCGTCCAGGGCCGCCCGTTCGCGGAAATACACCACCGCGTCCGCGCCGGCGGCGGCGGCGTGCCACGTCCACAGCCGCACCGTTCCCGGCCGGATGAGGGGGTTGAGCTGACCCCAGTTCACGTGCCCCGGCTGCTGCTCCATGATCCAGAACGGCTGGCCCGAGAGGCCGCGCGTCAGGTCGTGCGCGAACGCCGTGATGTCCGGGTCGCCGACATCAAAGGCATAGGCCGGCGGACGCTCATCGCCGTACAGCATCGGGCGCCAGCGGTCGGCGTTGCCGGTCGGGTACGAGTCCCAGGCCACAAAGCTCAACGGCCGCGCCAGGTCGAAGTAGTTCAGGTCCGGATACAGGCCCATAAAGTTGTGGGTGATGAAGTGCGCGGCCGGAACCCGCTCCCGCAGCAGGTCGATCTGGAACTGCTGGTAGTTGACCACCGAGTCCGAGCAGAAACGATAGTAGTCGAGGACCAGGCTGGGGTTCGGCTTCGCCAGATGGAGGATCGGCGGCTCGAGGTGCGCCCAGTCGTGATACTCGGCCGACCAGAAGACCGCGCCCCAGGCGGCGTTGAGGGCTTCCAGTTGACCGTAGCGCGCCTGGACCCAGCGCCGGAAGTGATCGGCGCAGACGGGACAGTAACAGCGCGCGGTGTCCCCGCCGCCGAACTCGTTGTCGATCTGCCAGCCGACCACAGCCGGGTGCCGGCCGTAGCGCTCAGCCAGCGCCGTGACCATCCGGCGGGTGTGGTCGCGGTAGTCGGCGTTGTTGGGGCAGTAGTGACGCCGCCCGCCCGGCCTGCGGCGCCGGCCCTGGCTGTCCACGGGCAGCGTGCTCGGATAGTGGTGGGAGAGCCAGTCCGGCGGCGCCGCCGTGGGCGTGCCCAGGACGACCTCGAAACCCTCGCGCGCGAACACGTCGACGGCGCGGTCGAGCCAGGCCCAGTCGAAGCGGCCCTCGGCCGGCTCCAGGCGCGACCAGGCAAATTCCGCCATCCGCACGATCGAGATGCCCAGCGTCTTCAGCCAGGCCGCGTCGGCGGCCCAGCGGGCCTCGGGCCAGTGTTCGGGGTAGTAGCAGATGCCGAGTTTCATGATGACCAGGGGAGGCGGGTTAGGGGCTATGGGCCCAGGTCTGGACGGTGCGGACGGCGCGCTGCCACGCGGCGTAGCCCGCGTCCCGCTGATCGGCGGAGAGGCGCGGCTCGAACACGGCGCGGGCGCCGGGCAGCGGCGGAAGGTCGGCGGGGCTGCGCCAGAAGCCGGCGCCCAGCCCGGCCAGGAGCGCGGCGGCGCGGGCGGTGGTCTCCTTGAACTCCGGCCGCACGACCGGGACGCCGAGCCAGTCGGCCTGGATCTGGCAGGCCAGGTCGCTGGCCGAGAGGCCGCCGCCGACGTTGAGCCGCGCGACGCCCAGCCCGGCCTCGGCCCGGATCGTCTCCAGGATGGCGCGCAACTGGAAGCCGATGGAGTCCAGGAACGCGCGGGCGATGTGCCGGCGGTCGTGGCCGAGCGTCAGGCCGAAGAGCGTGCCGCGCGCCTCGCGGTCATTGTAGGGCACGTTCAGGCCCGTGAAGGCCGGGACGAAGATCACGCCGCCGGCGTCCGGGACGTAACCGGCCAGGTCGCCCAGATCATGGTCCTGCTCGAAGAGGTGCGCGCTCTCGCGCATCCAGCGCACGGCCGCGCCGGTGACGGTGGTGTCGGCCTCCAGGCAGTGGGTGGCGCGGCCGTCCAGTTTCCAGGCCACATAGACCTTGATCGTCTCGGAGGCCGGGGCCTGGTCGCCCAGGCAGACGTTGACGAAAGTAGCGGTGCCGTGCGTACACTCGGCGTCGCCGGGCTGGCGGCAGTCGTAGCCGAAGAGCGCGCCCTGCTGGTCGCCGATGAGGGCCAGCACCGGCACAGGCACGCCGTCCATGGACAGCGTTCCGAACTCATGGACGGTCGGGACGACCTGGGGCAGGGCAGCGGCCGGCACCCCGAGCCACTCCAGCCACTCCGGCCAGTAGCCGCCGGCGCGGAAGTCGTACAGGCACATGGACTGGGCCAGGGAGACATCCGTGAGATGGCCGGCCGGCTCGCCGAGCGCGTTGAGCAGCCACAGGGCCGAGAGGCCGACCCGCAGCGTGCCGGCGCGCGCGGCGGCCTGCACGGCGGGCTGGTTCTGCAAGCGCCATTTGAGGTGCAGGGCGGCGCTGTACGGGCCGGGCCAGTAGCCCAGGCGCCGACGCGCCTCGGCCGAGGCCGGCCAGCGGCGGAGTTTGTCCTCGAGCGGGAGGGTGCGCAGGTCCTGCCAGGTGATCGCGTCGGCCAGCGGGCGGCGGGTGCGCGCGTCCCAGACGAAGTCCGTGTCGCGCTGCGACGCGATGCCGCAGGCGGCGATGTCGGCCATGGCGCAGCCGGCCTGCTTCAGAGCTTCCAGGATGGCGCCGCGCACGCCGATCTTCAGGGCGACCGGGTCCTGCTCCACCCAGTCCGGATGCGGATGCCGGCGCACGACGGGCTGATACCCGTAGCCGCGCGCCTGGCCGTCGCGGTCCAGGATCAGCGCCCGGCTCCCGCTGGTGCCCTGGTCAATGCCTAACAAATAATCTGGCACAGTCTTGCGCGACGGCAGACGGCGGACGACCGACGACCAGGCCGGTCGTCCGTCGTCGGTCATCCGTCGTCATTCGGAGAATAAACGTCCCGCTGCTTATTGTACCCCGGCGGCCGGCCCCTACCCCTTCACGCCGGACGAGGTCACGCTCGCGATGTAGTAGCGCTGGGCCAGGAGGAAGACGATCAGCGGCGGCAGCACCGAGATGGCGGCGCCGGCCAGGATCAGGTTCGGGGCCTCCGTGGCGCGGCCGCGCAGGATGCTCAGCGAGAGCGTCAGGACGTGATTGGCCTCGTTGCCGGTGTTGATGATCACCAGCGGCCAGACGAAACTGTTCCAGGCGTACAGGAACGTGAACGTGGCCTGGGTGGCCAGGGCCGGCACGCTGGCCGGGATGAAGATGCGCCGGAGGATCTCCAGGCGCGAGGCGCCGTCGATCAGCGCGGCCTCCTCCAGTTCCTTGGGGATGGTGATGAAGAACTGGCGCATCAGGAAGGTGCCGTAGGCCGTGAAGACCCAGGGCAGGATCAGGGCGGCCAGCCGGTCCACCCAGCCGATAAGGACCATCAGCCGATAGAGCGGGATGATCAGGACCACGAACGGGATCATGATCGTGCCCAGGTAGACCAGGAAGAGGTTATCGCGGCCCGGGAAGCGCAGGCGCGCAAACGCGTAGCCGCCGACGACCGAGGTGGCCAGCTGGCCGACGACGACCAGGAGGGTGACCAGGGCGGTGTTGGTCAGGCTGCGGTCCAGGCCGCCCAGCTCGGTGACGCGCGCGTAGTTTTCCGGGTGCCAGGTGAGGTTGAGCGCCTGGCGCGCCTGCCGGACATCGGCGATGACCGGCTCGGCGGCCGGGTCCGCCGGGTCCACAAAGCGGCCGAGCGCCTTCTGCTCGAGCTGGATGACCTCCAGCGTCTGGCCGTTTTCGACGATCTCCCACACTTTCTGTTCGACGCCGTTCACGACAATGGTCTTCTGATTGAGCGCGCCGCCCGCCGCTTTCACGTCGCGCAACGAGCGCTCGTAGGTCGTCGTCAGGTCGCCGGGCGCGGCGTACACACCCACACGGGCGTCGGTGGCCGCCAGCGCCAGCCGGCGCGTCGCCCCGTCCACCGTCAGGTCGTACAGGGGCAGGGGATCTGTGAACCCCTCGACCAGCGCCGTCTGCGGGTCGCGCGGCAGGAGGCGCGGCGGGTAAGCATAGGAGTCCGCCGGCTCCTTGAGCGACGTGGTCAGCATCACGATGAAGGGGAAGATCATCACGATCCCGAAAAAGGTCAGGACCGCGTAAATCAGGCCGTTCTGCAGGAAAGTGACCAGGCGATAGGACATGGTGGGCCTACCCTTCGTACAGGCTGGACTGGCGGTTGCGCTGGAACTGCACCAGCGTGAACAGGAAGATCACGGCGAACAGCACCCAGGCCACAGCCGCCGCGAAGCCGAAGTCGAAGCGGTTAAAGCCTTCCTGATACAGGTAGAGCACCAGCGTCAGCGTCGCATCGGACGGGCTGCCCGGCGGGTTGGTCAAAATATAAACCTGCTCGAAGACCTGCAGGGCCGCGATCGTGGTGGTGCTGACCACAAAGAACGTGGTCGGCGCCAGCATCGGCAGCGTGATGCCCCAGAACTTCTGGAGGCTGCCGGCCCCGTCCACCGTGGCCGCCTCGTACAGCTCGCCGGGCACGTTTTGCAGGCCGGCCAGGAAAAGCACGCTGTTGAAGCCCGTCGTCTGCCAGACGGCCATGATAGCGACCGCCAGCAGGGCGGTATCGGCGCTGTTCAGCCACTGGATGCGCGGATCCGTCGCGGCCATCCCCAGGCTGTTCGCCGCCTGAACGGCCAGCGTGATGAAGTAGTTGATCCAGCCGGTGGTGCTGTCGTACAGCCAGCGCCAGACCAGGGCGATGCCGACCACGGCCGCGATGCTGGGGATGAAGAAGATGGCGCGGTAGACGGCCATGCCGGGCAGCTTGCTGTTGAGGATGGTGGCCAGGATGAGCGCCGGGATGACGCTCAGCGGCACGGCCAGGACGACGAAGACGAGCGTGTTGCGCAGCGCAATCCAGAAGCGCGGCTCCTGGGCGGCCACCAGCCAGGCCCGGCCGCCGGCCTGCACGCGAAAGGCCTCGGTGTAGCGGGCGACGTCCACCACCTCACGCGCCGGCTGGTCCGGCGAGGCCAGCGGCTGGATGGTGACGTTGAAGATGCGGACATAGTTGTCCAGGCCGACGAAAATGTCGCGCTCCGCGCCGCGCGTGGTGGTGGTGCTGATATAGAGCGAGAGGATCAGCGGCCCGGCGAAGAAGATGAGGAAACCCAGCAAATTCGGCGAGAGGAAGATATAGCCGTTGAGCAGTTCTTCCTGCATGTGGCTGGCGTTGAGGCTCTCCGCCACGGCGCGGCTCCAGGCCAGGCGCAGCACCGCCGCGCAGACCGCGGCGAGCACGAGCAGGCCCGCCCCCAGCGGCTGGGCCGCCAGCTGCCCCGTGAACCAGATCAGGCCGGAGATCGCGTCCACGGCGTACAGGAAGCCGAGCAGGCCCGCGATCATCACCCAGCGCCCGATCTCGCGCGGCAGGCGCTCGCGCGGCGTGCCCTCGAACCGGTCGCCGAGTGTGCCGACCAGATAACCCAGGAAGACCACGCCCAGCCACGGCAGGCCGCGCCCGAAGGTGCCGGCCAGCGCGTCGAGGGCCAGATATACGCCGAGCACGTGCAGGGCCAGCAGGAGCGCGAGGACCGCCGCCAGGTAGTTCACCAGCACCGCGGCGACGCGGCCGGCCGGCCGGCGCTGCGCCAGCGCCCAGACCGCGTAACCGCTAGCCAGCGCGCCCAGGCCGAGCAGGGCCGCCGCGCCGGAGCGCAGGAAGGCGGACTGGTCCGCCAGCCAGGGCCCGGCGGCGGCCCCCAGCGCGGCGGCGGCCAGGCCCAGGGCGAGCGCGCCCTGCCAGACCATGATCAGGTTCAGCGAGGTTTGCGTGGACTGCCAGCCAGGGGAGTGACTGGGCGAGGAACGCGCGCCGGCGGCCATAGGCGATGCCTCCCGCAAAAGGACAGGGGCGGGCGAGAGTCCGCCCGCCCCTGTGGAGCGAAGACGTTACTGGCTGAAAGCGGGCGCGGCCTCGTCGCAGATCTTGGCGATGAAGTCATCCACGGTGCGTTCGCCGTTGACCACGGCGGTCACGGCATTGCCGTAGATGCTGTCCACTTTCGGCCAGTCGCCGTCCCACAGCGGGCCTTCGGCCGTCGGCTTGGCGGCGTCGGCGATGCCGTTCAGGAACGCCTGGCCGTTGTCCGGCGGGGTGAAGGTCAGGAACGCGTCCAGCGCTTCCTGGCTCACGCGGCTGGGGATGTTGGTGCCGCGCGACGCGATCTGGCCCTGGATGTCGGCCTGGGTCAGGGCCTCGACCAGTTTCCAGGCTTCCTCGGGATGCTGGGTCTTGGCGTTGACGACGTACGCGCCCCAGAACAGCCAGTTGCGGGGGGTGCCGGCCGGGCCGTTGGGCAGTTCGACGGCGTCGTACTTAAACGTCACCGTGCGCACGCCGGGGGTGGCCCAGCGGCCGTTCTGGAACATGGCCACGTTGCCGGCGCGGAAGGCGGCCTCGGCGTCGTCGCCGTAGGGCACGGCCCAGTTCGGCTCGCTGTACAGCTTCTGCATGAACTCCAGGCCGGTCCGGGCGGCGTCCGTGTTCATGGCGCAGCCCTTGCGGTCGGCGGTGAAGAAGCTGCCGCCGGCGGCGTTCACCCACACGCCATAGGGGCCCCACCAGTTGGAGGCGCCGTAGCCGTACTTCTCGCCGCCCAGCGCCGCCACCTTGGCGGTCACTTCGGCGAAGGTGTCCCAGGTCCAGTTCCCGGCCTTGGCCAGCTCGCGCGGGTCATCGGCGCCGGCCTCGTTGAGCAGGTCCAGGTTCAGGTACAGGACGAAGGTCGAGACGTCGCGCGGCAGGCCCCACAATGCGCCGCTGTTCGCGCCGCTCTGGCCGTTGGCGGGGTTGTAGGTGAGGTGGAACATCGGGCCGGGGTAGAAGGCGGCCGGGTCGAAGCCGGCGGCGACGCTGGACAGGTTCAGGATATAGCCGCCCTTGGCAAAGCGGGCAATGTCCGTGCCCGGAATCCAGAAGACATCCGGGGCGGTGCCGCCCTCAATCTCGGTGATGAGCTGGTCCTGGTAGCTGGCGGTCTCGGTGCCGCCCGGCTCGTAGGTCAGCTTGTAGCCGAGTTTGGCGGCCACGGCGTCGCTGATACCGGCGTAGACGTCGGCCTCTTCTTTGTTATCCGGGCGGGTGCGCCAGCGCAGTTCGATCTCCGTGGCCGGGGCCTGGGTGGGCTGCGGCGTGGGCGTCGCCGCCGGGGCGCAGGCGGTCAGCGCCAGGCCGACCACCAGGATGGCACAGACCAAACGCCAAAGAGTATTGTGCTTCATGAAGGGCTACTCCTCATTGTGAAATCGGGTTCGGAACGGGATACAGCCGGGCGTAGATCCAGGGCAGACGCGACTTGGCTTCACCTCCTCTCCAGGATCAGGCCACGCTGGCCTGACCTCACGACACGGGTGGTCAGGGCCGTCCGACCGGGCTGGCCGTGGACTGCCGCACAACCAGCTCGGCCGGCGCGCTGACGTGCTCGGGCGCCGCCTCGGACGCCTCGAGCGCGCGGATCAGAAGTTGGGCCGCCCGCTGGCCGATGCCGGGCATGTCCTGGCGCATCGTGGTCAGCGGCGGATCGAAATAGGAGGCCAGCGGGATATCATCGAAACCCATCACGGAGATGTCCTCCGGCACGCGCCGGCCGGCCTCGCGCAGCGCGCGGATGGCGCCGACGGCCATGCGGTCGTTCTGGGCGAACAGAGCCGTGAACGACGCTCCGCCGGCCAGCAACTGCCGCGCCGCCAGGTCGCCGGAGGTCGCCGACCAGTCGCCGCCGACGATCAGGCCGGGATCCACCGGCAGGCCGGCAGCCTGCAGGGCGGCGGCGTAGCCGGCGTTGCGGTCCTGCGAGCAGTCCTCGGCGAGCGGGCCGTGGATCATGGCGATGCGGCGATGCCCCAGGCCGATCAGGTGGCCCACGGCGGCGCGGGCCGCGTTGTGGTCGTCCAGGCAAATGGAGCTCAGGGCGCGGTCACGCGAGCGCGAGCCGATCAGGACCACGGGCGTCTCGGATACGATGTGACGGTAGCGGTCGTCGATATAGGGATTGATGACCAGGACGCCGTCCACCCGGCGGTGCATGACCAGCTGCTCAACCAGGGCGGCGAAGGTTACGGAATCGGGGGCCGACGATGAGAGCAGGAAATAGCCGTGCTGGCGCGCCTCGGCCTCGGCGCCTTCGATGATTTGCGCGAACGTGAAGTCGGTGAGGTTGGGAGACAGGCAGGCCAGCGTGCGCGTCCGGCCCTGGGCCATCGAGCGGGCGATGACGTTTGGGCGATACTGAAGGGCCGCAATCGCCCGCTCCACCAGTACCCGGGTACTATCAGCGACGCGCTGATCACCGTTGATGACGCGCGAGACCGTCTGACGGGAGACGCCGGCCCGGGCGGCAACGTCGCGGATAGTCGGTCGAGATCGCATGACTATGATAATTTTGGCTTATGTGACCGGTCACATTGGCAATCACCATATTAGGCCAGTTCTTTCTGGCTGTCAACATCCATTTTTATTTACAGAATATTCGGATACAACCCGATCTTCGCGGGGACGTAGAGGAGGTGTGCGCTGGAATACATTCCGGGAAGGCGCACGAAGAAAGGTGACCTCCAATGACCCAGAAATCACACTCTCTCGCCTGGATCGCGTGGCCGGTGACGGCGCTCTGGCGCCTGCTGGCGACGATCGTGGAAATGGTCGGGCGCTTTGTGGCGATGGTGCTTGGCCTGGTGCTGATGCTGGTCGGCGTCCTGGTCAGCCTGACCATCGTCGGCGCCATCGTCGGCGTGCCGCTCTTCATCGTCGGCGCGCTGCTGACGCTGAGGGGAATTCTCTAGCGCCTACCGGGGGGCGACGAGCAGGCAGGCCGCGGCGTGGCCGTCGCCGACGGGCGTCAGCGCCGGGTCGAAGTGCGGGCAACGCGCGAAGACGGCCGGGCAACGCGGGTGGAAGCGGCAGCCGGTCGGGACCTGGAGGGGGTTAGGCGTCTCGCCTTGCAGGATGACGCGCTGGCGGCGCAGGCGCGGGTTGGGCACCGGCACCACCGAGAGCAGCGCCCGGGTGTAGGGGTGCCGCGGGTCCTCCAGCACGGCGCGCGTCGGGCCAAGCTCGACGATGCGGCCGAGGTACATCACCGCGATGCGGTCGGCGAAATACGCCACCGTGCTCAGGTCGTGGGTGATGAAGAGCAGGCTGATGCCGCGCGCCCGGCGCAGGTCCCGGAGCAGGTTCAGGATCTCGGCCCGCACCGAGACGTCCAGCATCGAGACCGGCTCGTCGGCGATGAGCAG
>DAOUAB010000154.1:0-8105 GCA_034434015.1 Anaerolineales bacterium
GTGATCGGACAGTGCGCCACGCTCACGCCGCGCCGGGCCAGGATCTGCACGTCGTCGTCGGTCAGGTAGAGCGCGTGCGCGGCCACGCACGGCCCGTCGAAGACGCCGCAGGCCTCCAGATGGGCGGTCGGCGTCAGGCCGTGCGCCGCGAGCGAGTTGTCCACCTGTTCTTGCGACTCGGCCAGGTGGATGTGCAGCGGCAGGCCGCGCTCGCGCGCCAGCGCGCTGACCTCGCGCAGGAACTCCGGCGGGCAGACATAGGGCGAGTGCGGGCCGAGCGCTGCGCGGAGGCGCCCCTCCGCCTGCCCCTGCCAGCGGTCCACGAACCTCAGCGTCCCGGCCAGGTCCGCGCCGATCTCCTTGTCCGCGCCGATCCCGAACTGGCACCAGGTCAGCGTGGCCTTCATCCCGGACTGCGCCACCACCTCGGCCACGCGGTCCATATAGAAATAATGGTCGTTGAAGGCCACGCACCCGGAGCGGATCATCTCGCACGCCGCCAGGGCCGCGCCCCAGTAGACGTCGTCCGAAGTGAGCGCGCTCTCCGCCACCCAGATGCGCTCGTTGAACCAGCGGTCGAGCGGCAGGTCCTCGGCCCAGCCGCGCTCGAAGGTCATGGGCGCATGGCAGTGGGCGTTGAAGAATCCGGGCGCGGCCACGTGGTTGTAGCCGTCGATCACGTCGTCCGCCTGGAACTCCGCCGGGGCCGCGCCGATGAAGGCGATGCGCCCGCCCTGGAGGCCGATGTCCACGCCGCGCCGGACCGTCCCGGCCGCGTCCAGGGTGATGACGTCCACGTTCTTGATGAGCAAACGCATAGCCGGTCTCCTCGTCAGTCTGCGCCCCATGATAACCGCTTCAGGGCCTGTTTATGACCAAACGCATCGGCTTGATCCGATCTTCCGGCGCAGGGCGACCGCCGGCTCACAGGCGCCGTCCCGCGCCGTTTCAGGCCGATTTTGGGTGTAGACTGAAATCAAGCTGCTGCACGGCGCGGAGGTCACGATGAAAACTTTTCTCTTCTGGACGCCCCGCGTCCTGGCGATCCTGGCCGCCGTCTTCGTCGGCCTGTTCGCGCTGGACGTCTTCGCGGAGGGCTACACGTTCTGGGAGGCGCTCCTGGCCTTCACCATCCACCTCCTCCCCACCTGGCTGATCCTGATCGCGCTGGCCATCGCCTGGCGCTGGGAGCGCTTCGGCGGGGTCCTGTTCCTGGTGCTGGGCGCGTTCTTCCTGGCGAAGTTCGGTGTGAACTGGGCGACGGTGCTGATCTTGCTGGCTCCGTTGAGCGTGATCGGGATCCTGTTCCTGGTGGATTGGCGGTACCGGACCACGCACCCGGCGAAGGCCTGAGCCGACCCGGGCGCAGGCTGGACCCCCACGCCCCAACCCGTCCGCCCGGCCTCAATCCGCCGCCGCCCGGCGGTACGCGCCGAACGCCTGGATCGCCTCGAGACTCTGATGGCGAAAGTAGGTGTTATACAGTTCGGCGTAGTGGCCGCCCTGCGCCAGCAGGGAGTCGTGGTTCCCCTCCTCGATGATCTGACCTCGCCTTAACACCACAATCCGGTCGGCGGCGCGCACGGTGGAGAGGCGGTGGGCGATGATGATGGCCGTGCTGCGGTGCAGGATCAGGTCGAGCGCCTGCTGGATCTGCTCCTCGGTGAACGGGTCCACGCTGGCGGTGGCCTCGTCCAGGATGAAGATGGCCGGCCGCTGCACCAGCACGCGCATCAGGGCGACGAGCTGGCGCTGGCCGAGCGAGAGCTTCGCGCCGCGCTGGCCGACGGGCGTGTGCAGGCCGTCCGGCAGGGTCTCCAGCCATTCGCCGCCCCCGATCTGGCGCGCCAGTCGTTCGACGTCGGCTTCGGCAATCTCCGGCCTTGCGTAGCGGATATTGTCCAGCACGGTGCCCGCGAACAGGAACGGCACCTGGGAGACGATGCCCAGCTGCCGGCGGTAAGCCGGCAGGTCGAAGCGGCGGAGGTCCTGGCCGTCGATCAGCAGTTCCCCGGATTGAAATTCATAGAAGCGCGCGATCAGCTTGGCGATGGAGCTCTTGCCCGCGCCGGTGTGCCCCACCAGCGCCACGGTCTCGCCGGGCCGGATGTGGAGCGAGAAGTCGGTGAGCACCGTCTCCTTGCTGGAATAGCGGAAGTTCAGCCGGCGGAACTCGATCTCGCCGCGCAGCGCCGCGGGCCGGACCGCCGCCGTCTGCTTCACCACCGGCTCGGCGTCGATCAGGGCGAAGACGCGCTCGGCCGCCGACAGCCCGGCCTGCACCTGGCTCCAGAACGAAGCCAGGTTGATGAACGGGAAGAAGAAGCGGTCCACGCTCTGGATGAACAGGTACCAGGCGCCGGCGTCGATGGCGCCCGCCCCGGCCGACAGCCCGCCCAGGTAGACCAGCAGCGCCGACGAGAACCCGGCCACGGCGTTGAGCGCCGGGAAGACGGCCGCCAGCACGAAGCCGCGCCGCACGTTGATGGCGTAGGACTGCCGGTTGACGGCCAGGAACTCGGCGTACACCTCGCGCTCCTGGCGGAAGTTCTTGGCCACCGAGATGCCGGAGACCGTCTCCTGGATGGCGGCGTTGACGTTGGCCATGGCGCGGTTGCCCTGGCGGGTGACGTAGCGCGCCAGCCGCCGGAAGGCGACGGCCACCAGCAGCACGGCCGGCGTGGTCAGCCACAGCGCCACGGTCAGCGACCCGCTGATGGACGCCAGCACCGCCGTCAGCAGCCCGATCTGGATGATCTGGCTGATGGTGTCGGCCACCAGCACCGTGACGTTGGCGAACTCCTGCGTGTCGGACGTGATGCGGCTGACGATGCGGCCGGAGCTGTACTCATCGTAGAACGACAGGTCGTGCGCGACCGTGGCCTGGAAGGCGTCGCGGCGCAGGTGGACGATGACGTCCGCGATCGTGCGCGTGGTCAGGCGCCGGCGCACATAGTTGACGCCCCACGAGAACGTGCCGGCCAGCAGCACGGCGCCGAAGAGCAGCAGGATGAGATCCAGTCCGGGGTCCTCGGCCAGCGCCGAGACGCCGCGCGCGACGGCGAGGGGGAAGGCGGCGTCCAGCAGCGCGGTGAGGCCCAGCGTGACGGCGATGACGGCCAGCCGGCGGCCGTGCGGGGCGAAATAGCGCGCCATCCGCCCCACCAGCTGCGCGTCGGTGTACGTCCGGTCGTAGGCTTCCGGGTCGAGGTTGCCGAAAAAACCCATGCGGTTTGTGGCCTATTGGTAGCGCGCGAATATCCGCCGGTACGCCTCGCTCTGCGCCAGCAGGGCCTCATGCGAGCCGGCCGCCGCCAGCCGCCCCCGGCGCAACACCAGGATCAGGTCCGCCCAGCGGATCTGCGAGAGCCGGTGCGTGATGAGGAACGTCGTCCGCCCGGCGGCCGCCCGGAAGATGGCGCGCTGGATCTGGTCTTCGGTGGCGCTGTCGATGGCGCTGGTCGAGTCGTCCAGGATCAGCAGGCGCGGGTCGGTGAGGAAGGCGCGCGCCAGCGCGATCCGCTGCCGCTGGCCGCCGGAGAGCATCACGCCGCGCTCGCCGACCACGGTCTGGTAGCCGCGTTCGAACGAGCGGATGAACTCGTGCGCCTGGGCGGCCTGCGCGGCGGCCTCGATCTCGTCCAGCGTCGCGCCCGGCTTGCCGAAGGCGATGTTCTCGGCGATGGTGCGCGAGAACAGGAACAGGTCCTGCTCGATGATGCTGATCTGCTGGCGCAACGATTCGAGGTTCCAGTCGCGCACGTCCACGCCGTCCACGCGCACCCGGCCGGCGGTGACGTCGTAGGTGCGGTTGATCAGCTTGATCAGCGAGGTCTTGCCGGCGCCGGTCTGCCCGACGACGGCCACCGTCTGGCCCGGCCGCACGCGGAAGGTCAGGTCGCGCAGGACGGGCTCGCCGTCGTAGGCGAAGGCGACGTCTTCAAACGTCACCGCGCCCTGCATCGGGGCGGCGTAGCCGGACGGGTTCTGGTCCAGCTCGGTCTCGGCGTTGATGAGTTCCAGGAGCCGCCGCCCGCCGGCCAGCCCGGATGAGACCTGCGAGAACGCGAAGAGCGAGATGAAGGTCGGGAAGCCGAACAGCAGCAGCAGCGAGTTGTACGAGACCACCTGGGAGGCCGCGACGGCCCCGGCCTGGAAGAGCAGCAGGGAGTGCAGGAAGCCGAACGCCAGGGCCAGCGCCAGCAGCAGCAGCGGGAGGTAGCGGGCCTCGATCTCGCCCTGGCGCACGTAGGCGGCGCGCCAGGCGGCCAGGTTCTCGTCGAACCGTTCCACCTCCTGCGCCTCGCGGGCCGCGCCCTTCACCGTCTCGATGCCTTCCAGCGCCTCCTCCAGCCGGGCGTTCAGGTGGCCGAAGCTGGCGCGCACATGCTCGGTCGCCGGGTTGAGCTCGCGCATGTAGCGGATGAGGGCCAGCCAGTAGCCGATCACGAACACGAGCGGCGTGGCGACCAGGGCCGGGTGGATCGTCGGTGCGACCAGGAGGGGCATCAACAGGAAGTTGGCCGAGCCGACGATCAGGTTGATGCCGGGGTTGAGCATCAGGTTGATCTCGCGCACGTCGTTGGTGGCGCGCGCCATGATCTCGCCCACCGGCCGCAGGCTGTGGAAGGTCATGCTCTTGCCGAGCAGGCTGGCGTACAGCTCGGCGCGCGTGTCGCGCTCCAGCCGCTGCCCGATCAGCTCCGCGCCGAAGTTGCGCCCCAGCTGCCAGACGCCGCGCACCACCTGGGAGACGATGATCCAGACCGCCACCCAGCCCAGCGTGGCGTAATCCGGCTCGGACCGGGTGATGGCGCTGAAGGCCACGCCGACCAGCAGCGGGACGACGGCCGCCAGCGCCGCGTTGACGACGGCGCCGGAGAACAGCGAGACCAGCGCCCAGCGGTGCCGCCGGGCGTGCGAGAGCACCCAGCGCAGCGGCGAGCGCCGGTCGCCGGGGACGATATCGTAGGCCGTAAATTCAGCCGTCGCCATGGCTGCCCCCGCTTAGCGGAACGCCGGCGCGCCGGCCTCCGCCTTTCGGCGGAGGCCCAAAGTCGGAGCCGCAATCGGGCCGGGGCCGGATGAGGCGCCGGCCGAAAAACGCGATACTGGGCACAGTTCTCCCGTGGGCAGGCAACAGGGATTTGGCGGTCCCGCCGGGCTCACAAGCTTCTCCTCTCCTCCTCCCAAGCCTCTCCCAGGCGCACAGCGGGCAGGCGACGCGAAACGCGTTGGCCTGCCCGCTGTGTTTAAGGGCCGCGGGCCGTCCGTCAGGCGGCCGCCAGGCTCAGAAAGTAGCGATGGAACCGGTCGTCGCCGGTCAGTTCCGGGTGGAAAGACGTCGCCAGCCGGAGCCCCTGGCGCGCGGCGACAATGCGGCCGGACGCCTGGCCTTCCGGCAACCGGGCCAGCACTTCGACCTCCGGCCCCACGCTCTCGATCAGGGGCGCGCGGATGAAGACCGCGTGGAAGGGGCGCGGCCGGCCGTTGCCGGCATGGAGCAGCGCCGGCACGTCCAGGTCAATCTCGAAGCTGTCCACCTGCCGGCCGAAGGCGTTGCGGGCGACGGTGATGTCCATCACGCCCAGCAGCGGCTGGTCCCGGCGCGCGTCCCGCGAGAGGAAGATCGCGCCCGCGCAGGTGCCCCACACCGGCCGGGCCTGGGCGAACGCGCGCAGCGGCTCCAGCAGGCCGAAGGTGACCGCCAGCTTGCCGATGGTCGTCGATTCGCCGCCGGGGATGATCAGGCCGGCCAGCCCCTCCAGTTCACGGGGCAGGCGGACCTCCACGGCGTCCGCGCCGATCCGGCGCAGCATGGCGAGGTGCTCGGCGAAATCCCCTTGAAGGGCTAAGACCCCGATCTTCATGACAGCAGTGGATAGTGGACAGTGGACAGTGGACAGTGATCAGTGATCACTGTCCACTCAAGTTACCAGCCGCGCACGGCCAGTTGCTCGGACTCGGGCAGGCTGGCCGCCGTCCGGCCGACCATGGGCTCGCCCAGATTCCGGCTGACCTCGGCGATGATCCGGGCGTCGCGGAAGTGGGTGGTGGCCTCGACGATGGCCTTGGCGCGCCGGGCCGGGTTGCCGGACTTGAAGATGCCGGAGCCGACGAAGACGCCGTCCACGCCGATCTGCATCATCAGGGCGGCGTCGGCGGGGGTGGCGATGCCGCCGGCCGCAAAGTTGACCACCGGCAGGCGGCCGAGGTCGCGCGTCTCTTTGACCAGCTCGTACGGCGCGCCGATCTCCTTGGCGTAGGTGAACACTTCCTCCTCCGCCATAGTCTGCAGGCGCCGGATCTCCCCCAGCACGGCGCGGGCGTGGCGCACCGCCTCCACCACGTCGCCGGTGCCGGCCTCGCCCTTGGTGCGGATCATGGCCGCGCCTTCGGCGATGCGGCGCAGGGCCTCGCCCAGGTTGCGGCAGCCGCACACGAACGGCACTTTGAAAGGATGCTTGTTGACGTGGTGTTCCTCGTCGGCCGGCGTGAGCACTTCGGACTCGTCGATGTAGTCCACGCCGAGGGCCTCCAGCACCTGCGCCTCGACGAAATGCCCGATGCGGCACTTGGCCATCACCGGGATGGTGACGGCGTCCATGATCTTGAGGATGACTTCCGGGTCGCTCATGCGCGCCACGCCGCCCGCGACGCGGATATCGGCCGGGACGCGCTCCAGGGCCATCACGGCGCACGCGCCGGCGTCCTCCGCGATCTTGGCCTGTTCCGGCGTGACTACGTCCATAATCACGCCGCCCTTCAGCATCTGCGCCAGGCCGCGTTTGACAGCCACCGTGCCCGTCAGGGCGTTTTCATTTGGGGTGTCCATAACTGCTTACCTCCGTGGCTCGCTTCGAATCGCACTTTCATTTTACCACCCGGCCCTGGGGCGGAGGCCGGCGCCTCAGGCCGGGTCGGGCGGGAAGACCACCAGCTCGCGGCCGGCCAGTTTGTCCTGGATGCGCTGGACGACGAGGTCCAGGTGGCGCGGCTTGTGGACGAAGTCCAGGTCCTCGGTCTGGATGGTCAGCACCGGGCACAGGCTGAACGCCTGCAGCCAGTCTTCGTAGAACGAGTCGAGCAGGGCCAGGTAATCGGTGGTGATGCCACTCTCGATCCCGCGGCCCCGGCGCCGGATGCGCTCGAACAGGATCGGCACCGGCGCGCGCAGGTAGAGCAGCAGGTCCGGCCGGGGGAGGCCGTCCATGACCAGGTCGAAGATGGCGCGGTAGGACTGGTAATCGCGCTCGCTCAGGTTGCCGAGGTGATGCAGGGCGCGGGCGAAGATAAAGGCGTCTTCGTAGATGCTGCGGTCGGCGATGGCCGAGCGCGGGTCGCGCGCCAGCTCCAGGTGCTGCTGGGCGCGGTGGCCCAGGAAGAAGACCTGCAGGTGGAACGACCAGGCGCGCATGTCGGCGTAGAACTCGGCCAGGTAGGGGTTGTCGGCGACGGACTCGAAGGCGGTGCGCCAGCCCAGGCGCGCCCCGAGGCGTTCGGTGAGGGAGGTCTTGCCGGCGCCGATGTTGCCGGCCACCAGGACGAGGTGTTTGGTCATAGGCGTCACCGGGCGTGCGCGGAGCACGTCAGCGCACAAAGGCGGCGGCCTGATCCGCGAGTGTGTCGGCGATACGTTCGCGGTGGTGCTCCATAACGTCCAGGCGCGCCAGTTCGTCGGGCGAGAAGTAACCGGCCGCCAGCGTCTCGTCGCTCAGGCCCAGCGCCCCGCCGACCGCCTCCGCCTCGAAGTGCAGGGAGACGACGTGGTAGCGGTGGCCGTCGGCGTACTCCACGGCGCGGTGCGGGTCGCTGTAGACGCCCACCAGGCGGACGAGCCGGACCTCCAGGCCGGTCTCCTCGCGGACCTCGCGGGCGCAGGCCTCGGCCGCGCTCTCGCCGGCCTCCATCCGCCCGCCGGGCAGGCACCAGCGCCCGTTGTCGGTGCGGCGGGTGAGCAGAATCTTCTCCCGCGCCGGGTCAAACACGGCGGCCGAGCAGCCCAGAAAGAGCGCGCCGGTGCGCCCGATGCGGTCGCCGAAGAGGAGCGTGGCCATGGGGAAGGGCGGTGTCGGGTGGGGTCCGTAGGGGCGGGTCCGTCGGGG
>DAOUAB010000155.1:0-2925 GCA_034434015.1 Anaerolineales bacterium
ACCAGCTACCGGGCGCGGTTCTACTTCGATCCGAACGGTCTGAACCCGGGGACGGGGACGCCGACGCTCTTCGTCGGGCTGAACGGCGCGAACACGGTCATCGTGCGGGTGCAGCTGCGCCGGAACGCGGGACAGTATCAGGTGCGGGCGGTGGTCGCGCGGGCCGGCGGGAACACGAACACGGCCTGGTACACGGTGACGGACGCCGCGCACGCGATCGAGATCGAGTGGGCGTCGGGGACGGCGGCGGCGTTCCGGCTGTACATCGACGGGACACTGCGCCAGACCCTGAGCAACCTGAACACGAGCGCGTACGTGCTGGAGAGCGCGCGGCTGGGGCCGTCGGCGGGGCTGACGGCGGCGATGTCGGGGACGCTGTACTTCGACGCTTTCGTCTCCCGCCGCGCCACCTACATTGGGCCGTAAGCGCCGCCACGCTTAGGGCGCAAGGCGGAGGTCCCGCCGCCATGCGGCGGGACCTCCGGCCCACCCGGCTACAGGTATGACGATGAACAAACTGGTCGCAACGGCTAAAGCTATCCCCTCCGGCGACCGCTGGCGCCTGCTCGCGGCGCTGGCGGCGTTGCTTGTGATTCTTGCCGCCGGCTTTGTTGCGGTCCGGCTCAGCCTCGCGGCGCATGACCATGCCGCGCATGACCGGCCACCCTCAGCCGTTCCTCAAACGATCCTGACGGCGGAGGAGCTTGAAGCCCGCTACGGCGTGCGCATCCGCCTGGTCGGCCTGACCGCCGCCGACGGCATGATTGACGTGCGCGTCAAGGTCCTGGACCCGCAGAAGGCCAGGCTCCTGTTCAGCGAGCACAGCGGCGCGCCGGCGCTCTACCTGGAGGCGACCGGGCAGGTGCTGCGCCTGCCGGAGGGCGTGATGCACCACGGCAATCCGGTCAATGACAAGTTGATCTTCGTGCTGATCCCGAATGCGAACAACGCCGTCCGGCGCGGGGATCGAGTCTCCGTGATCTTTGGGGAGGTGCGGCTGGAGTCCGTGACCGTTCAATAGAGCCCGTTTTGGGCGCGCGCTGTGCGGTTCGAGAACCGCTGGTTGAAGATGCACGTCAGGGTTGAAGATCGAGTTGTATTGGTGCCGCCGTTTCCGGGGTGACTCATGCGAAGAATCAATGCCCTCGCGCTCGTCGCGCTCATGGCCTCACTGCTGTTCGGCGGGACCCCGGCCGGGGCCGCGCCGCTGCCGCAATCTGATCCGGACTCTAAAATCGAACCGCGGCTCCTGGCTGCGCTTTCGGCGATGGCGCCGGGCGACATGACGACCGTGGTGGTGACGCTGCAAAGTCAGGCCGACCTCAAGCGCGTCGGCGGCGCGACCCGCGCGGCGCGCCTGAAGGGCGTGATCCAGGCGTTGCGCGCCACGGCGCAGGCCGCCCAACCGCCGGTGACGGCCTGGCTCGCGGCGCGGCAGGGGCAGGGCGCGGTCGCGTCTTACGCCGCGTTCTGGGTCTTTGACGGCCTCTCGGTCACCGCCACGCCGCAGACCATCCGCGACCTGGCGGCGCGGTCGGACGTCCGGGCGATCACCTCCGACGAGATCGACATCGTGCCGGCGGCGCCGCTCTCGGCTGCCCCGGCTGAGCCCAACCTGGCCGCCATCAACGCGCCGGCTCTGTGGGACCTGGGATGGCGGGGGCAGGGGGTGGTGATCGCCAGCCTGGACACGGGCGTGGACGGCACGCACCCGGACCTGGCGCCGCGCTGGCGCGGCGGGTCCAACAGCTGGTACGACCCATACGGCCAGCATCCTACGACGCCGACCGACCTGAACGGCCACGGCACCTGGACGATGGGGGTCATGGTCGGCGGGGAGGGGGGCGGCACCGCCCTCGGCGTCGCGCCGCAGGCGCAGTGGATCGCGGCCAAGATCTTCAACGACCGCGGCCAGGCGACCGCAACCGGCATCCACCGCGCCTTTCAATGGGTGCTTGATCCGGATGGGAATGCGAACACGGCCGACGCCCCGCAGGTCGTGAACAACTCCTGGACCTTTGGCGCGGCGGGCTGCAGCCTGGAGTTTCAATTGGATTTGCAGGCGCTGCGCGCGGCCGGCATCTTGCCGGTCTTCGCCGCCGGCAACTACGGCCCCGGCGCCGGCTCGAGCGCCAGCCCGGCCAACAACCCCGAAGCCTTCGCGGTCGGCGCCATAGACAACGCCGGCCAGATGTATCCGGCCAGCAGCCGGGGACCGTCGGCGTGCGGCGAGGCGGCCAGCGTGTTTCCGGAGTTAACCGCGCCGGGCGTCAACATCAATACGACCGACCTTTTCGGTTTTTATACCGCCGCCTCCGGCACTTCGCTGGCGGCGCCGCATGTCTCCGGCGCGCTGGCGCTGCTGTTGAGCGCTTATCCGGGCCTGTCGGCCGCCCAGCAGGAGGCGGCGCTGCTGAGCTCCGCCGTCGACCTCGGCCCGGCCGGGCCGGACAATGACTTCGGTTATGGCCGGCTCGATGCCCTGGCCGCGTACCAATGGCTCGCCTCAGGCTCGGGCCCCACGCCCACGCCGACGGCCACATCCGCACCGCCGACTAATACACCTGTCCCACCGACGGCCACGTCCGCGCCGCCGACTAATACACCTGTCCCACCGACGGCCACGTCCGCGCCGCCGACAGCGACCTGGACCGCGCTTCCGCCGACCAACACGCCTCTCCCGCCGACGGCCACCTCCGCGCCGCCGACGGCGACCTGGACCGCGCTTCCGCCGACCAACACGCCTCTCCCGCCGACGGCGACCTGGACCGCGCTTCCGCCGACGGCCACTGCGACGGCTTCAGCCGACCTGATCTTCCAGGACGGTTTTGAGAGCGGCAACTTCGCGGCCTGGAGCGCGACGTCGGGGGCCGGGACGCGGATGACGGTCACCACCGCGGCCAGCCTGAACGGGACGTACGGCCT
>DAOUAB010000156.1:0-8721 GCA_034434015.1 Anaerolineales bacterium
GGCAAGCGGAGCCGCTCGACGAGCCCTTCGGGTTCCAGCAGACCGAGAGCCGGCTGCGCCACTTCGAGCATCTGCCGCGCTGGCTGGAGAATTTCCTGGTCAGCGGCGACGCGGTGATGACGCTCAACCCGGTGTACGCGCTGGGGATGACGGCCGCCGCGCAGGGCAGCCTGACCCTGGCCGAATGCCTGCACCAGCAGCGCCAGGGCCGCGCCGGCCTGCACGGCCTGGCCCGCCGCTTTCAGACACAGCTGGCGGAGGCGACCTCCCGCCTGTGGCTCAAGGTGACGCGCGAGGACCGCAGCTGGCCGATGATGGAGATGCACACGACGGGCGCCGTGCCGGAGCCGGCGGCGACCGGGCTGCACCTCGACCTGCCGCTGGCCCGGCCGATGGCCGAACCCGCCGCCAGCCCGGCGATGTAGTCAGCGGATGAAATAGACGACCGCCACCGCCACCCCGATGGTGACCACGATCCAGCGCAGCGCGGCCGGCTGAATCCGTCCGGCCAGCCGCCCGCCCAGCGCGCCGCCGATCAGCGCGCCCACGGCCATCACCGCCGCCGCCGTCCAGACCACCTGGCCCGAAAACAGGAAGAAGATGGCGGCGGCGATGTTGACGCTGAAGGCGATGAACTGCTTGAGCGCGTTGAGCCGCGTCAGCGAGTCGTCCAGCGTCAGGCCCAGCACGGCCAGGACGATGACGCTCAAGCCCGCTCCGAAATAGCCGCCGTAAATGGCTGCCAGGCCGACGGGCAGCGCCGCCCACGCCTCGGACGCGGGCCGGGCGCCGGCTTGCTGGGCGCGCCGCGCCAGCCAGGCCCGCACCGGGTCCTGCACCGCCAGCAGACCCGCAGCGAGCAGGATCAGGAACGGCACCAGGGCGCGAAACAACCGCTCGCCCGTGTTCAGCAACAGGATCCCGCCGACGATGCCGCCGATGGCCCCGGCGGGCAGGAGGAACCACAGCCGCCGGCGCTGGCCGCTCAGGTCCTTCGACTGGCCCAGCGTCGCGCCCAGGTAGCCCGGCGACAACGCCACGGTGTTCGTGATGTTGGCGGCCACCTCCGGGACGCCGACAAAAGTCAGCATCGGAAATGTGATCAGCGTACCGCCGCCGGCCAGCGCGTTCACCAGGCCGGCGGCGACGGCGGCCAGGCCCACCCAGACATAGTCGAGCCCGTCAAGCATATGGCGTTCTCCCTCTGGGGCTGATCGCCCTCGCGCGCCATTCTAGCCCGTAATCGCCTTTGTCACACCCCCGCGATTGGACCGGGCCGCCCGGCTGCCGGCCACGGTCGCGCCGGCCGCGTCGGCCGCGCGCCTTACAGAAGTTGGGGCGCCACGAGAGGCGCGTCGCGCTGGTGTTTCCTGACTGCAAAGAACAGATTATCTATCTTGACATCTGATCCAATATTGGAGTATAACTTATACGTATCACTGAAGCGTATAAGTATTCCAGAAAACATTTATCCATGCCTCGCCAAACCGGCCACCGAACGGTCACAATGAAGGATGTCGCCAGGCATGCCGGCGTGTCTCAGGCTACGGTATCTTATGTAATTAACAATGTGAGCGGCGAGAACATCCCTCAGGAGACGCGCGACCGGATCATGGCGGCCGTGCGCGAGCTGGGCTACCGCCCCAACAGCGCGGCGCGCAACATGCGCACCCAGCGCTCCAATTTCATCGGCTTCATCACCGATGTGATCGCCATCACGCCGCACGCGGGCGCCATGATCAAAGGAGCCCAGGACGCCGCCCGCGCTCACAACAAGACCCTCCTGCTCGTCAACACCGAGGCCGTGCCCGAGGTCGAACATGAGGCCATCGAGTCGATGCTGGAGCATCGTGTCGTGGGCATCATCTACGCCACGATGTGGCACCGGCCCGTGGATCCGCCCGCCGGCCTGCGCGAGGCGCCCGCCGTCCTGTTGGATTGCTTCAGCCCCGACCGGTCATTCGCCTCGGTGGTGCCCGACGAGGTCGGCGGCGGCCGGGCGGCCACCGAGGTGCTGCTCAAGAAGGGTCATCGGCGCATCGGTTTCATCAATAATGTAGATTCGGTCCCCGCCACCGTCGGGCGGCTGGCCGGTTATCAGCAGGCGCTCGCGGCCTGGGGCCTCCCGTTCGACGCCGGCCTGATCCGGACCGGGCCCAGCGAGGCGCGCGGCGGTTACGACTGCGCCCTGGACCTGATGAGCCAGCCGGATCGGCCGACGGCTCTGTTCTGCTACAACGACCGCATGGCCATGGGCGCCTACGACGCCCTGCGTAAATTGCGGCTCTCCATCCCGGACGATGTCGCCGTCATCGGCTTTGACAACCAGGAGATCATCGCCGCCGCCCTGCACCCCGGACTATCCACGATGGAGTTGCCGCATTACCGGATGGGGGCATGGGCCGTGCAGTACTTGCTGGGGGAAACGCCTGAAGGAGGCCGGCCGATTCAAAAAGTAATGGATTGTCCCTATATCGCCAGGGAGTCCGTCTGAACAGACGCTCAGGCGCCGGCCGGGACCTGAGCTGAGGCGACCCGAACCCTTTCGACCCCAACGGATTTCGTCAGGTTCTGCCCCGCCGGCCGCCTGAAACGGCCGCAGGCGCGGGCCCGGTTTTGTGTTGCGCGTCGCCGGCCGCAGCGGGCCGAAGAGGAGGACCGAATTGCCCATGACCCAAATCGCCCAGGCCCCGACAACCCCTCTCACACACCGCCTATCAAGGAGAGAAATCATGAAACGGCACAAACTCATCGCGGCGATCGCCCTGGCCGGGCTGTTGCTCTCGGCCTGCGCCCCGGCGGCGACGCCCACCGCCGCGCCGACCCAGGCGCCGGCGGCCACCGCCGCCTCCCAGGCCACCCAGCCGCCTGCGCCGACCGGCAGCGGCAAAATCACGCTTGGCCTGTGGACGCACTCGGCCGGCAATCCGGACGAACTCGCCGTCATCCAGGAATGGGTGACCAGGTACAACCAGGGCAACGACCAGTACGAGGTTGTCATCGAGTCGTTCCCGCAGGCTTCGTACAACGACTCGGTGGCCGCGGCGTCCGTCGCCGGCAGCCTGCCGTGCCTCATCGACCTGGATGGGCCAACCGTGCCGAACTTCGCCTGGTCGGGCTACATCCAGCCGTTGCCGATCACTGAAGACGACGTGAAGGCGATGGGCGTCCTGAATAACGACGTCGGCCGCTACAACGGCCGGATTTACTCGCTCGGCCAGTTCGACGTCGCCCTGCTGGTCTACGCCCGCAAGTCCATCCTGGACGAGCATGGCCTGCGCGTGCCGACCATCGAAGAGCCCTGGACCAAGGACGAGTTCATGGCCGTCCTGGACACGCTTAAGGCCTCCGGCAAATACGAGTACCCCTTCGACGTGAACGCCGGCTACACGGGCGAATGGTGGCCGTACGCGTACTCGCCGATGTTGCAGAGCTTCGGCGGCGACCTGATTGACCGCGGCACCTACACCTCGGCGGAGGGCGTCCTGAACGGCCCGGAGGCCCTGGCCTGGGGCGAGTGGTTCCAGAGCCTGTTCACCGAGGGTTATGCCCCCGCCACGCCCGCCGACGATCAGGGCTTCCTGCAAGGCCGCATCCCGCTCTGGTACACCGGCAGCTGGGCGGCGAAGTCCGTGCTCGACGCCTACGGCGACGACGCGCTCTTCCTGCCGCCGCCGGACTTCGGCCACGGCCCCGTGATCGGCGCCGGCTCCTGGCAGATGGGCGTGACCACCAACTGCCCGGCCGAGGCCACCCAGGGCGCGTTCGACTTCGTCCTCTCCATGATGACACCCGAGAACATCGCCCTGATGTCCGAGAAGTCCAGCCTGATCCCGACCACGCCCGCCGCGGCGGCGCTGACCGAACTGTACAAGGAGGGCGGCACGTTCCGGGTTTTCTTCGAGATGGCCGAGGCCTTCGCCAGGGTCCGCCCCGAGACGCCCGGCTACCTGACCATCTCCAGCCAGTTCGAGCAGGCCGGCCTGAAGATCCGCGACGGCGGCGACGTCCAGGACGCGCTGGATGACGCCGTGGACGCCATCGAGCAGGATATTGCCGACAACAAGGGCTACGGCTTCTCGCAATAGCCCTCTGTGATCTCTTCCCAAACCAGGGGCAGGGTCCGGGTGGACCCTGCCCCCAGGTCCAAACGCCGGTCCACCGGGCAGATCCCATGAACTCTTTCACGCGCGGATTGTTGCTGGCAGGCTCGTGGAGCCTCCTGGCGGGCTGCGCGCCCGGCGCGGGGCTGACCGGCACCGAGATGCCCCTCAGCGAGCCTTACCGGCCTCAGTATCATTTCTCCCCGGCCCAGGCCTGGATGAACGATCCGAATGGGCTGGTGTACCACGCCGGCGAGTATCACCTCTTCTATCAGCACAACCCGGACGACGTCGTCTGGGGGCCCATGCACTGGGGGCACGCCGTCAGCCGGGACCTCGTCCACTGGCAGCACCTGCCGATCGCCCTGAGCCCGGATGAGAACGGCGCCATCTTCTCCGGCAGCGCGGTGGTCGACGGGAAAAACACGGCCGGCTTTGGCGCCGAGGCGCTGGTCGCGATCTTCACCCACGCCGATGGCAGCCGGCAATCCCAGAGCCTGGCCTACAGCCTCGACCGCGGCCGGACCTGGACCAAGTACACGGGCAACCCCGTCCTCCCGCCGCCCAGCAACATCAAGAACTTCCGCGACCCGAAGGTGTTCTGGTACGACGAAGGAGGCGAGGCGTATTGGGTCATGGCCGTCGCAGCCGGGAACCTCATTCTGTTCTACGCGTCGCCGGACCTCAAACACTGGCAGCCGACCGGCGGCTTCGGGCCCGGCGATGGAGCCACCTGCGGCGTCTGGGAGACCCCCGATCTCTTCAGATTGCCCGTGGACGGGGGGCCAGAGGCGCGCTGGGTCTTGGCCGTCGCCATTGGGGGCTGCGCGCCGGCCGGCGGCTCCGGGGTCCAGTACTTCGTCGGCGACTTCGACGGCCGGACCTTCACCAGCGAGAACCCCGGGCCGACGACTCTGTGGGCGGACTGGGGAGCCGACTTCTACGCGCCGCAGTCGTGGAACGACGCCCCGGCCGGCCGGCGCATCTGGGCGGCCTGGCTGAGCAACTGGCGGTATGCGCAGGCCGTTCCCGCGTCCACCTGGCGCGGCGCGCTGACTTTGCCGCGCGAACTGAGCCTGCGGACCACGCCGGACGGCGTGCGCCTGGTCCAGCGCCCCATCTCGGAGCTGGCGGCCCTGCGCGGCCGGCGCTGGACCTGGCGAGACGAAATCCTTCAGCCCGGCGCCAACCTGCTCGCGGGGATCGCCGGCGAGACGCTGGAGATCATCGCCGAGTTTCCCGTCGCCCCCGACACGGCCGCCGACCGGCTGGGCCTGCGCGTCCGCGTGGGAGAGGGCCAGGCCACCACCATCGGCTATATGACGCGCGCCAGGAAGCTATATGTGGATCGGGGCCGGTCCGGCGCGACGGAGTTTAGCGCCGGCTTCGCCAGCTCCCACAGCGCCGACCTGTCCCCGGTGAATGATCGCCTCCGCCTGCACATCTTCCTGGACCGTTCGTCGGTGGAGGTCTTCGGAAACGATGGGCTGACCGTCTTCACCGAGAGCGTTTTCCCGGCTGCCGGCAGCCTGGGGCTCGAACTCTTTGTGGAGGGCGGCGCAGCGGCCCTGAACACCCTGGATATTTATCAGCTCGAACCAGCCGCCTTTTATCTCCCGGAAGCGCCGGAGAAGTAAGGAGCACGCCATGGCCGCTACGCAATCCGTCCGCCCCAGCCGCGTCGCCTCTGACCTCGCGCCCGGCCTGGTCATGGGGGGTCCGGCCTTCCTGTTGTTGCTGGTCTTTCTGATCGGTCCGTTCTTCGCCGGGATCTGGTTCAGCTTCACCGATCAACGCCTGATCTCGGCCAACCCGACCGAATTCGTGGGGCTGCGGAACTACACGCGCCTGCTGCGGCTGGGGCTCCTGCCGCTCGACCCGCTGGTGGACGAGGCCACGGGCCAGTTCCAGCGGGATGCAGCCGGCAACCTGCAATTCCCGCGCTCGCGCGCGTTCACCCGGGACAGAGAAAATTATCCCCAGTACGCCGGGCTGACCGAGTGGTTCTACCTCGACCAGGGCAACCGGCGCTATGTGGTCCTGGCCGGCGACCCGGACTTCATGCGCTCGCTGGTGAACAACTTCTTCTTCGCCCTGGTGGTCATCCCGGTCCAGACCGGGATGGGGCTGCTCCTGGCGCTGCTCGTCAACCAGGGGCTGCGCGGTCAGACCTTTTTCCGCACCATGTACTTCGCGCCGGTAGTCACGTCCATGGTCGTGGTCTCCATCGTCTGGCGTTTCCTCTACGACGTCAACAACGGCCTGGTCAACGAGATGGTGCGCGCCCTGACTTTTGGCCTGGTCCAACCGGTCAACTGGCTGGGCGAGCCGGGCGTCGCCATGTGGGCCATCATCATCATGTCCGTCTGGCAGGGGGCCGGGATGCAGATGATGCTGTTTGTGGCCGGCTTGCAGCAGATCCCCGAAGAATTGTACGAGGCCGCCAGCATCGACGGCGCGAACGGCTGGCAGAAGTTTGCGTTCATCACCATACCGGGCCTGCGCAGCGTCCTGGTTTTCATCTTCCTCACTATCACCATCGCCGCCTTTCAGCTGTTCGACCAGGTGCTGGTGATGACCAACGGCGGCCCGGATGGCGCCACCTCCACCGTCGTCTTTCACATGTTCAAAAACGGCTTCCGCGAGCAGGACATCGCCTACGCCTCGACCATTGCCGTGGTCTTCTTCTTGATTATTGTGCTGATCAACCTCGTCCAGCGCCGCGCCACCGCGGAAAGGAGCGCCTGAACATGGCCGCCCGGAACACCACCCCGCTCGCCCCCGCCCCCCGGTCGTTCGGGGCCACCGTGCGGCTGGCGCTGCGCTACGTGCCGCTGCTCATCCTCATCTTCTTCTTCACCTTCCCCCTGGTGTTCATGATCGTCTCGTCCTTCAAGCCCGGCAATCAGCAGATCTTCGCCGATCTGCGCTCGTGGCGGGCTTTCCTGCCGGTCGGAGATCTGACGCTCGATAACTTCAAGTTTGTTTTCGAGAACAGCAACTTCCCGCGCTACCTGCTCAATTCCGTCTCGATCTCGGCGATCACCATTCTTCTGTCGCTGACCGTCAACAGCCTGGCGGCTTATGCGCTCTCGCGGCTCAGGTGGCGGGGGCAGAAGCTGATCCTGTCCCTCATCATCGCCACCCTCATCATCCCGGGCCAGGCCACGGTGATGCCACTGCTGTTGATGGTGGCCAGCCTGCCCTCGCTGTCTTTCGCCGACGGCCTCGCGCTGACGCGCGGCTGGCTGGACACCTACCATGTGCAGATCCTGCCGTTTGTGGCCAGCGCCTTTTCGATTTTCCTCTTCTACCAGTTCTTCCAGGAGATCCCCCGGGATTTGGACGAGGCCGCCCTGGTGGATGGCGCCAGCCGGTTTCGCATCTTCACCGACATCATTGTGCCGATCTCCGGGCCAGTGTTCGCTTCGGTCTCCATTTTGACGTTCATTGCGAGCTGGAACTCGTTTCTCTGGCCGATCATGACGGTCCAGAGCGACGAGCTGCGCCCGGTCATGGTCGGGCTGCAATTCTTCTTCCAACGCGATGTGCAATGGGGACAGGTCATGGCCTACACCACCATGATCACGCTCCCGGTGTTGATCTTCTTCTTCGCCTTCCAGAGCGCCTTTGTCAAGAGCATCGCCACCACCGGCATCAAAGGCTAGCTCGGGAATGCCTGAGCCCGGCCCAGGAGGCTTGAAATGGGACTCTTAAGTTGGATCATCCTCGGCGCGGCCACCGGCTTCGGGATCAGCCTGATCTATCGCCGCACGGCCCCCCTGAACCCGTGGGTTAACGGCCTGGTCGGCGTCGTCGGCGCTGTAGCCGGCGGCTTCTCAGCCAACCTGGTCACGCGGCATCCGGTCCTCAACGTGAGCTGGGAGAGCCTGTTCGTGGGGTTCCTGGGGGCCGGGGTCTTCCTGGCCGTCGCCAACGCGGTACAGCGGCGCTAAACCCATGTCTTCCGCCCCACCCCCGGACCGCCTGCGCCCCCGCTTCCACTTCCTGCCTGAGAAAAACTGGATGAACGACCCCAACGGCCTGATCCAGTGGGAGGGACAGTATCATCTTTTCTATCAACACAACCCCGCCGGGCCTGTTCATGGCGCCATCCATTGGGGCCATGCCGTCAGCCGGGACCTGGTGCACTGGGAGCATTGGCCCGTGGCGCTCGCGCCCACGCCCGGCGGGCCGGACCAGGACGGCTGCTGGTCCGGCTGCGCGGTGGATAACGCCGGCGTCCCCACGCTCATCTACACCGGCGTCTATCCGCAGGCGGTGTGCCTGGCGACCGGCTCTGCCGATTTGCGTCGGTGGGAAAAGCATCCCGCCAACCCCGTCATCCCCGGGCCGCCGGCGGAGTTGGCGGCCGGGTCCGGCGGCCACTTCCGCGACCCCTTTGTGTGGCGCGCGGCCGGCCAGTGGCACATGGTGATCGGGTCGAAGGTCGAGGGCCGCGGCGGCTTGATCCTGCATTACCGGTCACCGGATCTGCTCCAGTGGGCTTACCAGGGCGTGCTGCTAGAAGGGGATCCGTCTCAGACGGAGCCGGTCTGGACGGGCACGATGTGGGAATGCCCCAACCTCTTCGAACTCGACGGCCGGCATCTGCTCT
>DAOUAB010000157.1:0-44346 GCA_034434015.1 Anaerolineales bacterium
GAATGGGTCCTGGTCTCGCCGCACCGCACCAAACGCCCCTGGCTGGGGCAGGTGGAGAAGCCCAACCTAGACGAGCGTCCCCCTTACGATCCCGCGTGTTACCTGTGCCCCGGCAACGCCCGCGCCGGCGGCGCCGTCAACCCCGCCTACACCGAGACGTACGTCTTCACCAACGACTTCGCCGCCCTGCTGCCGGACACGCCGGGCGACGCCATCGCGCCGCATCCGCTCCTGCGCGCCGAGGGCGAGCGCGGCACCTCGCGCGTGATATGCTTCTCGCCGCGCCACGACCTGCACCTGGCCCGCCTGCCGGTCGAGGCGCTGCGCCCGGTGGTGGACGTCTGGGCCGCCCAGATCGAAGACCTGGGCCAGCAGTACCGCTGGGTGCAGCTCTTCGAGAACCGCGGCGAGGCCATGGGCGCCTCCAACCCGCACCCGCACGGCCAGGTCTGGGCCGGCAGCGCCCTGCCCAACGAGCCGGCCCGGGAGCTGCGCGCCCAGCAGGCCTATTTCGGCGAGCAGGGCTCGCCCCTGCTGCTGGATTACGCCCGGCTGGAGGCCGAGCGCGGCGAGCGCGTGGTGGTGGAAAACGCGGACTGGCTGGTCGTGGTGCCGTACTGGGCGGTCTGGCCGTTTGAGACCCTGCTCCTGCCGCGCCGGCCGGTGCGCCGGCTGCCGGAGCTGACCAGCGGCGAGCGCGACAACCTGGCCCGGATCATCCAGCGCCTGTTGATCCGCTACGACAACCTGTTTGAGACGTCCTTCCCCTACTCGATGGGCTGGCATGGCGCGCCGACCGATGGCGGCGCCCATCCCGGCTGGCAGCTCCACGCCCACTACTATCCGCCGCTGCTGCGCTCGGCCAGCGTGCGGAAATTCATCGTCGGCTACGAGATGCTGGCGGAAGTCCAGCGCGACCTGACCGCCGAGCAGGCCGCCGCCAGGCTGCGCGGCCTGCCGGACGTCCACTATCGAAGCCGGGCCCCCGGCGAATAGCCCAACTGAGTCCGTTTCCCCGAGACCGCCCCTCGGGCAGCCGCGCGACGAGCTCTTCTTCGCGCCCTCCGCGCTCGCGTCCCGGCCGGCGTCACCCTCCGCGGCCGTGTCCCGATGCCTGTGTAAAAGCATTGGGGCGCACGGCCGTGCGCCCCTGCTGGTGGGGAATTACACAAAATTCGAAAAACGACCCCCTCCGCCCGCCTGGCCGTCCGGGCGACGCAACCCCGAAACCCTCCCTGCCGGGAGACGTATTATCAGTGAGTGGTGGGGAGTGGGCGTCAGACTGCCCCCGAGGACAAGAGAATCATGGACGCTACGCACCGTCTGGCGGCCGCCATTACGCGCGCCGCCAGTCTGCAAACGCACGTCACCATCCAGTGCCTGGTCGACCGCGGCCGGGTCCCGGACGCGTTCCGGGCCTACGCGTATTTCCGCTGGGTGGACGACCGGCTCGATCAAGGCCAGATCACGCCCTCGGAACGCCTGACTTTCCTAACACGCCAACAGGCGCTGCTGGAAAACGGCTATCGAGGCGCGCGGCCGGAAGACGTCAGCCGCGAGGAGTGCATGTTGCTGGAACTGATCCGTTCCGACACAGAGGCGAACAGCGGCCTGCAGCTCTATTTGCGCCAGATGATGACCGTGATGGCTTTCGACGCCGAGCGGCGCGGCCGGCTGGTGTCGCAGGCCGAGTTGAACGAGTACACCCACTGCCTGGCGACAGCCGTGACGGAGGCCCTGCACTATTTCATCGGCCACGACAGCCCTCCGCCGCGCAGCGAGGCGCGCTACCTGGCCGCCGCCGCCGCCCACATCACGCACATGCTGCGCGACACCTACGAGGACACGGCGGCCGGCTACTTCAACATTCCACGCGAGCAGTGCGAAGCCGGTCTGGGCGCCGCGCCGGACGTAGACAGCGTCCCGTATCGGGCCTGGGTCCAGAGCCGGGTCCACCTGGCGCGGGCCTACTTCGCCGCAGGCAGGCGCTATCTCGCCCGGGTGGAGAGCCTCCGCTGCCGGCTGGCCGGCTATGCGTACATCGCCCGCTTTGAGGGGTTGCTGGACACTATCGAACAGGAAGGCTACCGGCTCCGGCCTGAATACTCCGAGCGCAAAAGCCCGCGCGGCGCGCTGAGCCTGGTCGGGTCGGTGCTCCAATCCTTGTCCGGGCCGCGTGCGCCGCGGGCTCTGCCGCGCGCGTTGCCGGTCGGCCCCCATTCGACGAGGAAGCCATGAACTCCCCTTCCGTCATCGTGATCGGCGCCGGCATTGGCGGGATCGCCGCCGCCGCGCATCTAGCCCGGCGCGGGCTGGCCGTGACCGTGGTCGAGAAGAACGCCGAGCCGGGCGGGCGCTGCGGCCGCTTCACGCGCGCCGGGCACTGCTTCGACTCCGGGCCGACGCTGCTCATCATGCCCGACGTGTACGCGGCGGAGTTTGCGGCCCTGGGAGCCGCGCTGCGCGACCGGCTGGACCTGCGGCGCGTGGACCCCACCTATCAACTCGTATTCGACGATGGCAGCCGGCTGGCGCTGACTTCGGACCTGAAGGCGATGCAGGCGCAATTGGACGCGATCGAGCCGGGCAGTTTTGCCGGCTTTCTGCGCTACCTCGACGAGGGCCACCGCCATTACCACCTGGCCATGGAACGGCTGGTGAACCGGGATTTCCGCGCGGCCTCTGATTTCTTCAGCCTGGGCAACCTGCCGCTGCTCTTCCAGTTGAAGCCGCTGGCCCGGCACTACCGGCACATGTCGGCTTTTTTCGACGAGCCGCGCCTCAAGGCGGCTTTCACTTTCCAGGACGTGTACATGGGGCTGAGCCCGTTCGAGGCGCCGGCGACGTTCTCCATGATGCCGTACACGGAGCTGGCCCACGGCGTGTGGTACCCGGCCGGCGGCCTGTATCGCGTGGTGGAGGCGCTCATGGACCTCGCTCGCCAGGCCGGCGTGGACTTCGTCTTCAACGCCGCGGTGGAGCGGATCGACGTGGTCGGCGAGCGTGCGCGCGGCGTGACCCTGGCCGGCGGGCAGCGGCTGGAGGCGGAGGCGGTGGTGGCCAACGCCGATCTCCCGTACGTGTACCAGGACCTGTTGCCGGCCGACGGCCGCGCCGAGCAACTGGCGCGCAAGCGTTTCTCCTGTTCGGTGATCAGCTTCTTCTGGGGCGTCGCTAAGGCCTACCCGCAGCTCGGTCCCCATACGCTCTTCCTGGCCGACGATTACCGGGGCAACTTCGAGAGCATCACGCGCAACCTCCCCCTG
Organism: Anaerolineales bacterium; assembly: GCA_034434015.1. Lineage (GTDB taxonomy): Bacteria > Chloroflexota > Anaerolineae > Anaerolineales > UBA6663 > SpSt-583. Next base: position 3,267 of record DAOUAB010000157.1, read on the forward strand.
ACCGATAACCCCAGCCTCTACCTTCACGCGCCGGCCCGCCTCGATCCCGCCATGGCGCCGCCCGGCCAGGACACCCTGATCGCCATCGTCCCGGTCGGACACCTGACGGACTCCGGCGAACAGGACTGGCGCGTCATCCGCGACCAGGCGCGGCAGGCCGTGTTCAAGCGGCTGGCGCTGTTGGGGATCACGGACCTGGAAGCGCACCTGAAGTTCGAGGTCGATTACACGCCCCTTTCCTGGCGCAAGCGCTACAACCTGATGAAGGGCGCCACCCACGGGTTGTGTCACAACCTCACGCAACTGGGCTACTTTCGGCCCGGCAACCGCCATCCTCGCTACCGCAACCTGTATTTCGTCGGCGCGAGCACCCACCCCGGCACCGGCATGCCGACCGCCCTGATCTCGGCCCGGCTGGCGGCGGCCCGCTTGTTAGAAGAGACGCCGGGCCGGTAACGGTATCCGCCGGCCCGCGCGGGCCGCGCCGGAATAAACCCCGCCTACATCCTTCCGGGCATGACACGCCGCCCAGCCTGGGGCTAGACTGTGAGCAGCATGGTCAAGTTCAGGCAGCCGCAGTTCATCATAGGCGCCGGGAGGCTGGCATGATCGCCGCGTCCGCGCCGGACGATCCGGACACCGGAAGCGCCCTCCAGGTATGGGCCGTCTTTTTCGTCTGCGCAATCCTGGTCAACGGCACGCTGCCCTTCATACTGGGCGCCGACCTGCGGGCGTGGACGGAATCGAGCGCCAAGGGCGTCCTCTTTCACGGCCTGATCTACGCCGGATTGTTCCTGGCCACGCCGCTGCTTCTGGCCAAAGGCTGGCGGACGGTCTCGCAACCATCGTTCTGGCTGCCGGTGCTCGCGGCGGCGGTCGCGCTTGCCCTACGCCCCATCGTCGGGCGGGCGATGGCCGGCCTGGTAATCCCGCTGCTGGCGTATCTCCACTGGCGCTTTGATCTCTCCAGCCTGGGCTTCCGGTCGCGCAGTTGGAAGGGCGATCTGGCGGCGGCCGCCCTCCTGAGCCTGCTGAATGCCGTCCCGGCGTTTCTCCGGCCCGACCTGCCCTCCGGCGCCTTCGGCCCGGCCGCGCTCGCTGGCCTGGACCGCCTGCTCGCCAATCCCGCCTCGACCGTCGAGAACCTGTTCTACTTCGGTTTCCTGGCGGAGCGGCTAGCGCCTCGGGCCGGGCGCTGGCTGACTCCGGTGATCGTCGGCGCGCTCTACACGGCCCATGAGATGACCAATCCGGAATACTGGTATGCGGGGATGTCTTTTTTCCTGGTGTTCGCCGGCGTCACGCTCATGGCCGCGCTGTATCTGTGGCGGCGTAACGTCGTGGTGATCTGGCTCGGCGACGGGCTGGGCCGGCTGGTCGGTCAACTCGTCTGACGGCGCAGAGTCCCAATGAGGGAGGGTCACTATGCGACGGCATCCGCTCCCCGCTTTCTTCATCCTGGCCTACGCGCTCACATTTATGCTGTCGGCGCTGGCCACGCCTGGCCGGCTGCCGTGGAGTCTGCCGGCCGGAGCGCGGCTGGCCGCCCAACTGCTCGCCCACTATGGACCGGCGGCCGCCGCCGTCATCGTCGCGCTCGCCAGCGGCGGACCGGCGGGCCTGCGCGACCTGCTGCGGCCCCTGGGCGAGTGGCGCGTGGGTTTGCGCTGGTATCTGTTCATCCTGCTCTACCCGCTGGCGACCAACCTGATCGCCGTCAACGTCAACGTCTGGCTGGGCGGCGCTCCGCCCATCTACTTCGACGCGGCCAGCCTGGGCCTCGGCCCCGGCCTGAACGTCAGCCCGTTACTGATCTTGCCCGTGGTGTTTCTGGCGATCCTGCTCCAGGCCGGCCTGGCCGAGGAGATCGGCTGGCGCGGTTTCGCGCTACCCCGCCTACAGGCGCGCTATAGCGCCCTGGCCTCGGCCCTGATCCTGGGCGCGCTGTGGGCGCCCTGGCACTACCACCCGGCGCAGTGGGCGGCCGTCCAGCCGTTCGTGGGCTGGCACATCGTCGCGGTGGTGATGATGAGCGTGCTGATGACCTGGGTCTACAACCACACACGCGGCAGCCTGCTGATTGCGATCCTGTTCCACACCTTCAGCAACCTGGCCGACTGGGTGATCCCCGTGATGCCCGTCGGCACCGGCGCGGATCCGCGACCGTTCGCAATCCTGACCTTGATCAACGCGCTCGTCGTTGGCTTGATCGTGGCCGTCTATGGGCCGCGCCATTGGCGGCGCGAGCCGGTCCCGGCGCCCGGCGCCATGCCGGAAAGGAGTCTCGCACCATGACGCCCTCCCTCACCTCTACACCGAAACCGCGCTCTCTCTTCGTCTTCTTCGCTCTGGCCTTCGGTCTCTCGTGGGCAGCCTGGATCCCGCTGGCCCTGGCCTCGCGCGGCCAGCTTGTGATCCCATTCGACGCGACGCTGCTGACCCTGCTGGGCGTCTTCGGACCGTGCCTGGCCGCCTTGATCACGGCCGCCCTGTTCGACGGCCGGGCCGGGCTGGGCGATCTGCTGCGCCGCTTCCTGATCTGGCGCGTCGGTCTGGGCTGGTACCTGTTCGCGCTGGCCTGGCCCGTGCTCCTCTCGCTGGCCACGACCGGCCTGCACGTCCTGTTCGGCGGCGCCGCCCCGGATTTCGCCCGGCCGCCGTTTCACCAACTCTATCCGCTGCCGCCTGAGCTTAAGGCCGTCAGCCCGCTGGCGTTCCTGCCGGCCGTGTTCCTCCAGCAGATCCTGATCGGTAGCTCGATGGGCGAGGAGCCGGGCTGGCGCGGCTACGCCCTGCCCCGCCTGCTCGGGCGCTTCGGGCCGCTGTGGACCAGCGTCCTGCTGGGCGCGCTGTGGGCGGTCTGGCACCTGCCGCTGTCCTTCACCGCCGGCGACGCGCGCGAGGGCAGTTTCACGGTCTGGATGGCGCTCGGCGCCATTGCGACCGCGATCCTCTTCACCTGGCTGTACCAACACACGCGCGGCAGCCTGCTCCTCGCGCTGCTCCTGCACACGTCCATCGCCGTCACCGGGTTGTTCCTGGCCTCAGCCGACGCGCACCCGGCGGTCGGCGCGCTGCTGACGTGCGGCGTCGCCCTCCTCATCGCCGCCGCCTCCGGCTGGCTGCGCGTGACGCCGGGCTGGACGACGCCGGCCTCCCGGCCGACCACGTGAGGCGCGCCCACCGCCCGCTCGCCGCCGAGGAGGCCCCCGATGACGTCTGTCCCGGCCGACATGTCCCGCCCGCGCTTCTGGCCGACCACGCTGGCCTTCAGCCTGCTCCATTTCTCCATCATGTGGCTGGGCGTCCTGCTGGTGGAGCCGTTCTCCGGCGGGTGCATGTTCATCGTCCCGGCCTACTTCATCGTGCTGGTCGTCGTCCTGCCCATCCTGAAACTGCGGCGCTTCGGCGCAGGCACGGCCGTCTTCGCCCTCTACTTCCTCGGCGGGCTGTATCCCACTTACTACTTCGAGTGGCAGATCTCGCGGAACCTGATCAGCCCGTGGGGTGTCCTGGCCTGGTGCCTGGCCGGCCCGCTGGTGGGCCTCGCCGCCGACCTGACGTTCAGGTTTCTGCCGCGGGCGCTGCCGGAGAAGTGGCGCGGCACCGCCGTGGGCCTCGCCGCCGGGGCCGCGCTCTACCTGACCACCTATCTCGCGCTGGCCACGCTCTACCGCGATCCGGCTGCGGGCCCGCACTTCCGCTTCTTCACCGAAGGCGTCCTTTTCACTTTGCCCTGGCTCGTCGTGAGCGGCGCGTTCGCGGGCTACACGGCCCAGGCGTTGACGACGCCAGCCTGAAGCGTGAAAGGCACACAGCCCATGAAGCCTCTGCCTCAACGCCTGCCCATCCTGGCTCTGAGCGTCCTCCTGCTCGCAGCCTGCGCCGAGGTCAAAGCGACCCCGGCGCCGCCTCCCGCCGCCTGGTGGTCCGGCTGGACCTATGACGGCGCGTACGCTGTGGAGGCGGATCAGCCCGTCGCGCTGGTGGACACGCCGGTGTCCATCCGCGTCACCGGCCTGCAGTCCGATCAGCCCGTCGTCGTGCGCGCCCGGATGGCGCTGGGAACGCGCACGCTCGAGTCCTTCGCTGCCTTCACGGCAGACTCAGACGGCGTGGTCGCGCTCGGCGAACTGCAACCGGTCTACGGGACTTACGCGACCGCCGACGCGATGGGGTTGTTCTGGTCGATGCAGCCAGTGGAGACCGAGGCGACCGGCGCGGCCGCCTCGCCGCTCGGCCCGCTCACAGTGACGCTCACGGCCGAGGCGGACGGCCAGGTCCTGGCCGCGCAGACGCTCCAGCGGTTGTTCTACGACGAGGCGCGGGTGGCGCGCGAAGAGATCAACACCGAAACATGGGTCGGGACGTTATTCACACCCGCCTCGCCCGGCCCGCACCCGGCCGTGCTCTGCCTGGGCGGCTCGGGCGGCGACCGGGCGGAGGGTTTCGCGGCGCTGCTGGCCTCGCGCGGCTACGTCACGTTGGCGCTGCCGTTGTTCGGCGTGGACCCGCTGCCGGCAGAACTGGTCGAGGTCCCGCTGGAACATTTCCAAGGCGCGCTCGACTGGCTCACGGCGCAGCCGGATGTGGACCCCGGGCGCCTGGCCGTGCTCGGCGGCTCCAAGGGCGCCGAGGCCGCTCTCCTGCTCGCCGCAGGCTATCCGGACGACCTGCGCGCCGTGGTCGCCTACAAGCCGAGCTCGGTGGTGTGGATGGGCCTGCCGCGCAACCCGGCCGACAATTTCGCCGGGCCGAAATCGTCATGGACTAGAGACGGCCAGCCGCTCCCGTTCGTCAGCGGGGCGCTGACGTTGGATCTACTCAAGGTCATGGCCGGCCGCCCGGCCTCGCTGGTCTCATCCTACGAAGGCGGGCTGAAGGACGCCGAGGCCGTGGCCGCCGCCGCCATCCCGGTCGAGGCGATCCGCGGTGCGGTGCTGCTGATCTCCGGCGGCGACGATCAGCTCTTCCCCTCGGCGCAGATGGGCGAGATGGTGATGGCGCGGCTGGCGGAGCACGCTTTCGCCCTCCCCTACGAACATCTGACCTACCCGGACGCCGGCCACAACCTCTTCGCACCCTACCTGCCTACCACGCTCGCCAACAGCGGCGTGACCCGTCTGGGCGGTACGCCGGAGGCCGACGCCCTGGCCAATGCCGATGCCTGGCCAAAGGTGCTGGCGTTTCTCGAAGAAGCGCTAAGGGCCAGGCCATGACGTCGGCCGATCCCGCGCGCTACGTGATCCGGGTCCAGGGGCTGCTCGACCCGCGCTGGTCGGAGTGGTTCGAGGGGATGACCGTCACACCCACCGAGGCCGGCGACACGCTGATCGCCGGCCCGGTCTCCGACCAGGCCACTCTGCATGGCCTGCTCGCCCGAGTGCGCGACCTGAACCTGGTCCTGCTGTCCGTCTGCCAGCAGGGGCGCGAACCCGGGCCCCACGTATGACATCCGGCACTAGACAGCCCTGACCGCCCCAGCTAAAAAGCAAGAGCCCGTCTCGCACGATCGTCGGTCCTTGGTCAGCGCGCGCAAAGGCTGCCCGTGCCCGCGTCGCTCCTCGCCACCAAGCTCTACCTCCCGCCCGCGCGGCCGCAACTGGTGCCGCGCCCGCGCCTCGTCGCGCGCCTGCAAGCCGGCCTGAATTGTCCGCTTACGCTGGTCTCGGCGCCGGCCGGCTTTGGTAAGACCACGCTGGTGAGCGAATGGCGGACCGGCGCCGGGCGCGGGTATCCCACGGCCTGGTTGTCCTTGGAAGAGGAGGAGAACGACCCGGCCCGCTTCCTGACCTACCTGGCCGCCGCCCTGGCGACGCTCCGGCCCGGCCTGGGCGATGCGGCGCTGGCCGCGCTCCAGACCGCGCAGCCCCCTCCGCCGCAAGCCGTCCTGACGACGCTGGTCAACGACCTGGGCGCGCTGACGAGGCCGTTCGCGCTCATCCTGGACGACTATCACGTCATCACGGCCTCCCCCGTCCACGCGGCGTTGACCTTCCTGCTGGACCATCGTCCGGCGCCGATGCGCTTCGTCCTGCTCACCCGCGCGGATCCCCCGCTGCCTCTGGCGCGGCTGCGCGCGCGAGGCGAGTTAGCCGAGATCCGCGCCGCCGATCTGCGTTTCACGCCCGACGAAGCGACGGCCTTTCTGAATCAGGCGATGGCGCTGGGCCTGGCCGCGCCGGACGTCGCGGCGCTGACGGCCCGGACCGAGGGCTGGATCGCGGCGTTGCAGCTCTCCGCCCTGGCGGTGCAAGGCCAGGCCGCGCCGGGCCGCGCGGATTTCGTCGCCCACTTCAGCGGCAGCCAGCGCTATATCGCCGATTATCTCGTCGAAGAGGTGCTGGACCGCCAGCCGGAGGCGGTGCGGGCGTTTATGCTGCGCACATCCATCCTGGACCGGCTCTGCGGGCCGCTGTGCGATGCAGTCCTGGCCGCGGACGAGGCGCCGGCGGCGGCCAGCCTGCTCCGGCGCCTGGAGCAGGCCAACTTGTTCCTCATCCCGCTGGACGACGAGCGGCGCTGGTACCGCTATCACCACCTGATCGCCGATCTCCTGCGCCGACAGCTGGCGGCCTCGCCGGCCGTGGATGTCCCAGAATTGCACCGGCGCGCCAGCCAGTGGTATGAGCAGCAAGGCTACGTCGACCAGGCCATCCAGCACGCTCTGGCGGCCAAAGACTGGCCGCGAGCGGCGGCGCTGATCGGACCGGCCAGCCAGGCGGCGCTGCACGCCGGGGAAGCCGCCAAATTGAGAGGCTGGCTGGAGGCGCTGCCTCCGGCTGAGATCGCGGCCCTACCGCAGTTGAGGGTAGCCCGCGGCTGGGCCAGCGTCCTGGCCGGCGAGTTCGACGAGGGCGAACGGTTCCTGGCCGAGGCCGAGCCCTTAGTTCAGAACGACCCGGCCTTGAAAGTGCATTGGCTGGCGGCCCAGGTCTGGAGCGCCCGGGGCCGCGGCGAGCTGGGTCGGGCCGTGGAACTGGCCCAGCAGGCGCTGGCGGTCGCTCCTCCAGCTCCGTTCGGAGAGGACGACGCCCGGCCGCGCTGCCTGCTCATGATGAGCCTCAGCCTCGCTTATTGGCACCTGGGGATGATCCAGCCGGCAGCCGACGCCGCGCGCGCCGCCGTCGATCTGGCTGAACGGACTGGCAACTGGCACGCACGGGCCATGATGCTCTCACGGGTCGCTCTGGTGCAGGCGGCGCAGGGCCGGCTGCGCCAGGCCGAGCGGACCTACCGGCAGGCGCTCGAACCGCAGCCTCAGGCGCCGGCCTGGGCCGGCGGCGGCGCGCCGCACCATTATCTGGCCGCCCTGTACTACGAGTGGAACGACCTGGACCAGGCCGGACAGTTGGCGCAACTCGGCCTCGAATACAGCCAGCTCACCGGCCACACCGAGTTCCACATCAACAGCTATCGCCAGCTCGCTTACATCCATCAGGCGCGGGGCGAGCCGGGCCGGGCGCTGGCAATGCTGGAGCAGGCGGCGCAGATCGCCCGGGAACGCCACCTGCCGCATATCCTGTGGGGCCCACTCGCCGCCACGCACGTCGAGATTGCGCTGGCCCAGGGCAACCTGGACGAGGCCGCGGATTGGCTGGCGCGCGTCCCGGGCGGCTACGGAGGCGCCTTTCACTATCTGAAACTGCCGCTGGAAAACGCCAAACTCGCCCTGGCGCAGGGGGACCCAGGCTCGGCCGCATCTCAATTGGACGCGGCCGACGCAGTCGCGGCCGCGAGCGGTCAACGCTACGCCCAGATCGAGATCCGCATCCTGCAGGCCCTGTGCGCCGGCAGCCAGGCCGAAGCGCTGGCGCGTCTCGGCGAGGCGCTGGCCTGGGCGCAGCCGGAAGGCTTTGTCCGCGTTTTCATCGATCAGGGGCCGGCGCTGGCGCCGCTGCTGCGTCAGGCAGCGCTGCATGGCCTCACACCTGGCTATGCCCTTCAACTGCTGGAGGCGCTGGCCGGCGGCTCAGACAGCGCCGACCGCTCGTCGCCGCTCTTGATCGAGCCACTCAGCGGGCGCGAACTGGAAGTTCTCCGGCTTCTGGCCGCCGGCCGGTCCAACCGGGAGATCGCCGGCGAACTCATGCTGGCGACCGGAACCGTCAAGAAACACCTCAACAACATTTTCGGCAAGCTGAATGTGAGCAGCCGCACGCAGTGCGTGGCGCGGGCGCGCGAACTACACCTGGTGTAGCCCGGCCCCGGCGGGCGCCAGAAGGTGATAGGATCACAATGGGTGCAATCCGTGCGCGCTGCGACGGCCGAGGAGATGAGCCCCGGCCTGCTACGGCTGGCGCGCCGGCCGCGCCTCCAGCTGCTCGAACAATCGCCGCGAGGCGGCCGCGATCTCGGCCACCGCCGCCTCGAACGCCGCCCGGTTCGCGCGCGAGGGGACACGGTAGCCGCTGATCTTGCGCACGAACTGGAGCGCGGCGGCGTTGAGTTCGTCATCGGTCGGCGCCCGCTCCGGCTGGCGCAGGGTCTTGATGCTCCGGCACATGTCGGCCTCCTGATGAATCGGCGCTCCGATTATACTCAGGCGTCTGGCACAAGGCCTTCGCGCCGCTTCGTGTTCCTTCGTGGATCGACGTGAATCTTCGCCGTCCTCACATCGGCCAACTGCGCGAGACCGCGCTGCACGCCGCCCTCAAACGGCACCTGGCCCGGCCCGGCGACCGGCTCGAGGTCCCGGTGGACGGCTTCGTGGCCGATATCTTGCGGCCCGGTCAGCCCGAGCTGGTCCTCGAGGTCCAGACCCAGGGCTTCTCGGCCCTCAAACGCAAACTGCCGCGCCTGCTCGAGCAATACCGCGTTCGGCTCGTCCACCCGATCGCGCTGGAGAAGTGGATCGTGCGCGTGGACGCCGCCGGCCGGCCGGTGAGCCGCCGCAAATCGCCCAAGCGCGGCGCGCTGGCCGACCTGTTCTGGGAGCTGGTCAGCCTGCCGGCGCTGATGGTGCACCCCAACTTCGCGCTCCAGGTATTGCTGATCCGCGAGGAGGAGGTCCGCGCGCCGGCCAGCCGCTCGCGCCGGCGCTGGCGCCGCGACTGGCGCGTGGCGGACCGGCGCCTGATCGAGGTCGTCCAGTCCGCGGAGTTCCAGACGCCGCAGGACTTCCTCGCCTTCGTCCCGGTCCGTCTGCCGCAGCCCTTCACCAGCCGCGCCCTGGCCGAGGCGCTGGGCGTGCGGGTGGAACTCGGCCCCAAGATCACCTACTGCCTGCGCCACATGGGCCTGCTGGCCGACCTCGGCCGCGCGGGGCGAGCGCGGCGGTATCAGGTCGTCGCGGGAATAGACGACTAACTCAGAGCCACCGAGACGCGCAGGCCGCGGATTACGCCGATTGCCACAGATTATGCCGATGAGAGACGCCGCCGCTCGAATTCCCCGCGCGGCCAATCCGCGCCATCCGCGGCCAATCAGACTCCGGTAAAATCATGGCGTGGACACCCTCACCGGCGTCGTCGAGCGCGTCACCTACTTCAACCCCGACAACGGCTACTCGGTCCTGCGCCTGAGCGTCAAAGGCTACCCGGACTTCGTGACCGTGGTCGGCAACCTGCCGGAAGTGACGCCGGGCGAGAGCCTGCGCGTCCTCGGCCAGTGGGCCATGCACGCCGACTACGGCCGCCAGTTCAAGGCCGAGCGCTGCGAGCAGGTGCTGCCGGCCACGGTCGAGGGCATCCGGCGCTACCTGGGCTCCGGCCTGATCAAGGGCATCGGCCCGAAGACGGCCGAGAAAATCGTGGACACCTTCGGGGCCGAGACGCTGACGGTCATCGACTCCCAGCCGCACCGCCTGCGCGAGGTGCCCGACATCGGCCAGCGCCGCTACGAGGCCATCACCAGCGCCTGGGAGCAGCAGAAGGCCATCAAAGAGGTGATGGTCTTCCTGCAGAGCCACGGCGTCAGCGTGGCGCTGGCGGTGAAGATCTACAAGCAGTACGGGGACGAGTCGCTCAAGGTCGTGCAGACCGACCCCTACCGGCTGGCGCGCGACATCTGGGGCATCGGCTTCCGGACCGCGGACAAGATTGCACGCGCGCTGGGGATGCCGGCCGACGCCCCCTCGCGCCTGGAGGCCGGGCTGGTCTTCGCCCTGAGCGAGCTGGCCGACGAGGGCCACGTCTTCGCGCCGCAGCCGGAGCTGCTCCGCGCCGCCGCCGAGCTGCTCGAGGTCCCGGCCGAGCAACTGCCCGCCGCCCTGGACCGGCTGGAGGCCGACGAACGCATCCGGCGTGAGGCGCTCGCCCAGGACCTCTCCGCCGTCTACCTGACCCCGTTCTACCAGGCCGAGGTCAACGCCGCGCGCCGGCTGCGGGCGCTGATCGATTCCCCGGCCACGCGCCTGACCGAGTTCAAGGCCGCCGACTGGGACTGGCTCTTCGCGCAGGCTGTGGACAAAGACTCGCCCGTGGCGCTCTCCGACGAGCAGCGCGCGGCGGTGAAGACCGCGCTGACCTCCAAAGTCTGCGTGCTCACCGGCGGGCCGGGCGTGGGCAAGACGACGACCCTGCGCGCCGTGATCCGTCTGCTGGAGGTGAAGAACCATCCCGTGGCGCTGGCCTCGCCGACCGGGCGGGCCGCCAAACGCCTGAGCGAGGCGGCCGGCCGCCCCGCGCAGACCCTGCACCGCCTGCTGGGCTTCTCGCCGGCCGAGGGCTTCAGCGTGAACGAGCACCAGCGCCTGCCCGCGCACATGGTGATCGTGGACGAGGTCTCCATGCTGGACCTGGTCCTGTTCAACCATCTGCTCAAGGCCGTGGAGCCTTCGGCGCACCTGCTGCTGGTGGGCGACGTGGACCAGCTGCCGTCGGTGGGCGCCGGCAACGTGCTGGGCGACCTGGTCGCCAGCGGGCGCGTGCCGGTGGCGCGGCTGACGACCATCTTCCGCCAGGCCGCCGAGAGCCACATCATCACCAACGCCCACCGCATCAACGCCGGGCAGCCGCCGGTCTTCGCCAAAGACGCCCGCGATTTCTTCCTGTTCGTCGAGGACGAGGCCGAGCCGGCGGCCGAGCGCCTGGTGGATGTGGTCGCCCACCGCATCCCGCGCCGGTTCGGGCTGGACCCGCTGAGCGACGTGCAGGTGCTGGCCCCCATGCACCGCGGGGCGGCCGGCGTGGCGGCGCTCAACCAGCGCCTGCAGGCCGCGCTCAACCCGCCCCGGCCGGGCGTGCCCGAACGCGCGCTGGGCGGGCGCGTCTTCCGCGCCGGCGACCGCGTGATGCAGGTCCGCAACAATTACCCGAAGGAGGCCTTCAACGGCGACATCGGCCGGATCGAGGCCATCGATCTGGAAAACCAGACGCTGACGGTGGTCTTCGACGGACGCGCCGTGTTCTACGACTGGCTGGAGGCCGACGAATTACAGCACGCCTTCGCGGTCAGCATCCACAAGGCCCAGGGCTCCGAGTTTCCCGCCGTCGTCGTCCCCATGCTCACCCAGCACTACGTGATGCTCCAGCGCAACCTGCTCTACACGGCCGTGACGCGCGCCCGGCAGTTGTGCGTGCTGGTCGGCAGCCGCAAGGCCATCGCCATGGCGGTGCGCAACGCCCAGCAAAGCCGGCGCTGGAGCGGGCTGGCGGACAGGCTGAGGCGCTGATGCCGATCGCTTACTTCGTCTCGTCGCACGGCTTCGGGCACGCGGCCCGTTCCGCGGCCGTCATGACCGCCGTCCACGCCCGCCGGCCGGACGCGCACTTCCACGTCTTCGGGCAGACGCCGGCCTGGTTCTTCGCCGACTCGCTGGCCGGGCCGTACACCTATCACACGGTCCAGACCGATGTCGGTTTCGTGCAGGTCACGCCGATCCAGGTGGACCTGGATGAGACGCTCCGCCGGCTGGAGGCGTTCCTGCGGTTCGAGCCGGGCCACGTGGCGCGGCTGGCGGAGCAATTGGTCCGGGCCGGCTGCCGGCTGGTGCTGTGCGACATCTCGGCGCTGGGGCTGGCCGTCGCCCGGGCCGCCGGGCTGCCGTCCGTGCTCATCTCCAACTTCACCTGGGACTGGATCTACGCCGGCTACTTCGACCAGGCGCCGCGCCTGCGCGCGCACGCCGAGGCGCTCCAGCGCCTGTACGCGTCCGCCACCTATCGGGTGCTGACCGAGCCGTTCTGCCAGCCCGGCCCGGCCGATTTGGTGACCCGGCCGGTGGCCCGCGCCCCGCGCGAGACCGTCCTCGCCGTGCGCCGGCGTCTGGGCCTGCCCGCGCAGACGAAGGCCGTCCTGATCACGATGGGCGGCGTCCAGCCGCGCTACGATTTCCTCGGCCGGCTCAAGGCCCATCGCGGCGTGTGGTTCGTGATCCCGGGCGGCAGCCAGCGCTGGGAACAGGACGACAACCTGGTGCTCCTGCCGCACCACTCGCCCATCTATCACCCGGACCTGGTGAACAGCTGCGACGCCGTGATCGGCAAGCTGGGCTACAGCACGCTGGCCGAGGCCTATCACGCCGGCGTGCCCTACGGGTTCATCCGCCGGCCGGGCTTCCGCGAGTCGGACGTGCTGGGGGAGTACGTGATGGCGCACATGCCATCGGCCGACGTTCCGGAGGCGGCCTTCGAGGCCGGGGAATGGGGGACGTTCCTGCCGGGCCTGCTGGCCCAGCCGCGCCGCGCGCCCGCCGACCGCAACGGCGCGGAGGCGCTGGCCGACTTCATCCTGCAACTCGGGCCCTGACCGCTCCTCGTTCAGGCCGGCGTCGTGGTCCTGGCGTGACGCGGCTCCTTCACCCGCCAGGCCAGCAGCCCGCCGCCCGCCAGCGCCAACACGAACGAGACCACGAAGAGCGCCGGGTAGCCCCAGACCTGCGCCAGCCAGCCGCCCAGCACCGGCGCGATGAGCAGGGCCGGGCCGGTGACCGTGCGCGTCAGGCCAATGTAGGTGGGCCGCTCAGCTTCCGGCCCGAACTCCATCGCCAGGTTAAGGTCGGACAGCGTGCCGGCCGAGCTGCTCAGGCCCAGCAAGGCGAAGACCGCGTAGAAGCCCCACACCTGATCCGCGCTCAGGGCCGCGCCCAGCGCCGCGAGCCAGAGCACGACGGCCAGCGTCATGACGCGTTTATGCCCGTAGCGGTCGCCCACCGCGCCCCACAGGCCGTACCCGATCACGCCCGCGCCAAACAGGATGCCGGTGAAGACCGCGGCCACGTCGTCGCCCAGCCCGAAGCGTTCGACCGCGTAGACCGCCAGGAAGCCGGTGGCCATGCCGCCGAAATAGCTCAGCCAGCGGCTGACGAGATACAGGCGGAAGTTGGCGTTCCCGGCCAGGATCGCGCCCAGCCGGCGCAGGTAGGCCCGGTCCAGCGGCGAGGCGGCGGCGTTGCCCGGCGGCGGCAGGGCCGGCTCGCGCGTGAACAGCAGGAAGATAAACGACAGCCAGATCCCGGCCGCGCCCACGGCGAAGCAGGCGGCGAAGTTCTGCGGATAGGGCAGCCGGGCCAGGAGCAGGGCGGCCAGCGCCGCGCCGCCGATGCCCAGCAGTTGCCCGAGGAAATGCGCCAGGCCGAAGAACCGGCCGCGGTGCGACACCGGGATGACCTTAGCCATCAACTCCTGCCAGGGCGTGGCCACCACGCCGCTGCCCAGCGCGCGCCAGGCGATCAGGCCCAGGAAGACCGCGATCCCGGCCCCGGACGGCAGCGACGGCAGCCACAGGGCCATGAACGGCATCAGCGCGAAAGGCACGCGTTCCAGGGCGCCCAACCAGAGCACCAGCGGCAGCTTGCGCGGCAGGCGCTCCACCAGCGGCGCCAAGAACAACTGCGGCAGGAACCAGCCGGCGTCGAGCAGGGCCGGGATCAGGCCGATGATGATCGGCGACCCCGTCAGCCGGCTGACGAAGACCGGCAGGATGGCGCTGACCGACATGAAACTGACGCCGAACAGCCAGGTGGTCATATCGGCCACGTTCGCCAGGAAGTTCCGCCGGAAATGGCGGACGAGGTCCGGGTGCGCGGCGGCGTCGGCGGGCAGCGTGAAGAACCGGTCGAGTCGAGCGCGTAAGCGTGGGAGCATTGCAGGGAAAGTGAGGGCGGTTTGAGAGCCACATGGTAACACACACGGCGCAGAGCTTAACCGCCAAGAGCGTCAGGCACGCGAAGAACTTCGCAAAGGTCTTGCGCTCTTCGCGCCCTTCGTATCCTTCGTATCCTTCGTGTTCTTCGCCATTCTTCGCTATTCTTCACCATTCTTCGCTATTCTTCACCATTCTTCGCGTGCTTCGTGCTCTTCGCGTGCTTTGTGCTCTTCGTGCTCTTCGCGTGCTCTTCGCGTGCTTCGTGCTCTTCGCGTGCTTCGTGCTCTTCGTGGATTCCTCTTGACCCACCCAGCCTGTCTCACTACAATCACACCCATTCTCAGCCGAGCCTGCTATGAGCGACACCATCCTGACCCGCCACCCCGACCGAGACAAGCAGGGCGTGCGGATCAGCCGGGCCAAATATGCTCAGGTGCGCGCCGCCATCCTGGCCACGCTCAAGGCGCGCGGCGAGATGACGTTCGGAGACCTGGGCCGGGCCGTGGAGCAGAGACTGTCGGGGAAGTTCGAGGGCTCGGCGAGGTGGTATTACACCACCGTCAAGCTGGACATGGAGGCCCGCCAGGAGCTGCTTCGCGTGCCCGGGACCCGTCCACAGCGCGTCCGGTTAGCGGCCTGAGCGCCGGCGCAGAACGCCCGGTTCAGAAGTAATCGCCACAAACGCACAGGCCGCGCCCTTCGTGGTTCAAACAAGACGCCCCAGCTCAGCGCCAGGGCGTCTTGGCCGCTTTGCGCCTCGGCGCGCTACCTCGCCAGGGCCAGCACCGACCGCTGCGCCAGGTCCAGCAACGGCCCCGGGATCAGGCCGATCGCCAGCGTCGCCAGCGCCGTCAGGCCGACCGCCAGGTTGAGCGTCGGCTGCGAAAGCGCCCGTCCCTCGCCGGGGCGCATGAACATCAGCACCACGATGCGCAGATAGTAGTAAGCCGAGACCAGTGAGGTGACCACGCCGATGAGCGCCAGCCACAGATAGCCGGCGTCAATGGCCGCCCGGAAGAGCGAGAACTTGGCGATGAAGCCCGAGGTCGGCGGCAGGCCGGTGAGCGAGAACATGAAGAGCGCCATAGCCAGCGCCAGCCCGGGCTGCCGCGCGGCCAGGCCGGCGTAATCGTCGAGCGCCAGGCCGGAGCCGGCCGGGCCGCCCTCTCGGCGCTCCACGGCGATCACCACCGCCCACGCGCCCAGGGTTGTCAGGGCGTAGGCCAGCAGGTAGAACAGCGCCGAGCCGATGGCGTTGTCGCGCTGGCCGGCGAAGGCGGCGCCGGCGGCCGGGAGCGC
The DNA here is from genome assembly GCA_034434015.1 of Anaerolineales bacterium. Taxonomy (GTDB): domain Bacteria; phylum Chloroflexota; class Anaerolineae; order Anaerolineales; family UBA6663; genus SpSt-583. The sequence goes on from DAOUAB010000157.1 coordinate 18,594, forward strand.
CATCAGGATATAGCCGGCGTGCGCGATGCTGGAATAGGCCAGCATCCGCTTGACGTTGCCCTGCGCGATGGCGGCGAAGTTGCCGACGATCATCGTCAGCGCCGCCAGGGCCGCCGTCAGCGCCGCCCATTGCGCCGACAGCTCCGGGAAGGCGGTGACGAAGACGCGCAGCAGCGCCGCAAATCCGCCGGCCTTGGCGCCCACCGCCATGAAGGCCGTCACCACCGACGGCGCGCCCTCATAGACGTCCGGCGTCCACATATGGAACGGGACGGCCGCCACCTTGAAGCCCAGCCCCACCAGGATCAGGGCCGCGCCCGCCACCAGCAGGCCCGGCGCCGCCGGCTGGCCGTTCGCCATCAGGCCGCTCTGCGCGGCGGCCACGATCGCGTTCAGGTTCGTCGAGCCGGTGGCGCCGTAGGTGAGCGCCACCCCGTAGACGAAGAAACCGGAGGCGAACGCGCCGAGCAGGAAATACTTCATGGCCGACTCCTCCGAGTCGGTCCGCGGGCGCGCCAGCCCGGCCAATACGTAGAGCGGGATGGAGAGCAGTTCCAGCGCCAGGAAAACCACGATCAGGTCGCCGGCCTGGGACATCAGCAGCATCCCGCTGACGGTGAACAGCACCAGGACGTAGAACTCCCCGCGCTCGAGGCCGGCGCGGGCCAGGGTGTTGACGGCCAGCAGGATCACGATGGCGGCGCTGGCCAGGAAGAGCAGGTGCAGGAACAGCGCGAACCCATCCGCCGCCACCATCCCGCCAAAACCCGTCAGCGACCCGCCGTTGGGCCACGGGAGCAGGCTCAGCGCCGCGCCGGCCGGGCCGACCAGGGCCAGCCAGCCGGTGAGCGCCTTGCGCTCCGCCGGGATGAACAGGTCCGCCAGCAGCAGGACCAGCGCCCAACCGGCCAGGAACAGGACAGGCAGCAGCACCACGAAGTCGGTTTGAGTCATAGCATCATCCGCAGCAGCGTCGGCGTGATCGGCGGGTCGCCCCAACCATGATCCAGAGAAGCGCGTTTATCGCGCCGCCAACGCCGCCGCGTTCAGGTTGGCAGCCAGCGCGTCCACCGCCGGCGCCATCAGGTTGAAGAACGGCTGTGGATACAGGCCGATCCACACGATCAGGACCAGGATCGGGACCAGCAGCGCGACCTCGCGCCGGCTCAGGTCGGGCAACCTTTGGTTGGCCGCGTGCGTCACCTCGCCCTGGAACATCTTGAAGAAGAGCCACAGCAGGTAGACGGCGGCCAGGATCACGCCCAGGGCGGCCGCGGCCGCGAAGCCCCAATGGCCGTACGCGCCGCCCCACGCGCCGAGCAGGATCGTGAACTCGCCCACGAAACCGTTCAGGCCCGGCAGGCCCGCCGACGACAGGAAGACCACCAGCGACAGCGCCGCGTAGACCGGCATCACCTTCCACAATCCGCCGAACTCGGCCAACAGGCGCGTGTGCCGGCGCTCGTAGATGAAACCGACCAGGAGGAAGAGCGCGCCCGTGGACAGGCCGTGGTTGACCATCTGCAGGAGCGCGCCCTGCAGGCCGAGCGGGTTGAGCGCGAACAGGCCGAGCATCACAAACCCCAGGTGGCTGACGGACGAGTACGCCACCAGCTTCTTGGCGTCGGCCTGCGCGTACGAGACCAGCGCGCCATACAGGATGCCGATCACGGCCAGCACGCCGAAGAACGGCGCGAACTGCACGGCCGCCTGCGGGAACAGGCCCAGGTTGAAGCGCATGAAGCCGTACGTGCCCAGCTTGAGCAGGACGCCGGCCAGGATCACCGAGCCGGCCGTCGGCGCCTCGACGTGCGCGTCCGGCAGCCAGGAATGCAACGGCCAGACCGGCACCTTGATGGCAAAGGCGATGGCGAAGGCCAGGAACAGCCATGTCTGGACCCCGGCCGGGAAGCCCTGCGCCAGCAGCGCCGTCACCGAGAAGGTGCCGTAAGCCAGGCCGATCCAGATGATGGCGACCAGCATGAAGATCGAGCCCGCGAATGTGTACAGGAAGAACTTGACCGCCGCGTACGTCCGGCGCTCCCCGCCCCAGATGCCGATCAGGAACAGCATCGGCAGCAGCGTGAACTCCCAGAAGACATAGAACAGGAACAGGTCCAGCGCCAGAAAGACGCCGACCATACCCGTCTCCAGGAGCAGGAAGAAGATCATGAACTCCTTCACGCGCTCCTGCACGGCCTCCCAGGTGGAGGCGATGGCGATGGGCGTCAGGAAGGTGGTCAACAGCACCAGCAGCACGCTGATCCCATCCAGGCCCAGGTAAAAGTCGGAGACGAAGTCTCCGACCGCGAACCACGGCGCGCGGACCACCAGCTGGAAGCCGGGCGCGGCGGCGTTGAACTGCGCCAGCATCAGCAGCGACAGCCCGAACGTGATCAGCGCCGTCGCCAGCGCCGTCCAGCGCAACGTCGTCTTCTGCTCCGGGCTCACGAAAAGGAGGATCGCGGCGCCGGCCAGCGGGAAGAAGGTGACGAGCGTGAGAGTGGAAAAGAGAACGTCCATGGATGTAAGCTCGCCCGCACCTGACCCCACCCGGCCTTCGCCCGCAGGCGGGCGCGGCCTCCCTCCCTTCCCTCTCCCTGAGGGAGAGGAAGGGGAGGGTCGGGGTGGGGAGGGATGAAGTCAACGCGCCATCAAGAAATACACCAGCACCGCCACCGCGCCCGCGAACATCACCAGCGCGTAGCGGCGGGCGTATCCGAGCTGAAAGCGGGAGAAACCGGCCGCGGCGGCGCGGGCCAGCTCGCCCAGGTTGTTGAACGTCATATCGACGCCGCCCAGGTCCAGCGCGCGGGCCGTCACCTGGCTGAGCGTGTGGAACGGCCTGACCACCAGGCGGCCGTACAACTCGTCCACGTACCATTTGTCCCGCAGCCAGGCGAAGACCGGGCCGAGCAGCCCTTGCAGCGGGTCGCGGTCCTGCGCGCTGGCGTACGCGCGGCTGTAAAGCGCGTAGGCCAGGCCGAGGGCCGCCAGCGCCAGCGCCGTGGCCAGGCCGGCCACCCCCCAGTTCAGCGGCAGCGCTTCGGCCTCGAGCGTGTGGCCGAGGAACTCTTTGAAGATCAGGGCCCCGGCGTAGCCGTGCTCGTCAAACGCCGGCAGGTTGAGCAGGCCGCCCAGCGCCGACAGGATCGCCAGCAGGACGAGCGGGGTCGTGACCACGGCCGGGCTCTCCGTGGCGTGCGCGGCGCCCGCGCTGCGCGGCCGGCCGAAGAACACCATCAGGACCTGGCGGCCCATATAGAAGGCGGTCAGGAATGCCGCAACGCTCAGGACCACATAGATCACCAGGTTATGCGCGAACGCGTCCAGCAGAATTTCATCTTTGGAGAAGAAACCCGAAAGCGGCGGCAGGCCGGCCAGGGCCAGCGCGCCGATCAGGTACACCCACCGCGTCACCGGCAGCCTGCCCCACAACCCGCCCATGTGGCGCATATCCTGCGGATCAATAGGCGCTTCACCACTCTGGCCGCCGTGCGCATCGGCATGCGCCCCCCGTTCCAGGGCCTGGATCACCGAGCCGGCGCTGAGGAAGAGCAGCGCCTTGAAGAAGGCGTGCGTCACCAGGTGGAACATCCCGGCCACATACGCGCCCAGGCCCACGGCCGCGACCATGAAACCCAGTTGCGAGATGGTGGAATAGGCCAGCACGCGTTTGATGTCGGTCTGCGCCACGGCGATGGTGGCGGCGAAGAGCGCCGTGGCCGCGCCGATCCAGGCCACCACCTCCATGGAGAGCGGCGCCAGCGCGAACAGCGGGTGGGCGCGCGTGATCATGTAGATGCCAGCGGTCACCATCGTGGCGGCGTGGATCAGGGCCGAGACCGGCGTCGGGCCGGCCATCGCGTCCGGCAGCCAGACATACAGCGGGATTTGCGCGCTCTTGCCGGTGGCGCCCAAGAGCAGCAGCAGCGTGATGGCGACGACGATCCACTGCCCGGCCGCGTCCAGGCGCACGGCCTCGAGCCGCTCGAACAACTCGCCGAAGGTCAGCGTGCCGAACGTCCAGAAGATCAGGAACATGGCCAGCAGCAGGCCGAAGTCGCCGATGCGGTTGACCACAAAAGCCTTCATCGCCGCGCGGGCATTGCCGACGCCCCCCTCGCCCTTCTCAAACCAGAACCCGATGAGCAGGTACGAGCACAGACCCACGCCCTCCCAGCCGACGAACAGCATCAGGAAATTGTCCGCGCCGACCAGGGTCAGCATGCTGACCAGGAACAGGTTCATGTACACGAAGAAGCGCGTGTAGCGGCCCGGGTCGCCGTTGTGCTCCACGTCCGCGCGCATGTAGCCGAGCGAGTAGATGTGGATGAGCGTGCCGACGCCGGAGACAACCAGCATCATCGTCGCCGAGAGCGAGTCGATCTGGAAGGCCCAGCGCACGTGGAAGTCGCCGAGGCGCAGCCAGTCGGCGACCGGGACCGTGGCCGGCTGAAACCCGTTGCCGGCCAGGGCGGCGAGCTGCAGGACGGCGACCAGGAACGAGGCTCCGGCGGCGACCACAGCCAGCAGCCCGGATTGTTGGGCGCCGAGCCGTCGCCCGAAGAAGAGATTGGCCAGGAATCCGGCCAGCGGGAACAGGACGACGAGAGGGGCCAGCGAGAACATGAGCGTTTGCGCGTGTCACTGGGCCGGCGGCCGGCGGGACGGGGCCCGCGCCGGTCCGGCATTCGATTGAGCCGGCGGCGTTATCCCTTGAGTTGGTTCAGGCTGTCCAGGCTGATGCTCTGCTTGCTGCGGAAGATGGCCACGATCAGCGCCAGGCCGACCGCCACCTCGGCCGCCGCCACCACCATGACGAAGAACACAAACACCTGGCCGGACAGGTCCAGGAACTGGCGGGCGAAGGCCACGAAGGCCAGGTTGGCCGAGTTGAGCATCAGTTCGACCGACATGAAGACGATGATGGCGTTGCGCCGCGTCAGCACGCCGGCCACGCCCAGGGTGAAGAGCAAGGCCGAGAGGGCCAGGTAGTAACTGGTAGGGATCATGGTGTGGAAGCTCCCCACGGATGACGGCTCACTCCCGCGCCTCCCGGAGTGAGCCGTGAGCAGTGCTCAGTGTTTTTTCTCGTCCCGCGTCAGCACCACGGCCCCGATCATGCCGACCAGCAGCAGGAGCGACGTGATTTCAAAGGCCAGGACATAGTCCCGGAACAGGGTCTGCCCCACCGCCGGCGGACTGCCGAACTCGCGCGCGGCCTCGACGGTCGTGAACGCCGGCGGGAGCGCCGCCAGCCCCAGGCCCGGCCCGGCGTTGAGAACGTACAGCCAGACCACGCCGACGAACAACACCCCCAGCAGGATCGTCAGCGGCGGCTGCCAGGGCAGGATCGCGCTCGGCTGACGCAACAATTCGGCGCCGAGCAGCATGATCACGAACAGGAACAGCACCATGATGGCGCCGGCGTAGACGGTCACCTGCACCATGGCGATGAAGGGGGCGCCCAGGAAGAGGAAGAAGAACGCGACCGTGGCGAAGTTCAGCACCAGGAACAGCGCCGAATGGACCGCATTCTTGCTGAGCAGCATCCCCATAGCCGAGACGACGGCGATGGCGGCCAGGAGGAAGAACAAGATGAGTTCAATCGTCATGCGCAGTCTCCAATCCCCGGTCCCCGGCGCTGACAGCCGGAGACGGGAGATTGTCTCAGTCCGGATCCTTCATCTCCGGCACGGCCCGGTCGAAACGGCCGGGCGGCACGGCCTGCGGCGTCGGCTTCCCGCCCTCCGGCACCGCCACCAGCAACTGCTCCTTGGTGATGATCGCCGAGCGCCGGTCATAGTAGGCCAGCTCGTACTGGCTCTCCAGCACGATGGCCTCGGTCGGGCAGGCGTCCTCGCAATAGCCGCAGTAGATGCAGCGCAGCAGGTTGATCTCGTAAGTGCTGGCGTAGCGCTCGCCGGGCGAATAACGGACCGCGTCGGTGTTCTCGGCGGCCTCGACGAAGATGGCGTCCGCCGGGCAGGCCGCCGCGCACAGCGCACAGCCGATGCACTTCTCCAGGCCGTTGTCGTAGCGTTTCAGCTCGTGCCGGCCCTTGAAGCGCGGCGCCACCGGGCGTTTGACCTCGGGGTACTCCGTGGTGACGCGCGGCTCGAAGGCCTGTTTCCCGGTGGTGAGGTAACCCTTGATGATCTCAGAGAACATGGCTCACTGCCTCAATCGGCCGCGCCGCGCCCCGGCGCCGCCGGAAACGGCCGCGCCGCCGGGGCCGGACGCCGGCGGCGCGAAAACGCGTAGAAGATGACCAGCAACACCACCACCCCCAGCGCCCCCAACACCACCGACAGGAGCACGGCGTCGCCGAGCAGCGCCGCCGCCGTCACCAGCACGTTGACCAGCGCCGCCGGCAGGAGCACCTTCCAGCCGAAGGCCATCAGCCGGTCGTAGCGCAGGCGCGGCAGCGTGGAGCGCGTCCAGATCATGAAGACCAGCGAGGCGATGACCTTGCCCCAGAAGTAGACGATGCCCAGCCACGGGAACTGGTACACGAACGGCCCCTGCCAGCCGCCCAGGAAGAGCGTGGCGAAGATGGCGCTCACGCCGATCATCTTGATGTACTCGGCCATGAAGAAGAGCGCAAACTTCATGCCCGAATACTCGGTGTGGTAGCCGGCCGTCAGTTCCTGCTCGGCCTCCGGCATGTCGAAGGGCGCGCGGTTGACCTCGGCCAGGCCGGCCAGGTAGAAGATCAACGCGGCCAGCGGCTGGACGAAGATGAACCACGGCCACTGCCCGGCCCGGAAGCTCTGCGCGTCCGCGATGTCCAGCAGGCTCATCGAGCCGGCCAGCAGCAGCGGCCCGACGACCGACAGCCCCAGCGCCAGCTCGTAGCTCACCATCTGCGCCGCCGAGCGCAGGCCGCCCAGCGTGGCGTACTTGTTGTTGGACGCCCAGCCGCCCAGCGTCACGCCGTAGACGGCGATGGACGCGACGGACAGGATGTACATCATGCCGACGTTCAGGTCGGCGATCCCCAGCGGCAGGTCCTGGCCCGGGCCGTAGAAGTTCGGCACCGGCGGCCCCCACGGCACCACGGCCAGGATGATGAAGGCCGGCACCACGGTGATGACCGGCGCCAGCAGGAAAATGAGCTTGTCGGCGCCGCCCGGGATCAGCTCCTCTTTGAAGATCAGCTTGATGCCTTCGGCCACCGGCTGCAGCAGCCCGAACGGCCCGACGCGGTTCGGCCCGATGCGGGTCTGCACCAGGGCCGCCACCTTGCGCTCGGCCCAGGTCATGTAGGCGAAGCCGGCCAGCAGCACGGCGGTGCTGATCACGGCTTTGATGATCCACTCGACCCAGCGGTACCACTCGATGGTCATGGCGTTCTCTCGTCCTCAATCCGCGGCGAGCGGCGCGGGCTGTGCGGCGCGCTGGATCAGCGCCGCGGCCGGCCCGGCGGGCGTCGGCACACCCAGGCTCTCCGGCAGCAGCGCGACCCCGGCCGGCACGCGGCCGTCCAGCCGGGCGGCCACCGTCACCGTCGAGCCGTTCACGCTCACGTTCACCGCCTCGCCGGCCAGCACGCCCAGCGGCTCGGCGTCGGCCGGGTTGAGCGCCACGTACGGCGCCGGGACGCGCGGGCGCATCAGGCGCGACGGCGCAAACGTCGCGCCCCGATCGTAGAGCAGGACGACCGGCACCAGCCGCAGGCCGCTGGCCGCGACGTGCGGCACCTCCACCGGGTGAGAGGCCACGACCGCGCCGCGCTCTGCCCCGGATTTGAGCTGCACGCCCAGGCCCTGCTCATTGGCGGCCGACGCGCCGCCGTAATACAGGTCGCGCCCGCCGACATCCGGGAACTGCTTCTCCACCTGCGCCAGCGCCGGGTAGTCGAGGCCGGCGTAAGCGGGCACGGCCTGCGCGATCTCGCGGAACACCTGCGCCGCGGACTTCGGCAGTTTGACGCCCAGGCGCTCGCCCAACTCGGCCGCGATCTGGAAATCGGGCCGCCCCGCGGCCGGCACGGCCGGGTAGAAGCGCTGGACGCGCCGCTCGCCGTTGGTGTAGGTGCCCTCGCGCTCGGCCCAGGCCGCCGCCGGCAGCACCACGTCCGCCGCCCGCGCCGTCTCGGTCAGGAAAAGCTCCTGCACCAGGACGAAACCGGCGGCGCGCAGATCCGCCGCGCTCAACGCGCCATCGCCGACCGGGTCGGCGGCCACGATCCAGGCGGCCCGCGCCTCCGCCAGCGCGTCGCGCCCGGCGCGCCCGGACGCGCGCACTCCCAGGTCCCATGCGCCCTGCGTGTTGGCGCGCGGCCAGACGCCGATCAGGCCGTTGTTCGGGCGGCCGTAGTGGTGGGTGGCGATCAGCAGGTTGGCGCAGGCCTGCGCCAGGGCCGTCGAGCCGGCGAAATCCAGGCCCTCGCGCCCGAACAGGATCACGGCGTCCTCGGCCCGGGCGAAGGCTTCGGCATACTCGCTTGAGCCGGCCACCAGCATCCCGAGCACCGCCGCAACGGCGTGGCCATACTCGTAACGGACCGTATAACGGGCGTAGCGGTCGAGCCGGGTGGCGCGGCCGTTGGCGACGATCAGGGTCGCGCCGCGTTCGGCGGCCTGCTTGACGCGCAGCCACCACAGCGGCGCCGCCTCCTCCAGGTCTGCGGCCACCACCAGGATGGCCGCGCCCTTGCCCAGCGCGCCCAGATCGGTGCCGGCGCCCACGCCGACAAGCTGGACCTGCTCGCCGCCGCCCATGGTCGAGTTCAGCTCGACGCGCCCGCCCCGGCCGTCCACCACCTGCTTCACGGCAAACAGGTCTTCGTTGCTCAGGCGGTCGCCCAGCAGCGCGGCCAGGCCAGCGCCGGCGGCCTGGAACTTCTCGGCGGCCAGGGCCAGGGCTTCGTCCCAGGTGCTCTCCACCAGCCGGCCGTCCTTGCGGACCAGCGGGGTCGTCAGGCGATCGGGGCTTTCGACGAAGTGGTAGCCGAAGCGGCCCTTGTCGCACAGCCAGATCTCATTGACCTTCTCATTCTGGCGCGGCAGGACGCGTTTGATGACGGGCCGGCCGCCGGACTTGGCCTCGCGCCGGGTACTGAAGGTGAGGTTGCAGCCGACCGGGCAGTGGTTACAGAGCGAGGCGGCCGGCGTCAGCTCCCACGGCCGCGCCCCGAAGCGAAAGTCGGCGGTGGTCAGCGCCCCCACCGGGCACAGGTCGGTGGTGTTGCCCGAGAACTTGGAGTCGAAGCCCGGCTCGGAGAACGTGACGATCTCCAGCCGCCGGCCGCGCTCGTAGAAGCCGAGCACGTGGTCGTCCACCACCTCATCGCAGAAGCGCGTGCAGCGCGCGCATTGGATGCAGCGCTCGCGGTCCAGGTAGATCAGGGCCTCATCCGGCTTCCCGAGCGGCACGTGCTTCTCGAAGCGCATCTTCTCGCCGAACAGGAAGCGGCTGACGCCGGGGCCGTGGCGCAGGGTCAGGTTCTGCAACGGGCACTCGCCGCCCTTGTCGCAGACCGGGCAGTCGAGCGGGTGGGAGGTCAGGATGAACTCGAGGATATCATCGCGCGCCTCCTGGACCTTGCTGCCCGCGCCGACCACGACCATGCCGTCCTCGACCGGCGTGGTGCAGGCCGTCTCCAGTTTCGGCCCGAAGGCGATCTTGGGCTGGCCGGCCTCGTCCAGGATCGCCTGGCCGGTGGCGCGGTCGCGCTGGACGCGGCCGACTTCCACCAGGCACATCCGGCACATGCCCACCGGCTTTAGCTTGGGGTGATAGCAGAAGACCGGGATGTCATCCCCGAGGCGCTTGGCGGCGTCCACGATCAGGGTGCCCCGGGGCACCGAGACCTGCACGCCGTCAATCGTCAATGTCACCAATTCAGCCATAAGTGTCTTTCGCAGCGAACTCCGCGATGGATCCCGCGCAACGCGCCGGGTCAGCGACCGTTAATCGCCGGCCGGGAGCGGCGCGGCCTTCGGCGGCGCGGGCCTGGCCGCGGCCTTCTTGGGGGCGCCGTCCCGGGTGTGCGCGTCGAAATCGGCCCGGAAAGCCTTCAAACTGGAGAGCACCGGCGTCACCGAAAACTCGCCCAGCGGGCACAGGCACTTGTTTTGAATCTGCAACGCCACGTTCTGCAGCAGGTCCACGTCGGCTTTGGCCGCCTGGCCCTTGTTCACGCGCTCCAGGATATTCAGCATCCAGTAGGTGCCCTCGCGGCAGGGCGTGCACTTGCCGCACGACTCGTGCTTGAAGAAGCGCGTGGTCTTGAGCGCCACCCAGGCCAGGTCCACCGTCTCGTCCAGCACGATGACGGACGCCGAGCCGAGCATGGCGCCCCGGGCGGCCACGGACTCGTAGTCCAGGGCCATGTCCAGGACCGAGTCGTCCACGGCCAGGACGACGGACGACGCCCCGGCCAGCATCACGGCCTTCACTTTCTTGTCGCCGGGCACGCCGCCGCCGTGGGTGTAGATCAGCTCGCGCAGCGGGATGCCCAGCGGCAGCTCGTAGTTGCCGGGCCGGTTGACGCACCCGGACAGGGAGAAGATTTTGTGGCCCGGGCTTTTCTCGGTGCCGCGCTTCTTGTACTCGGCCGCGCCGTGCTGGAGGATGAAGGGCACATTGGTCAGCGTCTCGGTGTTGTTGACCACCGTCGGCTTGCCGTACAGACCCTTGTCGGCCGGGAAGGGCGGCTTGAGGCGCGGCTGGCCCAGCTTGCCTTCGATCGACTCGAGCAGCGCGCTCTCCTCGCCGCAGATATAGGCGCCCGCGCCGAGGTGGTTGTGAAACTCGACCGAATAGCCGCTCCCGAAGAGATGGCGGCCGATGAAGCCGCGCGCCCGGCACTCGTCCAGGCAGCGGTCGAGCCAGGCGGCCGCGTCCCAGTACTCGCCGCGGATATAGTTGTAAATCACGCCGGCCTCGGCGGCGTAGGCGCAGATCAGCGCCCCCTCGATGAACTGAAACGGGTTGCGCTCGATGATCTCGCGGTCTTTGAACGTGCCGGGCTCGGACTCGTCGGTGTTCACCACCACGTAGCGCGGGTAGACGCCCCGGGTCAGGAAACTCCACTTCAGGCCGGTGGGGAAGCCGGCGCCGCCGCGCCCGCGCAGCCCGGAGGCCTTCACCTCGTCGATCACCTGCTGCGGCGTCATCGTCGTGACGGCCTTCTTGAGCGCCTCGAAGCCGCCGTGCTGCACATACACGTCGAGCTGATGGAGGTCAGGGATATCGCGGTGTCTCAGCAGGATGTGCTCGGTCATCGGCTTTTCAGCTCGTTCAGGATGGCCAGCGCCTGCTCCACCGTCATCGGCCGGTCCGGCGCCGCGCTCTGATGGAAATGGATCCCGGTCTCGTCCTGGACCTGGAAGACCGGCGCCCGGTCGCACGCGCCGACGCACATGACGTGCTCCACCGTGAACTCTCCGTCGGCGGTCGTCTCGTCCCACTGCACGCCCAGCGCCTGGAGCAGGTCGGCCGCGAACTTGTCGGCGCCGCGCAGCGCGCAGGGCAGGTCGGTGCAGACCTGCACCCGCCGCCGGCCGGCGGCGCGATCGTGATAGAGCGAATAGAAGCCCACCACGCCGGCCACCTGGGTCGGCTCCAGGCCGCACAGCGCGCCGACTTCGGCCAGGGCCGCCGGGGTGAGGTGCCCGTATTCCTTCTGGGCCAGGTAGAGCAGCGGCATCACGGCCGAGCGCCGCCATTCGGCGGGATACCGGCTCAGGATTTTCTGAATCTCGTCGGCGTACTTTTCAGCCAGCACAGTGTGTGATCCCTGTTGCGTCGGCGTCTCGCGCCGGGCAATACCGACCCGGCCATGCGGTTTACCGATCCACATCCCCCAGGACGATGTCGATGCTGCCGATGATGGCGACCACGTCGGCGATATAGTGGTTCCTGGACATCAGCGGCGTCGCCTGGAGGTTGACGAACGACGGCGTGCGGACGTGGACCCGGTGCGGTTTGGGGCCGCCGTTCCCCACCAGGTAAAAGCCGAGCTCGCCGCGCGGCGACTCGGTCGGCACGTACACCTCGCCCTTCGGCGCCGAGAAGCCTTCCGTCCACAGCTTGAAGTGGTGGATGAGGGCCTCCATGCTCGTGCCCAGCTCCGAGCGCGGCGGCGGCGCCACCTTGCGGTCGGCGGTCATCACCGGCCCCGGCCCGATCTTCTTCAGCCGGGCCAGCGCCTGGTCGATGAGGCGCATGGACTGGTAGAACTCCTGCATGCGCACCCAGTAGCGGTCGTAGACGTCGCCGTTCTCGCCGAGCGGCACGTCGAACTGGTACTGCTCGTAGCCGCTGTATGGCATGGCCTTGCGCACATCCCAGTTCACGCCCGAGCCGCGCAGCGAGGCGCCGGTCAGGCCCCAGGCCAGGGCCGTCTCCCCGTCGATGACGCCGATGCCTTTGGTGCGGTCGAGCCAGATCGGGTTGTTCTTGAGCAGCGCCTCGTAGTCGGCCAGACGGCCGGGCAGGTAATCCAGGAAGGCGCGCACGGCCGCCTCAAAGCCGGCCGGCACGTCGCGCCACAGGCCGCCGGGGCGCAGGTAAGACGTCATCATGCGCTGGCCGGAGATCATCTCGAAAATCTCCAGGATGTACTCGCGCTCGCGCACGCAGTAGAAGAGCATCGACTGGGCGGCCAGGTCGTTGCCGTGCGTGCCCAGCCAGATCAGGTGCGAGGCGATGCGCTGCAGCTCGGCCAGGATGACGCGGATCACCTGGGCCCGCTCCGGCACCGTCACGCCCATGAGCCGCTCCACCGCCAGACAGTAGGCCAGGTTGTTGCCCAGGTTGTTGAGGTAGTCCAGGCGGTCGGTCATGACCAGGGCCTTGAGGAAGGTCTTGGCCTCCATGTTCTTCTCGATGCCGGTGTGCAGGTAGCCGATGTCGGGCACGGCGTTGACGATGGTTTCGCCGTCCAGCTCGACGATCAGGCGCAGCACGCCGTGGGTGCTGGGGTGCTGCGGGCCCATGTTGAGCACCATCGTCTCGCCCGTCTGCGCGCGCGGCGAGAAGAGGTGTTTGAGCTCGTCCAGGGTGGCTTCAAGCAGTTGGGTCTCTTGGGCGGGCATGGTGGCAACCCCTACTCCCGGGCGTACGGCTTCTTCCGGTCGATCTCGTCGAAGTTGAACGTGAACTGGACTTCTTCGTAGCCGAGCGGGTAGTCTTTGCGCAAGGGGTGGCCCTGCCAGTCGGCCGGCATCAGGATGCGGCGCAAATCAGGGTGGCCGGTCAGCTGCAGCCCGAACATGTCGAACAGCTCGCGCTCCGGCCAGTTGGCGGCCGGGTAGACGCCGGTGACGCTGGCCAGCGTGGGATCGTCGCCGTGGACCGCGCACTTGACGCGCAGGTTGACGGGGCCGAGCAGATTGCGGAGCTGGTAGACCACCTTGAAGCGCGGCTCGTCCGGCCAGTCGTCGTAGGCGGTCAGGTCGGCCAGGAAGTTGAAGCCCAGCGCTTCTTTGAGGAAGCGCAGGACCGCCACGTTGGCGTCCTTGCGGATAACGACGGTGGTCTCACCGCGGAACTCCACGACCTGCTCGAGCGCGTCGCCGAATTGGTCTTTGAGGGCCGTCAGGGTGGTTTCGAGGGAGGACATTCTGATGGTTGCCTGTTGATGGCGGGTCAGGCCCACTGCACGAGTTTTTCGTTCTTCACCTTGGCGTGCAGCGTCAGGAGGCCGTGCATGAGGGCTTCGGGGCGCGGCGGACAGCCGGCCACGTAGACATCCACGGGCACCACTTCGTCCACGCCCTGGACGATGGCATAGTTGTTGAAGATGCCGCCGCAGGAGGCGCAGTCGCCCATGGCCACCACCCACTTCGGGTCCGGCATCTGGTCGTACAGACGGCGCAGGACCGGCGCCATCTTGCGCGTCACCCGCCCGGCCACGATCATCAGGTCGCTCTGGCGCGGCGAGGCGCGCATCAGCTCCATGCCGAAGCGCGAGAGGTCGTTCTGCGGCGCCCCGATGGTGCTGATCATCTCGATGGCGCAACACGCCAGGCCGAAGAGCATCGGCCACATCGAGCCGGTGCGGCCCCAGTTGACGGCCTTCTCCAGAGTGGTGGTGACGATCCCCAGGTTGCCTAATTTCTGTTCGATGCCCATACCACACCTCTCGCTCCGGCTACATACGGGCAGGCCTAAGACCTGCCCCCGGCTACTCCCACTCCAGCGCGCCCTTCTTCCATACCCACACGTACCCGGCCAGCAGGATGCCGACGAAGACCAGCATCTGCACAAAACCATAGACTCCCAGTTGCCGGAATGTGACGGCCCAGGGGAGGAAAAAGACGACCTCGATATCAAACAGGATGAACAGGACCGCAATCAGATAGAAGCGCACCGGCATGCGCCGGACGGAAGGCCCGATGGTGCGCATGCCAGACTCGTAGGCCTCAAGCTTGCGCCGGGTGGGTCGGCGGGGCCCGAAGGCGTGCCCAATTATGATGACCAGGACCGCCAGGACTACGGCGACGGCCAGCAAGACCGCGATCGGGAGGTAGTCAGTGAGCATCAATTTCTCCGATGCTTTTCTGTTTATTCACGACCCTGAATATGCGAATTTTATCACAATCAAAGGCTAATCCGCAATGCGAATTAGCGCAATCCGGCCAGCAGATCGGTCTCTTTGGCGCCGTCGTCCACCGGAGGCGCCAGCCGGGAGCGGGCCAGCACAAAACGCTCGTAGCCGAACAGCTTGAGACGCTCCGCCTCGGGCACGGAGGTCGAGAACGTCTTGGGTTCGCCGGTCTCCGGGTCGAAGTCAAACTGGGAGCGATGGCACTTGAGGGCCTCCAGCTTGCGGCGGAGCCAGGCTTTGATGTCAACCTGGGTGGTGATCGCGTCGTCCGGCACGCCGACGAACCCCAGCACCTGTCCGCCGATGTCGGCGCGCCGGTCGCGCAGGGCCGGCACGATCTCCTTGAAGCTGCGCGGGATCGCGAAGTAGTAGAGCTTGGCGGGCGCGAAGGGCGGCAGGCCGAAGCCGCCGTCCGGGTCGGCGGCGAGGTCGAAGGCGCGCGTCACGAAACCGCTGACCGCGATATGGTCCGGGTGGCCGTAGCCGCCGAGCGGGTCGTGCGTGATGACGATCTGCGGCTGGAGGGTCAGGATCAGGCGCGCGACCTGGCGGGCGGCGGTCTCGACCGGCACACGCGCCACGTCCCCGTCCGGATAATCCAGGAAGAGCGGCGGCTGCGCGCCGAGCGTCTGACAGGCGCAGGCCAGCTCCTGCGAGCGCACCTGGCCGAGCGTCGCGCGCGTGGCGGCGTCGTTCTTGATCTGGGCGTCCGGGCCGTCGCCGCGTGTGGCGCAGGCCACAAAGACGCGCGCGCCCTCGGCCGCATAGCGCGCCAGCGCGCCGCCGCACGAGCCTTCATCATCCGGGTGAGCGACGACCGTCAGGAGGGTGATTTCGGTCATACCCAGAAACGCGTGATCAGTCACCAGTGACCGGGAGCCGGCTGATGACTGATCACTGAGCACGCCAACCGACTGCGCTTGAAGGTTAACCCAGATAGTCGCGCAGGGCGCGGCTGCGGGTGGGATGGCGCAATTTGCGCAGGGCCTTGGCCTCGATCTGGCGGATGCGCTCGCGGGTGACGCGGAAATACTGGCCGACCTCTTCCAGGGTATGGTCCTGGCCGTCCTTCAACCCGAAGCGCATCTCCAGCACCTCGCGCTCGCGGTCGGTGAGCACGGCCAGGGCGTTACGCACCTGCTCCTTGAGCAGTTGCTGGGAGGCCGCCTCGGCCGGCGCCGGCACCGACTCGTCCTCGATGAAGTCGCCCAGCAGGCTGGACTCCTCCGCGCCGACCGGGGTCTCCAGGCTCATCGGCTCCTGGGCCACGCGCAGGATGCGGCGCACCTTCACCGCCGCGCGCCGCCACTGACGGTCCAGCATCGGGTCCAGGCGTTCGCCGCGCGCCAGGGTCTCGCGGATGGTGGCGACCTCCTGCGGCGTGAGCAGGTCCAGCTCCAGGGCCACGTCCTCGGACGTCGGTTCGCGCCCCAGCTCCTGTTGCAGCTGGCGCTGGACGCGCATCAGGCGGTTGATGGTCTCCACCATGTGGACCGGGATGCGGATGGTGCGGGCCTGGTCGGCGATGGCGCGGGTGATGGCCTGGCGGATCCACCAGGTGGCGTAGGTGCTGAACTTGTAACCCTTGGTCGGGTCGAACTTCTCCACGGCGCGCAGCAGGCCGATGTTGCCTTCCTGGATCAGGTCCAGGAAGGAGATGCCGCGCCCGATGTAGCGCTTGGCGACGCTGACCACCAGGCGCAGGTTGGCGCGGATGAGGGCCTTGTTGGCCTCGTCGCTGCGCTGGGCGATGACCCCGAACTCCTCGCGCAGGACCTTCTCGTCCGGCAGCCAGGTGCGGAAGGTGCGCTTCTGGGGCAGCTCCACTTTCTTGGAGCGTTTGTGCTCGTGCTTGCGGTGCCAGTGCTCCAGCAGGCGGGCCTGGGTGGGCGTCGGCCACAGGTAGACGATGATGAAGAGATGAAAGGCGCTCTGGGCGATCTTGTCCCAACTGCCGTCCCGGCCCCACTGGCCGCTGGACATGAGCCAGCCGCGCAACGTCGAGGGTTTGTCCCCGTTCCAATCCCGGCGCAGCGCCTGGGCCTCTTCCACCAGCGCCACCAGGTCCAGCGGGGGCATTTTGTGCTTGTGGGTGTCGGTCAGCAGCCGCGACCAGGTCTCCACCAGCTCGTCATACAGGTCCAGGCAGAGCGCCTCGTCGGTGGGCAGGTGCCGGGACTTGGGGTTCGGCTCGCGGTTGATCAGCGTGTGCAGGTGGCGCTCGGCCATCATCTGCGCCGCCAGCCAGATCTCCTGGTCCGGGCCGAGCAACGGCACCTGGCCGATCTCCTTGAGGTACATGCGGACCGGGTCATCGGCCAGCTCGGCCAGCGAGATCGTGGCGCTGTCCAGCCCCTCTTCCTCGATCTCCTCCAGCTCCTCCTCGCCGGGCTCGCCCTCTTCGCCGTCGAAGCCGGTATCCTCCAGGTCGAGGTCGTCCAGCTCGACCGCGGCGCCGCCGAGCTCGTCGTCGCCCTCGGCCAGATCGTCGGCGGCCTCGCGCGGCTGACGCGCGTCTTCGGCGTCTTCGAGGCCGGACGGTTCGTCGGCGAACAGGTCGTCGCCGCTGGCGTCTTCAGAGGGGGCAGCTTTGCGCTTGGGCATGTCTACGTCTTCGATAACGGGCCGGAAACGAGCGTCCCGAATCTTACCATCACCCCGGCGTCATCCCGGAAAGCGGGTCGGCGCCGCGACGCCGCGCCGGGAGCGCGGCGCCAGCGCCAGGTCCACCCGGGCCCGGGCCGCCGCCAGCCGCGCGATCTCCGGCTGGCAGATCTCGGCCAGGGCGTCGCCCTGCTCCCGCGCATCTTCGGCCAGAAAACGGAGCTGGCTGAGTTGTTGCGCCAGCGCGCGCTGACGCAGCCGCAATGCGATTGTCAACAGGTCGTCGTCTTGACGAGGCAGGTGGGCCGCGCGCGGATGGCCGCGCAGCAGGTCGTCCAGCCGAGCCTGGAGCGCCGGATCAAGATTATGCCGCAAATAGTCTGAAGGTTCAACATCCACCTGCGCCTGCGCCGCCGTCAGCGCCCGGAACAGGAGTTGATGCTCGACGCTGGCGAAGTCGTCGGGCGCCAGTTTCTCCAGGCCCAGGGCCTGCAGGTCGCGGTCGAGGCGATAGAGCCGGTCCGGCTCCTGGAGCAGCGCCCGCAAGCCGTGCGCCTCGAGCTGGCCGAGGCCCCCGGCCTCGGGCGGGCGCGGGCGGGCGGCCGGCGCGGGGGCCGGCGCCGCCGGACGCCGGGCGGTCTGGGGCGGGCGGCGCCGCGCGGCCAGCACGGCCTCGTCCACGCGCAGCGTGCGCGCCAGCTTCTGCCGGTAGGCGTCGCGCTCGATGGCGTCGGCCACCTCGTCGATGAGTGGCAGGATAGCGTCGGCCACCTCGGCCTTGACCTTGGGGTCGTCCAGGTCGCGGCCGGTCGTCAGCACACGGATGACGTACTCGACGATCGGCTCGGCGGCGTCCACGCGCCGGCGCCACTCGTCCGGGTCGCGCCGGATCACGTCGTCCGGGTCCAGGCCGGGCGGCAGCGTCATCACGCGCACGTCGGCGCCCAGCCGGCTCTCCACCCGCACCAGCCCGCGCGGGTCGAAGACGATGTCGCCTTCGCGGTCCAGCGCCTCGCGCGCCACCATCAGGCCGCGCAGCGTGGCGGCGTCGCCGGCCTCGTCGGCGTCCAGCGCCAGCAGGATGCGCCGGGCGTGCTTCTTGAGCAGGCGCAACTGGTGCTCGGTCAGCGCCGTGCCCTGCGACGAGACGACGTTGACGAAGCCGGCCTGGTGCGCGGCGATCACGTCCAGGTTCCCCTCGACGACGACGGCCGTGTTCGCCTCGCGGATGGCGCGGCGGGCGGCGTGCAGGCCGAAGACGGTGCGGCCCTTGTCGAACAGCGCGGTCTGCGGGCTGTTCATAAATTTGGGCAGCTGGTCGTCGCGCAGGGCGCGCGCCTGGAAGCCCGTCATCCGGCCCTGCTCGTCGCGGACCGGGATCATCAGCCGGTGGCGGAAGCGGTCAAAGTGGCGCAGGGCCGGCGGCAGGGGGCTGTCCGATTTCTCCGACGCGACCTCTTTGGCGACCACCAGGCCGGCGTCGAGCAGGTCTTTGACCGGATAGCCTTTGCTGACAAAGTACTTCAGGCCGGCGTCCCAGCTGTCCAGGGCGTAGCCGAGCTGGAAGGCCTCGACGGCCTTATCGGTCAGGCCGCGGCGGGCCAGGTGGTCGCGGGCGGGCTGGGCCTGCGGCGCGTTCCTGAGCAGGTGATGATAGTAGTTGGCGGCCGTGTCCAGCAGCTGGCGCAGGTGGTTGAGGTGGTCGTCCTGCTCGATCTGCTGCGACGTGCGCGGCTTGAGTTCCACGCCCGCCAGCCGGGCCAGCATCTCCAGCGCGCCGGAAAAATCCAGGCCGTCGCGCTTCATGACGAACTTGAAGATATCGCCGCCCTCGTTGCACTGCCCGAAGCAGCGCCAGGTGCCGGTCTCCGGCCAGACGGCGAACGACGGCGTGTTGCTCTTGTGCGCGTGGAACGGGCACAGGCCCATATAGGCGCGGCCGGACTTGCGCAGCTTGACGGTCTGCGAGACTACCTCGACCAGGTCGAGGCGCGTCTTGATGTCGTCGATGACCGACATGAGGTTGAAAGCCGGGAGACAGGATCGAGACCAGGCGCGAAACCCGAACGCCGCCGACTGAGTGCGGGAAATTATAGACGGCCAGTGTCCGAGTCAACAAGGGCCGGGGCAGACTTTAAGTGTCGGCGGCGGCGCGCTCGCATTCCTGCAGCACGGCCTGCGCGCGGGCCATCTCCGCCGAGGGCAGCTTCTCGAAGATCTCGATGGCGCGGCGCGCGTAGGGCCGGCCCTCGGCCGGGCGGCCGCGCCGGGAGAGGGCCAGCGCCAGGCGCCAGCAATTGTAGGCGATGAACAACTGGTGGCCCATGGCCTCGGTCAGGCGCAGGGCCTCGCGCGCATAGACCTCCGCCGCCGCCCAGTCCTGGCGTTCCAGCGACAGGTCGCCCAGCGTGCCCTTGTTGGTGGCCACCCCCTCTTCGTAGCCGATCGACTCGGCCAGGGCCAGGGCCTGGCGGTAGTGGCGTTCGGCGGCGTCCAGGTCGCCGGCCTCCTGCTCGGCCCAGCCCAGATCGTTGAGGCCGATGGCGACGTTTTCGTTGCCGGCCGACTCGGCCCGGGCGAAGGCGATCATCTCCTGAAAAGCGGCGATAGCGGCCGGATAGTCGTGGGCGAGCTGGTGGCCCTTGCCGCGCAGCCGGATGGCCAGGGCCATCTCCGGCGATTCGCGCCGGGCCCAGTGCGCTTCGGCGCGGCGCGCGCACTCCAGCACCGCGTCGGCCTGGCCGCGCAGGCGGTAGACCCAGCCGGCCGCGTACGCGCGCCGCCCGGCGCTGGTGTCGTCGCCCTCCTGCGCCGCGCGCTGTTCGGCCTGCAGGCTGAGGGCCAGCCAGTCATCCCAATAGCCGGCAAAGGACAGGAACCGGTTGAGCGCGTCGCACAGCAGCTGCAGGCGGGCGTTGCCGCCCTGCAGAAAATGCGGCAGCGCGGCGGCGATGAGCGGCCACTCGTCGGCCAGCATCGGGAAGCGGCGGTAGTTGCGGAAGTCGCGCAGGTCGCCCTCCAGCACCAGCAGAAAGACGTTGTCCATCAGGCGCTGGGCCGTCTGCGTGATCAACTCGGGGCGCCTGCGGCGCAGGAACACGGCCACCAGCGGCATGAGGAGGAACTCCTGCGCCAGGTCGTCGCCGAGCAGCAGCGCCCGGTCCAGCAAATCTTCCAGGCAGGTGCGGGCGGCGGCCTCCGTGATGCCGGCCGTCTCGGCCACCCAGCGGATGCGCGCCGGGTGCGTGAAGTGCGAGACGGCCGCCAGCACCGCCGCCTCGTTCTCGGTGAAGGAGTTGAACAGGTCGCCGAAGATGTGCTCGAGCGGGTCGTTCTCGGACGGCGCCAGCTCCATGAACCGGGCGGCGTCGGCCACGGTGCGGCACTGGCTGCCCGGCCGCCCCAACTGCCCGGCCAGCCACTCGATCAGGAGCGGGTTGCCCTGGGTGATCTCGTAAAGCTGCTGGCGCTCCCGGTCGCCGGCGCGCGCCAGGAACCGGTTGCGCTCGGCCAGCTTGGCGATGAGCTTGTGAGCGTCCTCGGGCTTGAGCCGGTCCAGGTGGACGACCTCGGCGGCCACATCCATGCGGCGCCGGCTGGTGACGATGGCCTTGCACGAGCGCGGCAGCCAGCGCAGGAACTGCATCAGGCGCTCGCGCTCCTGGTCGTCGAAGGTCTCGACGTTGTCGAAAATCAGCAGCGCCTGGCGCTTGAACAGCGCGCGGCGCACGGCCTTGGCGCGCTCGCCGGGGTTGCCCTTGGCGATCTCGTCTTCGCCCAGCTCGCGCGCCAGCTCGGCCAGCAACGCGTTGTAATCGGTGAGCTGGAAGTCCTCCAGCAACTGGACGCCGGCCGAAGTGAGGTCGCGCTTCTTGGCCGAGAGGAAGATCTTGGTCGGATAGTGCTGCTCGGGCGCCAGGTGGCCGGCGCGGATGGCCAGCGCCGTCTTGCCGATGCCGCCGGCGCCGTCGATGAGCACGCCCCAGCCGACGCTCTCCGGGTCCAGGGCCTCGGCGATATGCGCCAGCTCCTCCTCGCGGCCGAAGAAGTACGGCTGGTGCGGCAGCTCGGATTGCGGCAGCGCGGGCGCAACCGGCCGCTCGATCCGGATGGTGGTGTTGATCTGGTCCCGGCCGACGACGCTGCCGCCGATGGCGGCGTCGCCGCCGGCGGCCAGGTCGATCCGGGACGCGGGATGGTCGTCAGAGGCCATGCGTTTCTCGGCGGGCCAGGTTGACCTGCCCCTGGCCCAGTATGCCCCGGGCCGGCGCGCCTCGCCAGATCCCCGCCGTTAGAAATCCCGCGCCAGCGCGGGAGGCGCGATGCTCAGCCTCGGCCCGGCCGGCGATGCCAGGCAGGGGAGACGATCTAAAAACCCTCCAGCTTGCTCAGATCGGCCACGCCGCGCGCCAGGCCGGCGATGCGCTGCAGCAGGCCGAGGCGGTTGGCGCGCACGGCCGGGTCGTCGGTCATCACCAGCACCTCATCGAAGAAGCGGTTGATGGCCGGGATCATGGGCAGCAGTTGATTGAAGAAATCGTCGACCGAGCGCGCCGGTTGGGCCGCCTGAGACGCGGCGTCCAGGGCCTGCTCGGCCGGCTCCACGAACTTCCCGCTGTCCACCGGATACCGTTCACTTTGATCCCGCGTGATACGCACGCAACGGGCGTAGGCCGGCAGTATCTGCGGCCAATCCGGGCGGGCCGCCCAGGCCGAGAGCTGTTGCACGGCTTCCGCCGCGCGGTGCGGGTTGTGGGCCTGCTCGGCCAGGACCGCGTCCACCACATCGTACCGGTAGCCCCGGTCCAGGAGCTGGCCGCGCAGACGGCCGGCGAGAAAGGCGAGCAGATCGGCGAGCAGAGAAGCGGAGATGGGGCGGACCGTGTCGGGCAGAAGGTCAACAGCCGCCTGCAGCGCCGCGCGCAGGTCGAAGTCCAGGCGGTGCGCTATCAGCATCTCGTTGACGCCCAGCGCGGCGCGGCGCAGGCCGAACGGATCGGCGGAGCCGGTGGGCGCCAGGCCGGCCGCGAACAGGCCGGCGAGCGAGTCCAGGCGGTCCGCCAGCCCGACCACCAGGCCGGGCCGCGTCGCGGGCAGGCCGTAGTGCTCGCGGATGGCGACCGCGACCTCGCGCGGCTCACCCGAGGCCAGAGCGTACTCGTAGCCCATCACGCCTTGCAGGGAGGTCATCTCCACCACCATCTGCGTGGCCAGGTCGGCTTTGCACAAGTGGGCGGCGCGCCGCGCGACGGCGGCCTCGGCCTCGTCCAGGCCGAGCCGGGCCGCCAGGGTCGCGGCCAGCTGCTCGACGCGCTCGGCCTTGTCCAGCATCGAGCCCAGCCTGGCCTGGAAGGTGAGCGTCGCCAGCTTCGGGCGGAACGCCTCCAGCTTCCTCTGCCGGTCTTCGCGCACGAAGAAGCTGGCGTCGGCGAAGCGGGCGCGGATGACGTGCTCGTTGCCCTCGCGCACCAGGTCCAGGCGCCGGCTGTCGCCGTTGCGGACGGCGATGAAGAACGGAAGCAGGGGACCCTCCCCCTCCGCCCCTTCCCCGGCGGGCGAGGGACGCGAGACCGGGAAATAGCGCTGGTGCTTCTTCATCACAGCGATGAGCACCTCGCGCGGCAGGGCCAGCGCCGCCTCCGAAAACGAGCCGAGCAGGGCCGTCGGGCGCTCCACCAGATGGGTAACCTCGTCCAGCACGCCTTCGTCCGCCAGGACGCCGCCGGCCTCGCGCGCCAGCTTGCGCGCCTGCCGCAGGATCGCGGCGCGGCGCTTCTCCGGGTCCACCTCGATCCGGGCCCTGGCCATCGCCTTGAGATACTCATCGGCGGAGCCGATGACGATCGCCGGCGAGCCCAGCGGACGCAGGCCGCGGCTGACATTGCCGGAGGCCAGACCGGCGTAAGTGAACGGCACGACGGTTTCGCCGAGCAGCGCCACCAGCCAGCGCACCGGGCGCGAGAAGGCGGTCGGGTCGCCGGGGCGCCAGCGCATGGTCTTCTCGAACTTGAGCGCCGCCACCAGCCGGGGCAGCAGCTCGCGCAGCACCTCCAGAGCCGGCCGGCCTTTTTCCGTGACGACGGCGACGACATACTCGCCGCCGTCCATCGCCCGTTTCTCCAGCGCGTAGACCGACCGGTTATGCTTGCGCGCAAAGCCCTCGGCGGCGGGCGTGGGGGCGCCGGTCGGGTCGAAGGCGCGCGCGGCGGGCGGGCCTTTCACCACCCGCTCGCGGTCGGGCTGGGCGGGCGCCAGGTCCCGCACGAGGACGACCAGGCGGCGCGGCGTGCCGAACACCTGCAGCGCGCCGTGGGCCAGGCGCGCCTCGGCCAGCATCTTCGGCGCCAGCTCGCGCAATTGCCGCAGAGCCGCTTCGACGTCCGCGGCGGGGAGTTCTTCGGTGCCGATCTCGAGCAACAGGGACGCCGGGCCAGGGACGGAGGACGCCGGCTCGACGACGGCGCTGGTCATTCGGCCTTCGTCTTTTGTCGCCGGCAGGAGCGGGTACTCCAGTTGCCGGCGCCGCTCCAGGTACGCCTCCGAGACCTTCCGCGCCAGGCCGCGCATCCGGCCGAAGGCGGCCTGACGCTCGGTGACGCCGATGGCGCCGCGCGCATCCAGCACGTTGAAGGTGTGGGACATCTTCAGCACGTAGTCGTGCGCGGGCAGCACCAGGCCGGCGGCCAGCGCGGCCTCGGCCTCCGCCGCGTAGTGCGCGTACAGCTCGCGCAGGCGCTCGACGCCGGCGATCTCGAAGTAGTATTTGCTCTGCTCGAACTCGTTCTGCAAATTGACGTCGCCGTAGGTCACCGGCGTCCCGTCCGGGCCGCGCGTCCAGATGATGTCGCGGAAGCTCTTCACCCGTTGCAGGGCGATGGCGATACGCTCCAGCCCGTACGTCAGTTCGACGGACACCGGGTCCAGCAGGACGCCGCCGGACTGCTGGAAGTACGTGAATTGCGTGATCTCCTGCCCGTCCAGCCAGACCTCCCAGCCCAGGCCCCAGGCGCCCAGCGCCGGACTCTCCCAGTTGTCCTCCACGAAACGGATATCGTGCTCGCGCGGGTCGACGCCCAACGCGGCCAGCGATTGCAGATACAGCTCCTGCGGATTGCCGGGATCGGGCTTGAGGATGACCTGGTACTGATAGTGCTGCTGGAGGCGGTTGGGATTTTCGCCGTAGCGACCGTCGTCCGGGCGGATGGACGGCTCGACGTAGGCGACGTTCCACGGCTCCGGGCCGAGCACGCGCAGGACCGTGCCCGGGTTCATGGTGCCGGCGCCGACCTCGGTGTGATGCGGCTGCCAGATCAGGCAACCCTTTTCAGCCCAGAATCTTTCCAGCGTCAGGATGATTTCTTGGAAGGTGAGGGGTGATTGCAACTTCATAAAGCGACTCTGTGGTTATCCACGAAGAGCACGAAGGCTCACGAAACGCGCGGTCCTTCACGTCTCTCCGTCTCCGGGGCGCGACCACGGCCCGCCCCCGGCGGCACGCCGCCTCCGGCGCTCACGAAACGCGCAGTCCTTCACGTCTCCCCGTCTCCGGGGCGCGACCACGGCCCGCCCCTGGCGGCACGCCGCCTCCGGCGCTCACGAAACGCGCGGTCCTTCACGTCTCCCCATCTCCGGGGCGCGACCACGGCCCGCCCCCGGCGGCACGCCGCCTCCGGCGCTCACGAAACGCGCGGTCCTTCACGTCTCCCCGTCTCCGGGGCGCGACCACGGCCCGCCCCCGGCGGCACGCCGCCTCCGGCGCTCACGAAACGCGCAGTCCTTCACGTTTCTCTTTATCTCTCCGTATCCCTACTCGACTCTTCGCACCTCTTCGTGTCTCTTCGTATCTCTTCGTGCCTCTATGTGCCTCTTCGCATCTCTTCGTGCCTCTTCGTGCCTCTTCGTGGACTCCCTGTGCTACTTCATCAGCGCCTCGCGCCGGATGAGCTTGAGAAACTCCACGCTCTTCAACTGTCGCTCCAGCAGATACACGATATAGCGCTGCAAGACGTGCTCCATATCCGCCAGGACGCCCGGCGCCAGTTTGAGCCGCGCAATCTTCTCATAGGGTTGGGCCTGGAAATAGCGCAGATACTTGAGCGTCTCCAGGCTGACCGGGGTCAGGCCGGGCCGTGCGCCCTGGCCGCACCGCGCGCACACCACCCCGCCCTGCGCCGCCGAGAAGAACTGGTCCTCGGCCACGATGGCTTCGCCGCCGATCACACACCGGCGCAGCTCGGGTTGAAACCCGGCCAGCGCCAACACCTGCAGCTCGTAATAGCGCGCCGCGGCGGCCACATCCGGGACCGCACACAACCGGCCCAGCGTGGCGGCCAGCAGGTCGTACAGCTCGCGGCTTTCCTGATGGTCGGCCGTGAAACGGTCGAGCAGCTCCACCGAGTAGTGGGCGTAGGCGCCGCGCAGCAGGTCCTCGCGCAGCGGCCGGTAGGCCTCCACCGTCTGGGCCTGTGTCACCTGGTCCAGCTCGCGCCCGACGGCCAGCAGCAGACTGGCGCGCGTGAACAACTCCAGGTGCCCGGCCTTGCGCGAGCGCACTTTGCGGATGCCCTTGGCCACCACGCGCAG
>DAOUAB010000158.1:0-20390 GCA_034434015.1 Anaerolineales bacterium
CCCTCCTCCTGATTGCCCTGTCGATCGGCGTGGGCGTGTTGTGGAACCCGCGCGTCTTCCTCATCTGCGCCGCCATCTTCTACGGCGTCTACATTCCGCTCTACACCACCTTTTTCACCAACGGCGGCGGCCTGGCCACCGGCCTGATCGGGTCGCTGGGTTACTGGCTGGAGCAGCACGGCGTGCGCCGCGGCAGCCAGCCGTGGTACTACTACCTGGTCGTCAACCTCCCGGTCTACGAGTTCCTGCCGGCGCTGGGCGCGCTGTTCGCGGCCGGCATCGGCCTGTCCCGCTATTGGAACCCCGCGCCGGCCCCGGACGAGGCGCCGGCGGACCCGGAGGCGCCCCGGCGCTTCCCGGCGCTGCTGTTCATCGGCTACTGGTCGGTGATGGCGCTGGGCGCTTTCAGCGTGGCCGGCGAGAAGATGCCGTGGCTGACCACGCACATCAGCCTGCCCCTGATCCTGCTCAGCGGCTGGGCCATCGGCTGGTTCGTGGACCGCGTGGACTGGTCCCACTTCCGGGCGCGGCGCGCCTGGCTGGTGGCCATCCTGCTGCCGGTGACGGTGCTGGCCCTGGTCGCCGTCTTTGGGGCGCTGCTCGGCAATAACCCGCCTTTCCAGGGCAGCGAGCTGAGCCAGTTGCAGGCCACCAGCGCCTTCATCTCCGCCCTGGTCGTGGCCGGCATTGGCCTGGCCAGCCTGTACCGGCTGGGGGAGCCGCTGGGTTGGGGCAACGTCGCCCGGCTGGCGGTCCTGTCGGTCTTCGGGCTGCTGGGCCTCTTCACGGCGCGGGCGGCCTTCATCGCCGCTTACATCAACTATGACTACGCCAACGAGTTCCTGGTCTACGCCCACGGCTCGCGCGGCGTCCGGACGGTGATGGAACAGATCGAGGACATCTCGTTCCGCACGGAGGACGGCCTGGGCCTCAAGGTGGCCTACGACGCGGATGTATCGTGGCCGATGGAGTGGTACCTTCGCAATTTCACCAACCGCGCCTTCTATGGCAACCAGCCGACGCGCGAGGCGCTGGACGCGCCGGTGGTCATCGCCGGCACCGCCAACTGGAACCGGGTTGAGTCCCTCCTGGGCGACCGTTATTACCAGTTTGAGTACATCCGCATGGTCTGGCCGATGCAGGACTACTTCCCCAAGCCCGACCAGACCATCGGCGCCCGCATCGTCCAGGCCCTGGCCGATCCGCAGATGCGCCAGGCGCTGTTCAACATCTGGTGGAACCGCGACTACACGCTCTACGGCCAGCTCACCAACCAGAGCTTCGACCTGGCGCAGTGGCCGCTGGCCGACCGGATGCGGATGTACGTCCGCAAAGACATCGCCGCTCAGATTTGGTCCTACGGCGTCGGCCCGGCCCAGCTCTCGCTCCCGCCGCAGGAAGACCCGTATCTCGAGAACCGGCAGACCCTGACCGCCGACCTGGTCTTCGGCGCGCTCGGCGCGGCCGAGGGGCAGTTCGACGGGCCGCGCGGCGTGGCGGTGGGGCCGGACGGCTCCGTGTACGTCACCGACTCGCGCAACCATCGCGTGCAGCAGTTTACGGCTGACGGCCAGTTCGTGCGCGCCTGGGGCCGATACGGCAAGGTCGAGGATGGCACCGGGCTGGAGGGCGGCTTCTTCAACGAGCCGTGGGGCATCGCGGTCGGCCCGGACGGCGCGGTGTACGTGGCCGACCTGTGGAACCATCGCATCCAGAAGTTCACGGCCGATGGGCAGTTCATCCGGATGTGGGGCCGCTTCGCGCAGGACGGCGCCTTCGACTCATTCTACGGCCCGCGCGCCATCGCCGTGGACGCCGCCGGCCGGCTGTATGTGGCCGACACCGGCAACGACCGTGTGGTGGTCTTCGACAGCAACGGGAACGGCCTGGACATCATCGGGACGAGCGGCTTCGAGCCCGGCGCCCTGGACGAGCCGGTGGGTGTGGCCGTGACGTCGGACGGGGGCGAGGTCTACATCGCCGACACCTGGAACCAGCGCCTCCAGCGTTTCGTTCGTGACGAACTGACCGGCGAGTACCGCTTCGACCTGGAGTGGTCCGTGAGCGCCTGGTACGGCCAATCGCTGGATAACAAGCCTTTCCTGACCCGGGACGCCGCCGGGCGGCTGCTGGCGCCCGACCCGGAGGGCTACCGCGTGCTGGTCTTCGACCGCGGCGGCCAGTTCCTGACCACGTGGGGCGACGCCGGCGCGGACAACAGCACGTTCTCCATCCTGGCCGGCGTGGCGGTGGACCCGGACGGCCGGCCCTATGTGGTGGACTACGGGAACAACCGCGTCATGCGCTTCCCGGTGCCGTAATCGCCAAAGCCGGGTTGACTCACCAGCCCACGGGTGGCCACGTCGGCCGCCCGTGGGCTTTTTGGAGGGTTTCAGCTTTATCGTTTGACGGCGGCCGAGTATAATCAGCCCCGGTCTTGATCGCCTCAACCGGCCGCCCAGTTCACAAGGCTCAAGCTGCGGGTCATTGCCGCCGGCGCCCTGGGTCCCTGACTCGTCGGTCGTTGCCCTTTACCCGTCATATCGAGGAGGTCCCTTGAAACTGCACGAGTATCAATCCAAGCAGCTCTTCGCCCAGCGCGGCGTGCCCATCCCCAAAGGCCGGGTGGCCGCGTCGGCCGACGAAGCGCGCGCCATCGCCATCGAACTGGGCGGGCGCGTGGTGATCAAAAGCCAGGTGCTTGTGGGTGGGCGCGGCAAAGCGGGCGGCATCAAGCTCGCCAAGACGCCCCAGGAGGCCGAGGACCTGGCGACCCAGATCCTGTCGATGACCATCAAGGGCCTGCCCGTCCGCAAGGTGCTGGTGGACGAGGCCGCCGACATCAAGAAAGAAATCTATTTCGGCATCACCAACGACCGCGCCGCGCGCCGGCCGGTGGTGATCTGCTCGGCCGAGGGCGGCGTGGAGATCGAGGAGGTGGCCAGGACCAACCCGGCCGCCATCGTCCGCGAGTACATCGACCCGATTATGGGCCTGCGCGACTACCAAGTCCGCAACATCGCCCTGAACATCGGCCTGCCGCGCGAGCACTGGAAGATGTTCGGGCAGATTGCCTCCGGCCTGTACCAGACCTACCTGGACACCGACGCTACCCTGGCCGAGATCAACCCGCTGGTCATCATGGGCGACGGCCGCCTGCTGGCCCTGGACGGCAAGATCGTGCTGGACGACAACGCCCTCTTCCGCCATCCGGACCTGGCCGAGATGCGCGACCTGGACGAGGAGTCGCCTCAGGAGACGGAGGCGCGCAAATACGGCCTCTCGTACGTCAAGCTGGATGGCGAGATCGGGTGCCTGGTGAACGGCGCCGGCCTGGCGATGGGCACGATGGACATCGTCAAGCACTTCGGCGGCGCGCCCGCCAACTTCCTGGATATCGGCGGCGGCGCCGGGGCCGACAAGGTCACGGCGGCGCTGCGCATCATCCTGTCCGACCCCAAAGTGCGCGTGATCCTGATCAACATCTTCGGCGGCATCACGCGCTGCGACGAGGTCGCCCGCGGCATCCTGGCCGCGATGAAGGAGGTCGGCGTCAACCTGCCGATGGTCGTGCGCCTGGTGGGCACGAACGAAGAGGAAGGCCGGCGTCTGCTGGAGGACGCCCACCTGATCACGGCGACCTCGCTGGCCGATGCCGCGCAGAAGGCGGTGGCGGCGGCCAAAGGATAAGTTTCAAGGCACAGGGCCTCCGGCGCCGTTGAGCATTCGGAAATGTGTAGTGTGAACTCAGTCTTCGAGGCATCATGAGCATTCTCGTCAACAAAGACACGCGCCTGCTGGTGCAGGGCATCACGGGGCGCGAGGGGCTTTTCCACACCCGGCAGATGATCGCCTACGGCACGCGGGTCGTCGCCGGCGTCACGCCCGGCAAGGGCGGCGAGTGGGTTGAGGACAAGGTGCCGGTGTTCGACACCGCCAAGGCCGCCGTTGACTCCACCGGCGCCAACTGCGCCATCATCTACGTCCCGGCCAAGTTTGCGCCGGACGCCATGTACGAAGCCGCCGACGCCGGCATCCCGCTGATCGTGTGCATCTCGGACTGGATCCCGGTGCACGACATGATGAAAGTCCGCCAGTATCTGGACCAGAAGGGCGTCACCCTCATCGGCCCGAACTGCCCCGGCCTGCTCACCCCCGGCGAGGCCAAGGTCGGCATCATCCCCGGCCACATCGCCCGGCCCGGCCATGTCGGCATCGTCTCGCGTTCCGGCACGCTCACCTATGAGGTCATCGCGGCGCTGACAGCCAGCGGCCTGGGCCAGTCGACGTGCGTGGGCATCGGCGGCGACCCGGTGAAGGGCCTGAACTTCATCGACGTGCTGGCGCTGTTCGAGGGCGACCCGCAGACCGAGAAGGTGGTGATGATCGGCGAGATCGGCGGCAACGACGAGGAGCGCGCCGCCGAGTTCATCGCCCGCAAGATGACCAAGCCGGTGGTGGCTTTTGTCGCCGGCCAGACCGCGCCGCCCGGCAAGCGCATGGGCCACGCCGGCGCCATCATCGAGGGCGGCTCCGGCACCGCCGCCGACAAGATCGCGGCGCTGGAGGCGGCCCGCGTCAAAGTCGCCCGGCATCCGGAAGAGATCCCGGCCCTGCTCAAGTAAACCCTATCCGCCTGCAACGGAGGATGTATGCCCCCGGTCATCGCCAAGGACACGCGCGCGCTTGAGAGGTATCAGGCCGAAGTCGCCGCCAACCCGCAAAACCCGGATGCCCACGCCAACCTCGGTTGGGGCTACTATGGCAAAGGCCAGTTGAGCGAGGCCATCCAGGCCTTTCAGCAGGCGCTGGCGCTCCAGGCTGACCATCTCGAGGCCCAGTACGGGCTGGCGTTGGCGCACCGCGCCGCCAGCGACAAGGCGGCGGCGGCGGCGGCGTTCGAGAAGGCCAGGGCGTTGGCCGCTCAGATCGAAGACAAAGTCCGCCGGCAGATGCTCACGCGCCTGATCACCGGCCACCTCAACGCGCTCAACACCGGCGACTGGAACCTGGGGCGGCACGAGGTCCACGCCTGACGCCGGTCGGGGCCGAACGCATGCCCGGGTTGCGCGTGATCGCGGGGGCGGCCAAGGGCCGCAGGCTGAAGATGGTTGCGGGCGAGGGCACGCGCCCCATCACCGACCGGGTCAAGGAGGCGCTCTTCAACCTGCTGGGCGATGACATCGTGGGCGCCGCCGTGCTGGACCTGTTCGCGGGCACCGGCGGCGTCGGCATTGAAGCCCTGAGCCGCGGCGCCGCCTCCGCCGAGCTGGTGGAGAAGGACCGCGCCGCGGCGGCCGTCATCCACGAGAACCTGCGCCACACGGAACTGGCGCACTTGGCCCGCGTGGTGCGCTCCGATGTCTTCATTTACCTTCGCAACCGCCCGCGCACGGGCTTCGACTACGTCCATATCGCCCCCCCGCAGTACCAGGGCTTGTGGGCGAAGACCCTCGAGTTGCTGGACGCGCGCCCGGAGTGGGTGAACCCGGACGGCGTGGTGGTGGCCCAGATCGACCCGAAGGAGTACAGCGAGCTGGAATTGAAGCACTTCGCCCAGTTCGACCGGCGCCGCTACGGCAACACGCTGCTGTGTTTCTACGAGCGCATCTCGACTTGACGTATTCTCCGCGCGCGGGTTAAAATCCTGGGCCGGTATGTTCCAGTCGCTCACCACCCGTCTCCAGAACGTCTTCGACCAGCTCGCCCGGCGCGGCAAGCTGACCGAGGCCGACGTCGACGTCGCCCTGCGCGAGGTCCGCATGGCCCTGCTCGAGGCCGACGTCCATTTCTCGGTCGTCAAGAGCTTTCTGGACCGTGTCCGCGCCCGCGCCGTCGGCGCCGAGGTCTCCAAGGCCCTCAACCCGGCCCAGCAGGTGATCAAGATCGTCAACGAGGAGTTGATCGCCACGCTGGGCGAACCGGGCCGGCTCAACCTGCGCGGCCCGCAGCCGCGCGTGCTCATGCTGGTCGGCCTGCAGGGTTCGGGCAAGACCACCACCGCCGCCAAGCTGGCCCGCAAGCTCCGCGCGCAGGGCGAGCGCGTGCTGCTGGTGGCCGCCGACCCGTACCGCCCGGCGGCCGTCAACCAGCTGGAGACGCTCGGCCGGCAGATCGATGTCGAGGTCTACACCGGCGCGGCGCGCCCGTCGGACCTGAGCGCCGAGGCCGTGCGCGCCGCCGAGCGCCAGGGCAAGACGGCCGTCATCCTGGACACCGCCGGCCGCCTGCAGATCGACGCCATGATGATGAGCGAAATCCTGGCGGTCAAAGAGCGCACCCACCCGGTGGAGATCCTGCTGGTGGCCGACGCCATGACCGGCCAGGAGGCGGTGCGCATCGCCGAGGCCTTTCACAAGCAACTCGGGCTGACCGGCCTGATCCTGACCAAGATGGACGGCGACGCGCGCGGCGGGGCGGCGATCTCGATGCGCTCGGTGACGGGCGTGCCGATCAAGTTCCTGGGCCTGGGCGAGAAGACGGACGCGCTGGAGGTCTTCGACCCCGGCCGCGTCGCCTCGCGCATCCTGGGCATGGGCGACGTCCTGGGCCTGATCGAGCGGGCCGAGGCCATGGACAAGGAGAAGGCGCAGGCGGCGGCCGAGCGCCTGGTGTCCGGCGATTTCACGCTCGAGGATTTCGTCACCCAGCTGCGCGAGGTGCGCAAGATGGGCCCGGTCGGCCAGTTGCTCGGCATGATCCCGGGCTTCAGCGGGCCCAAGGTCCAGATCGACGAGCAGGCGGTGGAGAAGCAGCTCAAGCGCACCGAGGCCATCATCGCCTCGATGACGCCTGGCGAGCGCCGCCGCCCGGACGTGCTCAACGCCAGCCGCAAACGCCGCATCGCGGCCGGCTCCGGCACGCAGGTTTACGAGGTCAATCAACTGCTCAAGCAGTTCAAGGACATGCAGAAGCTGATGAAGCAGATGGGGGGCAAGAAACGCCTCGGCGGCTTCGGCCTGCCGCGTTTCCGCTGAAGAAATCCGGCCTGGCGCCGTTCGCCCGCCCCGGCGTGGACTCCCTTCAAGTCCCCTCGACGCCGGTGGGCGCGCGGCCGGCCCCGTCCGGTTTCCCGAACACACGACGGACCGCTTTCAGGAGAGAGCAAGACCATGGTTCGAATTCGCCTGCGCCGCGTCGGCGGCAAAGCTCAGCCCACCTTTCGCCTGGTGGCCGCCGAGCGCGAGCACCCGCGCGACGGCCGCTTCATCGAGGAGCTGGGCTTCTACAACCCGCGCACCAACCCGTCCACCCTCGTCCTGGACGAGCCCAGGATCTACCACTGGCTGAAGAACGGCGCCCAGCCGAGCGAGTCGGTGACCCAGCTCCTCAAGTCGGCCGGCGCGCTGGACCGCTACGCCCGTTTCAAGGGCGGCGAGGCCGCCGAGACGCTGGCGGCCGAGGCGGCGGCGGCGGCTAAGGCCCGCAACCTCAACCCGCGCACGCGCGACGCCGCCGCGGCCCGCAAGGCCCGGCCGGCGAAGAAGAAGGAAAAGAAGTCATAGTGAGGCCATGAAAGAACTGGTCGAATACCTGGCGAAGGCCCTGGTGGACGAGCCGGATCAGGTGCGCGTGACCGAGGTCGTCACCGGTCCGGACGTGCTCCTGGAATTGCGTGTCGCCCCGGACGATATGGGCCGCATCATCGGCCGCAACGGCCGGGTGATCAGCGCCATCCGTTCGCTGGTCCAGGTTTGCGCGGCGCGCGAAGCCCGCCGCGCCCAGTTAGAGCTGATCGAAGAAGACTGAAGCGTCGTTTTACCGGGGTCGGAGGACGGAAGACGAAGGACGCCAGCGTGACCGGCTGTCCGCCGTCGGCCGTCCTCCGCCGCTTTGTATGGCTGCACTGATCTCTATTGGCCGCATCCTGCGTCCGCACGGCGTGCGCGGCGAGCTGGTCGTCGACGCGGCGCCCGGGGCGGTCGACGACCTGGCCGGCCTCGACACCGTCTACGTCGGCGAGCCGCCCGCGCCCTGCGCGCTGGCCGAGGTCCGCTGGCATCGCGGCCGGCTGCTCATGCGCCTGGTCGGGTGCGACGATCGGGACGCGGCCGAGGCTTATCGCGGCCGCTTGGTGCAGATCGAGGCGCCGTCGGACGCGCCGCTGCCGCCCGGCGTGTACTATCAGCGCCAGATCCTGGGCCTGACCGTGGTGACCGACGCGGGCGAGACCCTCGGCCGCATCGCGGCGATCCTGGAGACCGGCGCCAACGACGTCTACGTCGTCCAGGGGGAGGGCGGGGAGGTGCTTATCCCGGCCGCGCCCGGCGTGGTCCAGGCGGTGGACCTGGAGAGCGGCCGGATGTGGGTGCACCTGCTTGAGGGACTGCGCTAACCCGTCAACTTGACACTCTGGAAACCCCTGTGCTATTCTCCGGCGCGTTTTCCCGCCGGACGGAGGGGTAGCCCGTGGACCAACTGCGTTACTGGATCGGCTTCAACCTCGTCCGCGGGATCGGGCCGGCGCGATTGCGCCGCCTGCTGGACCATTTCGGCGACGCGGCGACGGCCTGGCAGGCCCCGGCGGCCAGGCTACAGGCCATCGGGCTGGATCGCCGTTCGCTCGAGAATCTGGTCGCCGTCCGCAGCCAGGTGGACCTGGACGAAGTGCTCAGGCAGGTGGACCGGGCCGGCGCTCGCGCCCTGACCTGGGAGTCGCCGGAGTATCCGCGCAACCTGCTGAACATCGCCGCGCCGCCGCCGGTGCTGTTTGTGAAGGGCACGCTGACCCACGACGACGAGTGGGCCGTGGCGCTGGTCGGCACGCGCCGGGCGTCGGCCTACGGCCGTGAAGTGGCCCGCGAGCTGGCGGCCGGCCTGGCGGCCAGCGGCGTGACGGTGGTGAGCGGGCTGGCGCGCGGCATCGACGCCGCCGCGCACCGGGCGGCCCTGGACGCCGGCGGCCGGACGATCGCGGTGCTGGGCTGCGGTGTGGACGTGCTTTACCCGCCGGAGCACCGCGACCTGGCGGAGGCCATCGTCAAATCCGGCGCGCTGGTGAGCGACTACCCGATGGGCACGGCCCCGGACGCCGTTAACTTCCCGCCGCGCAACCGCATCATCAGCGGTTTGTCCAAGGGCGTTGTGGTGGTCGAGGCCGGCGAGGACAGCGGCGCGCTGATCACGGCGGACTATGCCGCCGAGCAGGGGCGCGACGTGTTCGCGGTGCCGGGCAACATCAACCAGCGCTCGAGCCGCGGCGCCAACAAGCTCATCCAGCAGGGCGCGCCCATGATCCTGGGCGTCGGCGATATCCTGGACGAGCTGAACCTGCGCGCGGTGGCCGAGCAGCGCGAGGCGCATGCGGCCCTGCCGGCCGACTCCACAGAGCGCCTGTTGCTGGCCCAGCTGGCGGGCGGGCCGCTCCATGTCGACGATTTGAGCGCCCAGCTCGGGCTGCCGGTGGCCCAGGTCTCCAGCGCCCTGGCGCTCATGGAATTGAAGGGCCTGGTGCGCCAGATCGGCGGCATGAATTACGCGTCCGCCCGCGAACCCGGGCCGGAATATGATCTGGAATGAACCACTATTTTGCCGTCATCATGGCGGGCGGCGGCGGGACGCGGCTGTGGCCGTTGTCCCGTCAGCGGCGCCCGAAACAATCCATCCCGCTGCTGGGCGACCGGACCCTGTTCCAGATCGCCGTCGACCGGCTGGCGCCGCTCTTCCCGCCGGAACGCATCCTGGTGGTGACCGGCGCGCAATACGCACGCGACCTGCGTGCCCAGCGCCCGGCGCTGCCGGAGGCCAACTTCGTGGTGGAGCCCGCGCCGCGCGGCACGGCCCCGGCGCTGGGGCTGGCGGCCCTGGAGGCGCGCCGGCGCCACCCGCAGGCGCTCATGGCGTGCCTGACCGCCGACCACTTCATCCGGGATGAGGCCCGCTTCCGGGCGCTGTTGACCGCCGCCGCCGCTGTGGCGGAGCGCGATTTCCTGGTGACGCTGGGCATCGCGCCGACGTTCGCGTCCACCGGCTTCGGCTACATCCAGCGCGGCCAGGCGCTGGACGAGGTGGGCGGTTTCGCCGTCTTCCGGGCGGCGCGCTTCAAGGAGAAGCCGGCCCTGGCCGAGGCGGAGGCCCTGGTCGCCGACGGCCTGCACTCCTGGAACTCGGGCATGTTTGTGTGGAAGGCGGAGCGCCTGATGCGCGAGTTCGAGCGCCAAATGCCGGCTTTCTACGCTCAGCTGACTCAAATCGACGCCCGCCCGGACGGCCTGGCGCAGGTCTGGTCCGGCGTCGCCACCACCACCATCGACTACGGCATCATGGAGGGCGCCGAGCAGGTGGCCGTCATCCCGGCCGACGGCCTGGGCTGGAACGACGTCGGCAGTTGGGAGTCGCTTCTGGAAGTCCTGCCGCCGGATGCGGCCGGCAACGTGGTCGTCGGCGCGGAGCTGCTGGCGCTCGAGACGCGCGGCACCCTCGTCCACGCCGGCGACGGGCGGCGCAAACTCGTCGCCGCTATCGGCGTCTCCGACCTGGTGATCGTGGACACCGGCGATGCGCTGCTGGTGTGCCCGCGCGACAAGGCCCAGCAGGTGCGCGAGATTGTGGCCGCGCTCAAGCAGCGCCCGGATGGGCAGGATTACCTGTGAGACCGCGGGCCGTGATCCGGGATCAAGGCCGACGTCTCGCGTGACTGGTATTTGAAATGGAAGCCTACTGCTTTAAGTGCAAGACCAAGCGTGAGATGCACAACCCGGAGGCCACGTTCACGGCCTCCGCCGTGCCGGCCACCAAAGGGACGTGCCCGGTGTGCGGGACGACGATGTTCCGCATGGGCGCCACCCCGGCGCACGACGGCCTGCCGCGCCCGGAGAAGGTGGAACGCCAGCCGGGCCGGCGCAAGAACGGCGACAAACGGAACGGCCCTGGCGCCGGGGCCCGCTCCGGCAAGCTGGTCATTGTCGAGTCGCCGGCCAAGGCCAAGACGGTCGGCCGTTTCCTGGGCAAGGGTTATACGGTGATGGCGTCGGTCGGCCACGTCCGTGACCTGCTGAAGTCGACGCTGTCCGTGGACGTGGACAACGATTTCGCGCCCAAATACCGGGTCCCGAACGAGAAAAAGCAGATCGTCAAGGAGTTGAAGGCGGAGGCGGCCCGGGCCGAGGAAATCTACCTGGCCACCGACCCGGACCGGGAAGGCGAGGCCATCTCCTGGCACCTGATCGAGGCGGCCGAGATTGATCCGGGCCGGGCCCGGCGCGTGGTCTTTCATGAGATCACCAAGCCGGCCATCGAGGCGGCCTTCGAGCACCCGCGCGCGATCGCCATGGACCTGGTCAACGCCCAGCAGGCGCGCCGCATCCTGGACCGGCTGGTGGGCTACCCGCTCAGCCAGTTGCTGTGGAAAAAGGTCCGCGGCCGCCTCTCGGCCGGGCGCGTGCAGTCGGTGGCCGTGCGCCTGATCGTCGACCGCGAACGCGAGATCGAGGCGTTCGTCCCCCGGGAATACTGGAGCATCGACGCCGAGCTGACGCGCGCCGCGGCGGCCGACAACGGGACGCAGAAGCCGTTCCGCGCGCGCTTGGTCAAGATCGGCGATGACGATGTCGGGACCGGCGACGCCGGCCGCCTGAAGTCCGAGGCCCAGGTGCAGGCGGTGCTGGCCGACCTGGAGCGGGCCCGCTATCGGGTGGCGCGGGTGAAGACCGGCGAGCGCCGCCGCAACCCCGCGCCGCCGTTCATCACCAGCACCCTCCAGCAGGAGGCCTCGCGCCGGCTGGGCTTCACGGCCAAGCGCACTATGGCCACGGCCCAGCAGCTGTACGAGGGCATCGAGCTGGGCGGCGGCCAGGCCGTCGGCCTGATCACGTACATGCGCACCGACAGCCCGCACGTCTCGGAGATCGCCCAGGCCGAGGCGCGCGAGTACATCGCCGGCCGCTACGGCCCGGACTACCTGCCGCCGGAGCCGCCGCAGTACAAGACGCGCTCCAAGGGCGCGCAGGAGGCGCACGAGGCCATCCGGCCCACCGAGGTGGCGCGCGAGCCCAAATCCCTGGCCGAGGCCCTGACCCGGGACCAGATGAAGCTCTATACCCTTATCTGGCAGCGCTTTGTCGCCAGCCAGATGACGGCCGCCATCGCCGACACGGTCTCGGTGGACATCGACGCCATCGCCTCGCCCGCCGGGGGAGAGGCGGGCGGCGAGGGGCGGTATCTGTTCCGTGTGGCCGGTTCCACCCCGAAGTTCGCGGGCTTCCTGGTGGTGTACGAGGAGACGCGCGACGAGGACGCGGCGCCGGAGGAAGAGGCCGAGGCCCGGTCACTGCCGCCGCTGGGTGTGGATGAGGTCCTGGCCCTGGTGCGCCTGCTCCCCGAGCAGCACTTCACCCAGCCGCCGCCGCGCTACACCGAGGCCACGCTGGTGAAAGCCCTGGAGGAGAACGGCATCGGGCGGCCGTCCACCTACGCGCCGATCATCTCCACCATCCAGCAGCGCGGCTACGTGGTCCGCGAGGACAAGCGCCTGGCGCCGACCGACATCGGCATCACCGTCAACGACCTGCTCGTCCAGCGCTTCCCGGAGATCGTGGACGTCGGCTTCACGGCGCGCCTGGAGGACGAGCTGGACGACATCGCCGACGGGCAGCGCGAGTGGCACAGCGTCGTGCGCGACCTGTGGGAGCCGTTCTGGCGCGAGGTGCAGGCCGCCGAGACCGACATGCCGGCCCTGAACACGGAGCCGGAGTACGTCGGCCGCGACTGCCCGGACTGTGGCCGGCCCCTGATCTTTCGCTACGGGCGCTATGGTAAATTTATCGGCTGCTCGGGCTTCCCGGCCTGCCGCCACACCGAGCCGCACTTCGAGAAGCTGGGCATCACGTGCCCCAAGGATGGCGGCGACCTGGTGGAGCGCAAGACCAAGAAGCGCCGCGTCTTCTACGGCTGCGCCAACTACCCGCAGTGCGATTTCACCTCATGGAAACGGCCGCTGCCGCAGCCGTGCCCGAATTGCGGTGGGCTGCTGGTGCAGGCCAACAAGAACCACGCCCAGTGCCTCAAATGTGAAAACGAGTTCGAGCTGGAGCAGTTGCAGGAGGCGGTGGTTGAAGGCGGGTGACAGACGACAGACGACAGACGACAGACGACAGACGACAGACAAAATCCCCTTGGCGCGTAAGCGCAGGGGATTTTTCTTTCACGCCGGGCGGATTTGCGGCGGGCATGCTTTCGCGTTATCATCCAGCGCAGCCTCCAGCCAGGATGTGCCTATGGACAACTACAAAGACCTGTTCGACCTCGCCGGCCGGGCGGCGCTGGTCGTGGGCGCGGCCAGCGGCATTGGCCGGGCCGCGGCCGAGGGGCTGGCCGCGTTCGGCGCGGATGTGATTTGTGCGGACGTGGACGGCGCCGGCAACGCCGCCGCCGTGCAGGCGATTCGGGCCGACGGCGGGCGCGCCCGCGCCCTGACACTGGACCTGCGCGACCCCGCCAGCATCGCGGCCGGGCTGGCCGAGGCCGGCCCGCTGGATGTCCTGGTCAGCACTCCCAGCATCAACGTCCGCAAACCGCTGCTCGCGCTGGGCGACGACGAGTTCGACCGCGTGGTCGACCTCAACCTCAAAGGCACCTTCCGCCTGCTGAAGGCCGCCGGCCGTGGGATGGCCGAGCGCGGGCGCGGGAGCCTGATCGCGTTCGCCAGCATCCGCGCCCAGGTGGTGGAGCCGGGGCAGGGCGTCTACGCCGCCACCAAGGCCGGGATCGTGCAGTTGTGCCGGGCGCTGGCCGCCGAGCTGGGCCCGCGCGGGGTGCGCGTCAACGCCATCGCGCCGGGCGTCGTCGAGACGCCGCTGACCGCGCCGATCAAAAGCAAGCCGGAATGGTACGACGCCTACGCGCGCAAGAACGCCCTCGGCCGCTGGGCCCAGCCGCGCGAGCTGGTCGGCGCGGTGGTCTTCCTCGCCTCCGAGGCCGGCTCGTACGTCACCGGCTCCGTGTTGATGGTGGATGGCGGCTGGACGGCCATCGACGGGCGGTTTACGCCGCCCCTTTGACGAATGACCCTGGATGCCGGGTGATCGTCCGGCGTCTTTCACCCCTGCTCCTGTGTCGGGCATGGCCCCCATCCTGCGCGTCAAGAATCTCCACTACACCTATCACCCGGAAGGCGGCCAGCCGGTGCCGGCGCTGCGCGGCGTGACGCTGGAGGTCCAGCCGGGCGAATACGTCGCGATCCTGGGCCACAACGGCTCGGGCAAATCCACGCTGGCCAAGCATTTCAACGCCCTGTTGACGCCGACCCAGGGCGAGGTCTGGGTGAAAGACTGGAACACGCGCGAACGCGATCACCTGCTGGATGTGCGCGCCACCGTGGGCATGGTCTTCCAGACGCCGGACAACCAGATCGTGGCGACGATTGTCGAGGAGGATGTGGCCTTTGGCCCGGAGAACCTCGGCCTGCCGCGGCCTGAGATCGTCGCGCGCGTCGATTGGGCGCTGGACCGGGTGGAGATGCAGCGGTACCGCCACCGGGCCCCGCACCTGCTCTCCGGCGGCCAGAAACAGCGCGTCTGCATCGCGGGCACCCTGGCCATGCGGCCGGAGGTGCTGGTGCTGGATGAGGCCACCGCCATGCTGGACCCGCTGGGCCGGCGCGAGGTCCTGGACGTCGTCCACCGCCTCAACCGGGAAGACGGCGTGACCGTGGTCGCCATCACCCACAACATGGAGGAAGCCGTCGTCGCGGACCGGGTGTTGGTGATGGAGGCCGGCCAGATCGTCCTGGTCGGCGCGCCGCGCGAGGTCTTCCGCCAGGTGGACCGCCTGCGCGAGCTGCAACTCGACGTGCCGCAGGTGACGTGGGCCGCCGCCCGGCTGAGTCGCGTGGTGCCGGGTTTCCCGGCGGACGTGCTGACCGTGGACGAGTTTGTCGCCGCCGCGCGGGCGCTGGGTCCCGCGCCGGCCGCGCCGGCCGCGCCCCCGCCCCGCGCAGCGGCGGAGGTTGGCGGCGCCGCCGTGATCGAGGTCGAGCACCTGGCCCATGACTACATGCGCGGGACCCCGCTTGAGGTGCGCGCCATCCACGACATCTCGCTCGAGGTGCGCGCCGGAGAAATCCTGGGCCTCATCGGCCACACCGGCTCGGGCAAATCGACCGTCGTCCAGCACTTCAACGGCCTGATGCGCCCGCACGCCGGCCGCGTCACCGTGTTCGGCCACGATCTGAGCGACCCCGGGCTGGATATTCTGGCGATCCGCCGGCGCGTCGGCCTGGTCTTCCAGGCGCCCGAGGCGCAGCTCTTCGAGCATTACGTCGGCGATGAGGTGGCCTACGGCCCGCGCAACCTCAAGCTGCCGGCCGACGAGGTGCGCGAGCGTGTGCGCCGGGCGATGGAGGCCGTCGGCCTGGGCTTCGAAGCGTTTAAAGACCGATTGACGTTCGGCCTGAGCGGCGGCCAGATGCGGCGTGTGGCCCTGGCCGGGGTGCTGGCCCTGCAGCCGGAGGTGCTGGTGCTGGATGAACCCACCGCCGGCCTGGACCCGCGCGGGCGCGAACAGTTGTGGCAGACCATGCTGGAATTGCATCGCGGCGGCCTGACGCTGGTGGTCATCTCGCACAACATGGAGGAGCTGGCGCGCTTCTGCCACCGCCTGTGCGTGATCGCCGACGGGCGCACGGTGATGACCGGGACGCCGGCCGAGGTGTATGGGCAGGCCGCCGAATTGCGCCGCCTCGGCCTGGGGGTGCCCGGGATCACAGAAGCCTGCGCGCGCCTGGCGCCGGAAGCCGGCGTTGTGCTGACGGTGGACGCCGCCGTGGAGTTGCTGGCGGCCCGTTGGGGAGCCAGACCATGAACCCGTTTCAGCGTCCGATGGAGCCCTGGCCCGCGCTCGCGCCGTTCGGCCGGATGGTGCGCCTGCCCGCCGGCCTGGGCCTGTTCGTGTTTGAGGCCGGCCCGCCGGCGGCGCCGCCCCTGATCCTGATCCACGGCCTGGGCGACGAGGCCGACACCTGGCGGCACGTCTTCCTGCCGCTGGCCGAGCGCCGCCGCGTCGTGGCCCTGGACCTGCCCGGCTTCGGGCGCAGCGACAAGCCGCGCCGCGCCTACACCCTGCCGTTTCTGCGCGATACCGTCGTGGCGCTGATGGACGCGCTCAACCTGGCGCGGGCCGCGCTGCTGGGGCACTCGCTCGGCGCGACCCTGGCCCAACTGGTGGCGCTGGAGCACCCGGCGCGCGTCTCGCGCCTGGTCCTGGTCGGCGGCTCGCTCACCGCGCGGGCGGCCCGGCTCAATCGGGCGCTGCTGCTGATGGCGCTGCCGGTCGTCGGCGCGCAGATTTATAACGGCCTGCGCCGCGACCCGCAGGCGGCGTACGCCTCGTTGCGCGGCTTCTACGCGCGGCTGGACGACCTGCCCGAGGCCGACCGCCGCTTCCTGTTTCAGCGCGTCAACGAGCGCGTCTGGAGCGACGGCCAGCGCGACGCATTTCTCTCGATCCTGCGCCAGTTGGTGTGGACGGCGCCACGCCAGCAGCCGCGCTGGGAGGCGCGCCTGGCCCGGTTGACCGTGCCCACGCACGCCCTGTGGGGCGAGCAGGACGCCATCAACCCGGTGGAGAGCGGCCGGGCGCTGGCCGCGATCCAGGCCTCGGCCCGGCTGACGGTCCTGCCCGGCCTCGGCCATCCGCCGCATCAGGAGGCGCCGCAGGTTTTTTTGGAGGCCCTGGAACCCGATGATCTCGGCGACTGAACAGCGCGTCCTCGACCAGATCGACGACGACGAATTGATCCGCTGGGTCCAGGCGCTGACGCGCATCCCCAGCGTCTGGAAGCCGGAGAGCGGCGAGGGCGAAGAGGCCGCCGCGCGCTGGGTGGAGGCCCGCTGCCGGGAGATGGGCCTGGAGACGCATTTCGAGTTTGTGGCGCCGGGGCGGCCCAATGTGATCGCCCGACTCGCCTCTCCCACCGAGAGAGGGGCCGGGGGTGAAGGCAGAGCCCTGTTGTTCGAAGGCCACACCGACGTCGTCACCGAGGGCGACCCGGCCCTGTGGACGGACCCCCCGTTCAGCGCCGTGCTGCGCGACGGCCGCATTTACGGGCGCGGCGCCAACGACATGAAGGCCGGCCTGGTCTGCGCCCTGGCCGCGCTGCAGGCCATCGCCCGGAGCGGCGTCAGGCTCCGGGGCGACGCGCTCCTGGGCGCGCTCTGCGACGAGGAAGGCCAGATGCTGGGGGTCAAGCACTTCGTTGAGCGTGGCTGGGCCGACCGCCTCACCGCCGCCATCATCTGCGAGCCGGAGGAGAACCGCCTGTGCCTCGCCCAGAAGGGCGTGATGTGGGTCCGGGCCGTGATCCGGGGCGTGATGGCGCACGGCGCCATGCCGCTGACCGGCGTCAACAGCGCCTACCCGCTGGCGCGCTTTCTGACCGGCGTGCATGGCCTGGAAGAGCGCGAGATCGCGCGCCACGGCCGGCACGAGTTCCTGGGCCAGCCGAGCATTACGCCCACCGTCGTGCTCTCGCCGATGCGCGGCGCCGGTGAGCCGCAGAACAACGTCATGCCGGGCGCAGCCGAGTGCGTGCTGGACTTTCGCCTGATCCCGGGCCAGGACCCGGACCGGCTCGCGGCCCAGACCCGGCAACTGCTCGAGGCCGCGGTGGCCGTCGACCCGCGCCTGGAAGGCAGGCTGGACGTGATCGAGGTCCGCCACCCCACGCGGACCGAGCGCACGGAGCCGGTGGTGGGCGCGCTGGCCTCAGCCTACGCCGACCTGACCGGCGCGGAGCCGGTGTATGGCGGCGTCCCCGGCTCCACCGACGGCACCGTCCTCAACGCGCGTAAAGGCCTCCCCATCGTCACCTGCGGCCCGGGCGATATCCACATCCCGCACCACATCGACGAGTGGGTCAGTGTGGACGAGATCAGGCTGGCGGCGCGCCTGTATGCGCTGGCCGCCTTACGATATCTCGGAGTTTCCGATGAACGGCACCCTCACTGACATCCCTGGCCTCATGGTCGGCCACTGGACCGACCGGACAGCGGCCACCGGCTGCACGGTGGTGCTGTGCCCGGACGGGGCGACGGCCGGCGTGGACGTGCGCGGCTCGGCGCCCGGCACGCGCGAGAACACTCTGCTCAACCCCGTCAACATGGTCCAGAAGGTGCACGCCATCCTGCTGGCCGGGGGCAGCGCCTACGGCCTGGCCGCGGCCGATGGCGTGATGCGCTGGCTGGAGGCGCGCGGTTACGGCTTCGACGTCGGCGTGGCCCGGGTGCCCATCGTGCCGGGCGCCGTAATCTTTGACCTGGCGGTGGGCGACCCGCTCGCCCGACCGGATGCGGCCGCCGGTTACGCCGCCTGCGAGGCCGCACACGCTGGGCCGGTGGCGCAGGGCAGCGTCGGCGCCGGGACGGGCGCAACGGTCGGTAAGG
Organism: Anaerolineales bacterium; assembly: GCA_034434015.1. Classification (GTDB taxonomy): domain Bacteria; phylum Chloroflexota; class Anaerolineae; order Anaerolineales; family UBA6663; genus SpSt-583. Next base: position 18,378 of record DAOUAB010000158.1, read on the forward strand.
TCCTGGGGTTTAATAGGGCAACCAAGGGCGGCGTCGGCTCGGCCAGCCGCCGGACGGCGGCCGGGGTGACCGTGGCGGCCCTGGTGGTGCTCAACGCCTATGGCGAGATCGTGGACCCGGCGCTCGGCCGGGTGATCGCCGGGGCGCGCCATCCGGCCGGCGGCGGTTTTGTGGACACGGTGCGCGTGATGGAGGGCCTGGCGGAGCAGAACTGGAACTCGCTGGCCGGTCAGAACACCACGCTGGCCGTGGTCGCCACGGACGCCGCCCTGCCGAAAGTGGGGGCGACCAAGGTGGCGCAGATGGCGCACGACGGCCTGGCGCGCACCATCCGCCCGGTCCACACGCAGTTCGACGGCGACACGGTGTTCGCGTTGTCGCTGGGGGACCGCGCCGCCGACGTCAACCTGATCGGCACGCTGGCGGCCGAGGTGCTGGCGCAGGCCGTGGTGAACGCCGTCGGCGCCGCCGAGGCGCTGGCCGGAATCCCGGCCGCGCGCGACCTGGGTCACGGATAACACAAAGGCCGCGGGCATGGGCGAGGATTTCGAGCTGCTGCGCAACGTCACCATCGGACAGTACATCCCGACCGGCTCGCCCGTGCACCGGCTGGATCCGCGGGCCAAGATCATCGCCCTGGTCCTGCTGGTGACGGCCTTTTCTATCACCCTGTCGCCGCCCGTCTCGTTGCTGCTGCTGGCGGGGGTGGCGCTGATCGCCTGGGCGGCGCGCATCCCGCTCGGCTACCTGGCGCGCGGCCTGCTGCCGATGCTGCCGTTCCTGGTGATCCTGTTCACGTTCCAGATCATTTTTCGCGGGCAGGCCGACCGGCAGGGCCAGGTCATCTTCGAGTGGGGGTTCCTGCGCCTGACCCACAACAGCTGGCCGGTGGTCGCGGTGGGGCTGATCCGGGTGGTGGCCTTCGTCACCCTGGCCAGCCTGCTGACGCTCACCACCACCACCACCCATCTGACGCATGGCGTCGAGAGCCTGCTGGGACCGCTGAGGGTGGTCGGTTTCCCGGCGCACGAGGTGGCCCTGGTGCTGGCCATCGCCTTCCGGTTCGTGCCGACGCTGATCGAAGAGCTGGACCGGGTGGCCCGGGCGCAGGCCAGCCGCCTGGGTCACACGGGCGCCGCCAGCCGCTGGCGGCCGGACAAGACCCTGCGGGCGCGCCTGCCCTTGATTGTGCCGTTGTTCCTGAGCGCCCTGCGCCGGGCGGAGGAACTGATCCTGGCGATGGAGGCGCGCTGCTATGTGAGCGGCCGGCGCCGCAGCCGGCTGTGGCGTTTCCAGCCGACGCCGCTGGACTACGCGGTGGTGGCGGCGGGCCTGGCCCTGGTGGCGCTGGTCTGGTCGTTGGGTTGACGCGCGGCTCACGCCCGCGCTGCCGTTTCATCCGTTTCCACTCACTTAAAGGAGACTCGCCATGCAACTCACAACCCGCAAGATCGTGGTCGCCGGCGTCCTGCTGGCGGTGGCCCTGGTCCTGGCCTTCACCGGGCTGGGCTATTTCCCGGTGCCGAACGTGTCGGATTCGGCCACCATCATGCATGTGCCCTCCATCATCGGCGGCGTGCTGGAAGGTCCCGTGGTGGGCCTGCTCGTGAGCGCGGTGTTCGCCGTCGACGCCTACATCCGCTTCGGGTTCCTGTTCGCGGGCGCGCCCGCTTACCTGCCGTTCCTGATCCTGCTCGTGCCGCGCCTGCTGATCGGCGTGGCGGCCTGGCTGGTTTATCGCGCCATGAAGAACACCAACGAGATCGTGGCCCTGACGCTCGGCGCGGTCGCCGGCACGCTCACGAATACCATCCTGGTGGTCGGCCTGGCCCTGATCTTCTGGGGGCAGATACCGGCCTTTGCGGGTGTGCCCCAGGCCGCCTTTGTCGCCAGCGTCATCCCGCAGGCGGTCTTTGAGACCATCCTGGCCGCCGTGGTCACGGTCGCGGTCGTGGCGGCCTGGAAGCGGATCGAGACCGGCCGGGGCAAATCGTCGGTCTAGCCGGCCGGGGA
>DAOUAB010000159.1:0-6244 GCA_034434015.1 Anaerolineales bacterium
GGGTCCACTATAGGCTGAAATCGCCGTCAGTTTGAGTTGATAAGGTGCGTGACCTCCCTCGGCTTTTCACCGAGGGCAGTGGAGTTAGTCAAAACTCCAATCTATGGGCACGGGACGAGCGCGCCGGACCTGGACCGGGTAAAGATCCGGATAGATCCGGCGGTGCCGGCGGACGTGGGGGGCAGCTTCACGCTGGAATTCTGGATGAAGGCCAGCCTGGGCGACAACGGCGGTTCCGTGACCTGCAACGCCAACGACGGCTGGATCACGGGCAATATCCTGTTTGACCGCGATGTCTTTGGCGACGGCGATTTCGGCGATTACGGCGTCGCGCTGGGGAACGGCCGGATCGGCTTTGGCGTGAACAATGGCAGCACAGGCACGGTGGTCTGCGGCGCGACGAATGTGGCGACCGGCGCCTGGCGGCATGTCGCCGTGACCCGCAACGGCTCGACGGGCGAGTTGCGCGTGTACGTTGACGGGCAATTGGACGGCGCGCGCTCCGGGCCGACCGGCAATCTGAGCTATCGCGACGGGCGCTCGACGAGCTGGCCGAACAGCGATCCGTTCCTGGTCATCGCCGCCGAGAAACACGACGCCGGGTCGCAATTCCCCTCGTATAACGGCCTGATCGACGAGGTCCGCCTTTCGAACACCCTGCGCTATACCGGCGCCACGTACACTGTGCCGGGTGGTCCCTTCACACCCGACGCGAACACCGTGGCGCTGTACCACTTTGACGAGGGGCCGGCCGGGGCCTGCACCGGGACGGTGCTGGACAGTTCCGGCGCCGCCGGTGGGCCGAGCCATGGCCAGTGCCGCTACGGCGGCTCCGGCTCCCCAGGCCCCGTTTACTCCTCGGATACACCGTATTGAAAGCCTGTGCCCGGACCTTTATCCCTGCCGGCCGTTCGGGCGAAACCCCCGTAATAAGGTCTGAAATCTATAGCTCCAAGGTCCGATTCTTATTGGGGCCGGGCCTCGCTATGATGGAGACCGTGTCTAGGGCTGACTTATCCGACAGCGAGCGGTGTGGAGATTATGCTAAAGCTTGATTTGCCGCGTTACTGGGGGCTGGCCGTCATCTCGGGGAGCGTTATCGCGTTGCAGGTGATCTTCACCCGCATCTTCTCGATCATGATCTGGCACCATTTCACCTATCTCGTCATCGGCGTGGCGCTGCTGGGCGGGGGGGCGGCCGGCACGGCCCTGGCCGTGCGCCAGTGGACCACGGCCAAGCTGGAACGTCGGTTGGGGATGCTGGCCGCGGCTTTCAGCCTGAGCATCCTTGTGAACCTGCTGGCGATGGCCGTGATCGAGTTCGACCCGCTGCGCGCGCGCCAGATCGTGCAGACGTTGTTCGGGCTGACCGTCTACTTCGCCACCCTGTTCACCACCTTCTTCCTGGGCGGCCTGGTGATCGCCGGCGCGTTCAGCCGGTGGGTGCAGCACGCGCACCGGCTGTATTTCGTCGACCTGCTCGGCGCCGGGCTCAGCACCCTGGGGGTGCTCGCGCTGACCGAGCGGCTGGGTGGGCCGGGGGCGCTGGTCCTGATCGCGCTCCTGGCGCTGCTGACCGGCTGGTTCTTCGGCGGGGACTGGGTCCGGCGCTGGCGATGGGCCATCGGCCTGGGGGCCGTCGGCCAGGTATCTCTGTTGATCTGGATTGTGGCGGCGCAGCCGCTCCAGTTGCCCGTGCCCGAATCCAAGGAGCTGGGCTGGGCGTTGAAATTCCTGGGCGTCGAACGGCCGGAGTACACGCGCTGGAACCCGGTCGCCCGCGTGGACGTGATGCCGGAGATGGTCGTCCAGGAGCCCATGATCGTGGGCGGCGTGAGCTCCGTCTGGCTGGAAGAAGTGCAGGACAACCCGCCGCAGTTCCCGCTGCGCCTGGTGACGCTGGACGGCACGTCGATGACGGGCATCTATAAGTTCGACGGCGACCTGGCGCGCTTCGAGTTCCTGGACCACGCCATTATCAGCGCGCCCTACCAGCTCGGGATCGAGCGCCCGGCGGTGCTGAAAATCGGCGTGGGCGGCGGCCTGGATATGCTGCTGGCGCAGTTGTACGGCGCCGAGCGCATCAAGGCCATCGAGCTCAACGCCGACGTGGTCGCGCTGCTGCGCGGCCCGTACGCCGATTACGGCGGCCGGCTGGCCGATTACCCCAACACCGAGCTGGAGGTGGCCGAGGGCCGCAGCTATCTCATCCGCGACGAGTCGCACTACGACATCATCCAGGGCATCGGCCTGGACAACCTGGCGGCGCTGTCCGGCGGCGCTTACGTGCTGGCGGAGTCTTATCTGTATACAGTCGAGTCGTTCGAGCTGGCGCTCAGCCGCCTGACGCCGCGCGGCGTGTTCGCCTGGACGCGGGACACCAACGAGCCGCCGCGCGAGATGCTGCGGCTGGTCGGTCTGGCGGCCGAGGCGCTGCGCCGGCAGGGCGTGGCGGACCCGGCGCGCCACGTCGCCCTGGTCGCCAACGAGGCCAACGTCAACGCCACCCTGCTGGTGGCGCGCCAGCCGATCACGGTAGAGGCCATGGAGCGGCTGCGCGCCTGGGCCGCCGCCAACCGCTTCATCCTGCTGCAGGACCCGCATGAGGACCTGGGCACGGTCTACGCCGACTACTTGCGCACGGCCGATCCGCGGGCGTTCGAGCGCGCCTACGAGTTTCACATCTACCCGGTGACGGACGACAACCCGTTCTTCTACAACTACTTCAAATGGACCAACCTGACGACCGGCAGCGCCACCGTCGGGCGCCTGAACCGCTTCCCCATCGGCAACCTGATCCTGCTGACCCTCATCAGCCTGGCCGTCGTCACATCGATCGCGTTCATCGTCCTGCCGTTGTGGCGCAACCAGCGCGCCGGCCTGCGCACGCCCGGGGCCGTGCCGATGCTGGTGTATTTCAGCCTGCTCGGCGCCGGCTACATCTTCGTCGAGATCATCCTGATCCAGCGTTTCACGCTGTTTATCGGCTATCCGACGCTGGCGGTCACCACCACCATCTTCAGCATGTTGACCTTCTCGGCCTTCGGGAGCCTCGTCAGCCAGCGCCTCTTGCGTCACGCCGGCCAGTTGCGGCTGGTGATGGTCGCGCTGGTCGTGGCGATCGGGATATACGTCGCGGGCCTGCCGGCCGCCTTGAAAGCCCTCCTGTCACTGCCCGACGCGGCGCGGCTGATGGTCAGCGTCCTCCTCATCGCCCCGCTGGCCTTCCTGATGGGGATGCCGTTCCCTACGGCCCTGAACCGGCTGGGCTTCCAGGCGCCGTCCCTGGTGCCATGGGCCTGGGGCATGAACGGCGTCTTCTCCGTGCTGGGTTCGTCGCTGGTGATCCTGGTCAGCATGCTCACGAATTTCTCGGCGGCCATGTTGGGCGCGGCCGTGTTCTATGGCGCGGCGGCGGCGCTCTCCGGCAGCCTCTGGCAGGTGCATATCCGGGTGGATCAGCCCGAGCCGGCGGCGCGCCTGCCGGTCGCCGGCGACGCCCCAGTCGCGTGAACCTTGGAAGTGTGTTGGCCCGACGGCGTGCGCCGCCGCGGCGTGGTACCAATGGGCTACCGGGCGGCCGTGCCTGGGTCGATATAATAAAACGCAATCTTCGCAGGCTCGTTCGCTCTTAATCATGGCCGGCCCAGGCGAGTTGTCCAGGCGACGACTCGCGGCCGAGCGCACATGGGCAGCGCCCCGGCTGCGGGCTTCCCCAGGCCGCAGGTCCGATCACCCAGAGAGGTCGTCTGATGGATCATCGTTACATGCCCCGAATACACATGGCTACGTCGAGGCTGTATCGGCTGGCGGCCGGTCTGGTGTTGGTCGCCCTGTTGCTCGCCGGGGTCGCGGGTCCGCGGGTCCAGCCAGCGGCGGCCCAGACGGGGGGGAGCGGGTCGATCACACAGACCACGGTCGCGGACTTCGGCGCGGGCTGCGCGGTGCGGACGGGCGTCTCGGTCACGAACGCGGCCGGGGGCGAGGTGCGCCTGGCGGCGACGCTGGAGGACGAGTTCGACGGCGCCGCCCTCGACACGACGCGCTGGGTCACCGGCACCGTGTATGATTGGTACACGGCGCCCATCACGGTGTCCGGCGGCCTGCTGACGCTGAACTCGAACCATATCCGCTCGCAGATCAACTTTCAGAGCGTGCAGCCGCGCTTCTACGAGGCGCGCGTGTTGCAGCGCGTGAACGGCGCGCCGCCGGCCAACACCGTGATCGGTTTTGCGCGCGAGACGCGGCCGGGCGCGCCGATCGTGGACACCAGCGCGAGCCGGATGTTCATCACGCCGGCCGACGGCAACATGTATCTGCGCTGGCGCGACGGCAACCCGAATCCGGCGCCGCCGGACCTGGACGTGGCGCCCGATCCCAATCTCAATCAGTTCCACACCTTCCGGATCGAATGGACGGCTTCACAGACGCTCTTCTACATCGACGGGGTGTTGACCGGGACGCTGGGCACGGGCGTCGCCACGCTGAACACCTGGGCCTGGCTGTACGCGCAGGACCCGGCTATCGAGATGCAGGCCGATTGGGTGCGCGCCGGGCAGTACGCGCCGGCAGGCAACTATGAGTCGTGCGCGCTGGACGCGGGCCAGTCGGTGACCTGGTCGCAGGTGGCCTGGCAGGGGAATACGCCGGCCGGGACGGGCGTGGCGGTCAGCACGCGGACGTCGCCGGACGGCGCAGCGTGGAGCGACTGGCTCGCGGCGCCGGGAGGCCTGGTCGCCAGCCCGGCCGGGCGCTACCTGCAGTACCGGCTGGAGCTGACGAGCGGCGACGCGCTCCAGTCGCCGGAGGTGGGCGAAGTGGTGGTGAGCTACGGCGGGGCGACGGCCACGCCGAGCCAGACGCCCGAGCCGACGGGGACGGCGACCGCCACCGCGACGGCCACGGCCACACAGCCGCCGGCCGACACGCCCACCAGCACGGCCACGCCGACCAGCACGGCCACGGCCACGCCCACGGCGACCTCGACCCAGGCGGGTCCGCCGACGGCGACGCCGACGACCTCGGCGCTGTCCGGGACGCTGTCGCAGACCACCAGCGCTGAGCTGGGGGCGGGCTGTGCCGTGCGCACCAACACCACGGTGAGCGACGCCGCGGGCGGGGAGGTGCGTCTGGCGGCGACGCTGGAGGACTATTTCAACGGCTCGACGGTGGACACGGGGCGCTGGCTGACGGGCTCGACGTATGAATGGTACCAGGTGCCGCCGTCCGTGGCGGGCGGGGTGCTGACGCTGGACGGCGCGTATCTGCGCTCGCAGGCGAACTTCCAGGGTGTGGCGCCGCGCTTCTTCGAGGCGCGGGCGCTGCAGCGCATCAACGGCGACCCGGCCAGCTGGCCGGACCTGGGCTTCTACCGCGAACTGCCGCCGCTGGCCTACGGGAGCGGGCCGTACCCGAACGACAGCTCGCTGCGCATCTTCGTCACCCGGAACACGAACACGACTTTTGCGCGCGGGCGGGACGGCGACGGCAATCAGCCGCTGATCGACGTCGACCTGCCGACGCTGGATCTCACGCAGTATCACCTGTTCCGGATCGAGTGGGACGCGACCGAGACGCGCTTCTACACGGATGGGACGCTGCAGGCCACGATCCCGGGCATCGCCACGCTCAACACCTGGGCTTTCCTCTATAGCCAGGACCCGTCAACTTTGGGCGCGAGCCCGATGCAGGTGGACTGGGTGCGCGTCGGGCAGTACGCGTCCACGGGCGTGTACCAGTCGTGCGCGCTGGATGCCGGGGCGGTAGTGGATTGGGCGCAGGCCACCTGGCTGGGCGCGGCGCCGGGTGGGACCTCGGCGGCGCTGAGCACGCGCTCGTCGGTGGACGGCGTGAACTGGAGCGCCTGGGCGGCGGTGGTGGGCAACACCGTAGCGAGCCCGGACGGCCGTTACCTTCAGTACCGGCTGGACCTGAGCACCGGGAACCCGTTGCAATCGCCTGAAGTGCGCGATGTGTTGATCACGTACGGCCCGAACGCGCCGCCGCTGGCCACGCCGACGCCCACGCCGGCGCCCACCAGCACCAACACCCCACTGCCGACCTTCACGCCGACGGCCACGGCCACGACGCCGGGCAGCACGCCTCTCCCGACAAACACGCCTGCGCCGGGCGGGAACGGGGGTTTGCAGTTTGACGGGACGAACGACCTGGCGCGGGCGGGGGCGATCCCGGGGACGGGGGCGTTCACGGTGGAGGCGTGGGTGCGGCCCGGGGCGGCGAACGA
>DAOUAB010000160.1:0-3516 GCA_034434015.1 Anaerolineales bacterium
CCCGCCCGGCCCAAACCGGGGGGGGCGCGCGCCTGGCCCATCCGGGTGGGCGGTTTCGTCGCCGCAGGAGATGACTTTCAACTGTTCAACCGCGCCGACCGGGTGAGGTATACTCCTCAAGGTGCGGAGCCGTTTTGTGCACCGAGGCGTCGCGCCGTCGCCCCGCCGCGAAAACATCCATCTGTCAGGAGGACAAGCTCTATGGAATTCCCGGCCTATGTCACCCATGCGGGTCTGCGGGATTGGGTGCGCGAAACGGCCACGCTCTGCAAGCCGGATCAGGTCCACTGGTGCGACGGCTCGCAGGCCGAGTACGACCGGCTGTGCGATCAGATGGTCCGGAGCGGCACCTTCCTGCGCCTCAATCCCGAGAAACGCCCCAACAGTTTCCTGGCCCGTTCCGACCCCAGCGACGTGGCCCGGGTGGAGGACCGCACCTTCATCTGCAGCCTGAACCCCAACGCCGCCGGGCCGACGAACAACTGGATGCACCCGCGCGACATGAAGGCCATCCTGCACAAGCTCTTCGATGGCGCCATGCGCGGGCGGACGATGTACGTTATCCCGTTCAGCATGGGGCCGCTGGGCTCGCCGATCGCCCACATCGGCGTGCAGCTGACCGACTCGCCTTACGTCGTGGTGAGCATGCGCATCATGACGCGCATGGGCCGCGCGGTGCTGGAGACGCTGGGCGACGGCGAGTTCGTCCCGTGCCTGCACTCGGTGGGCATGCCGCTGGCGCCCGGCCAGAAAGACGTGCCCTGGCCGTGCAACCATGAGAACAAGTACATCGTCCACTTCCCGGAGGAGCGCTCGATCTGGTCCTATGGCAGCGGCTACGGCGGCAACGCCCTGCTCGGCAAGAAATGCTTCGCGCTGCGCATCGCCTCGGTGCTGGCGCGCGCCGAAGGCTGGCTGGCCGAGCACATGCTCATCCTGGGCGTCGAGTCGCCGGACGGCCAGAAGACCTATGTGGCCGCCGCCTTCCCCAGCGCCTGCGGCAAGACCAACTTCGCCATGCTCATCCCGCCGCCGGCCTTCGAGGGCTGGAAAGTGACGACCGTCGGCGACGACATCGCCTGGATCAAGCCCGGCGCCGACGGCAAGCTGTACGCCATCAACCCGGAGGCCGGCTTCTTCGGCGTGGCGCCGGGCACCTCGGAGAAATCCAACCCGAACGCCATGGCGTCCATCACGCGCAACACCATCTTCACCAACGTCGCCCTGACCGACGACGGCGACGTGTGGTGGGAGGGCATGACCAAGACCCCGCCCGCGCACCTGATCGACTGGAAGGGCCAGGACTGGACGCCGGACGCCGGCCGGCCGGCCGCGCACCCGAACGCGCGCTTCACGGCCCCCATCAGCCAGTGCCCGTCCATCGACCCGGAGTACGACAACCCGCAGGGTGTGCCGATCTCGGCCTTCATCTTCGGCGGGCGGCGCAGCACGGTGGTGCCGCTGGTCTACCAGGCCTACAACTGGAACTACGGCGTGTACGCGGCGGCGACGATGGGCTCCGAGACGACGGCCGCGGCGGCCGGCAAGCTCGGCGAGGTGCGCCGCGACCCGATGGCCATGCTGCCGTTCTGCGGCTATCACATGGCCGACTACTTCAATCACTGGCTGCAGTTCGGGCGCAACGTCCAGAACCCGCCGCGCATCTTCAACGTCAACTGGTTCCGGCGCGACCAGAACGGCAATTTCCTCTGGCCGGGCTTCGGCGAAAACATGCGCATCCTCAAATGGATCGTCGAGCGCACGCGCGGCCAGGCCCGCGCCATCGAAGGGCCGCTGGGCCGCATGCCGCGTTACCAGGACATCGACTGGCGCGGCATGGAAACCTTCTCCGAGGATCAGTTCAAGGCGCTGATGAGCGTCGACCGCGACGAGTGGATCCAGGAGCTCATCCAGCACGAGGCGCTCTTCCTCAAACTGTACGACAAGCTCCCCAAGGAACTGATCTTCCTGCGCGAGCTGATCCTCTCCAGCCTGTGGCGCTCGCCGGCCAAGTGGGAGATGGCCTTCGAGTAGGCCGCGCCCCTCCCCGCCCGGAAGCAAACAGCCCCGGCCGAAAGCCGGGGCTGTGGTCGTGTCCCCGGGCCCTAAAACGAGGCGGCGGCGGCGGCCGGGTCGGTGAAGACCTCAAAGAACGCCATCATGCCCACCTGCTCCAGCACGCCCGCCACCCGGGGCTGCGGGTTGAGCAGTTTGACGTGCGACTGCACGCCCGCCGCGTGCGCGTCGCCCAGCGCCCGGATGGCGCGCCAGCCCTCGGTCTCCGGGTCCGGCGCGGGCGCGCCCCGGAAAAGCAGGGCGATGGTGTGCAGGGCCACCAGCCCCGCGCTGCTGGAAAACGGCACCCCGCCCAGGTCGATGAGCAGGTCGCGGACCCCGCTCTGATAGAGCTCATTCCCCTTGGCAATGACGTCCCGGTAGTTCGAGCCGTCCAGGTCGCCCTGCAACCGCAGGACCGTCACCGGCACGCGCGCCTGAACCTGGTCCACCGTGATGTTCATACGTCTTCTCCTTGCGCCGGGGCCTGGCCGGCGAGTTTCTTCACCAGAGTCAAGATGTTGCCGCCCTGAGGAGACACCTGATGGATGACCTGATCGACCAGTTGCCGCACCAGATACGCCCCCAGCCCGCCCACCGGCCGCAGTTCTAGCGGAAGGTTCAGGTCCGGATCGGGCAGTTGCGTCGGGTCAAACGGCGCCGCCGAATCGCGCAGGCGCACGATCACGGTTTCCGCCTCGCGCGCCACCTCCACCTCCACCTCGCCCGGGCCGCCGCCGTAACCGTGTTCGATGATGTTGGTCAGCGACTCGTCCACCGCCAGCACCAGGTCGTCGACGGCGCCAGCCGAAGCGCCCAACGCCCGCGCCGTGTCGGCGACGAACTGCCGCGCGCGGGCCAGTTGGTGGAGTTCAGCAGGGATGCGTAGCAGCGCCGTCACAGGCCTCTCACGCAGCCCTGCCTCCTTTCGATTTCGACGCGAACAGGACTGACCGGCTCCAGTATACAGGACCTGGACGAATCCGGGCAAGCCGCCGGCCTTGCCGCGCGCCTCCGCCGGACGAGCGCCTCAGCGGCGGCGCCGCGGCCGGCCGGGATACGAATGCGAATCCGCCGCTCGCCGTCTCCAAATGAGCGTATAATGAACCTACGCCATCTTATCCGACCATCACGAGGAGAAGCTGCCATGCAACGGACCGATCGTCTCGTCGTCGCTGTGCTCGTCGTCGCGCTGGCGCTCGCCGCCTGCGCGCCGGCCTCCACGCCTGCGCCCACCGCCGCCCCCACCGCCGCGCCGAGCGACAAACTGGCCGAGATCCTGGCGCGCGGCACCCTCATCGTCTCGACCGACCCGGCCTACCCGCCGCAGTCCGAGCTCAACCCCAGCGGCCAGCGCCCGGCGGACACCAAATGCGCGGCCGACCAGACGACCGCGGCCGAGCTGACCGGCTTCGACATCGACACCGCCGTGGCCATCGCCAAGGGCCTGGGGGTGGAAGC
>DAOUAB010000161.1:0-4551 GCA_034434015.1 Anaerolineales bacterium
CCGATGCGGCCGAAACCGAGCAGGCCCAGCGTCTTGCCGTGCAGCTCGCTGCCCGTGAACGCGCTCTTATCCCAGCGGCCCTGCTTCAGCGAGGCGTCGGCGGCCGGCACCGACCGGGCCAGCCCCAGCATCAGGGCCAGCGTCAATTCGGCCACCGACACGCTGGCCGCCAGCGGGCTGTTGACGACGGTGACGCCGCGCGCCACAGCCGCCGCCACGTCGATGTTGTCCACGCCCACCCCCGCCCGGCCGATCACTTTCAGGTTGACGCCGGCCGCGATCACGGCCGCCGTCACCCGGGTGCGCGAGCGGACCACCAGGGCGTGATAGCCGGCCACCGTCGCCAGGAGTTCGTCGGCCGTGATCTTGGGGGTGACCACGACCTCGCCCGCGATTTTGAGCCGCTCCAGGCCGGCCGGGGAGAGCCCGTCTGCGATAAGGATCTTGAAGGACATGCGATTACCGGGCTGAGGCGCGTCAACCGTTCCGGCGCTGGAACTCGGCCATGAACTGCGTCAGCGCCTCGACCGCGGCCGGCGGCAGGGCGTTGTAGAGCGAGGCGCGGATGCCGCCCACGGAACGATGGCCCTTCAGCCCCTCGAGACCTTCCCGGGCCGCCGCCTTCACAAAGGCGGCCTCCAGCGCCTCATCCGGCAGACGGAAGGTGACGTTCATCAGCGAGCGGCTGTCGGCGCGCGCCAGGCCGCGGTAGAAACCGCCGCTCCGGTCGATGGCCTCGTAGACCAGGCCGGCCTTGGCCGCGTTGCGCCGGGCGACGGCCTCCAGCCCGCCCAGGCCGCGCAGCCACTTGAACACCAGCCCGACGAGGTAGATGGCGTAACACGGCGGCGTGTTGTACAGGGAGCGGTTCTCGGCCAGCAGCCTGTAATCCAGCATAATCGGGAGCCCGGCCGGCGTGCGCGCCAGCAGATCGCGGCGGACGATGACCAGCGTCACACCCGCCGGGCCCGCGTTCTTCTGCGCGCCGGCGTAGATCAGGCCGTAGCGCGTGATCTCCAGCGGGCGGCTGACAAAATCCGAGGAGGCGTCGCAGACCAGCGGCACGCCCTCCGGCGGGACCGGCTCGACGGTGTTCTCAACGCCGTGGATAGTCTCGTTCGAGCAAAAGTGCAGGTAGGCGGCCTGCGGATCGAGCTGCAGCTCGGCCTGGGCCGGGAAGTGCGCAAACCGGTCGGCCTCGCCGTCATAGGCCTGGCGCGCCGCGCCGAGCTTGGCGGCCTCGGCGAAGGCGGCTTTGGACCAGGCGCCGGTGACGAGGTAGTCCGCCGAGCGGCCGGCCGGCCGCAGGTTCATGGGCTCCATGGCGAACTGCAGCGTGGCGCCGCCCTGCAGAAAGAGCACGGCGTAGTCATCGGGCAGGCCGTAGAGGGCGCGCAAATCGGCTTCGGCCTCGCCCAGGATCGTCTCGAAGGCGGCCGAGCGGTGGCTCATCTCCAGCACCGACATGCCCGTGTCCCGCCAGTTGAGCAGCTCGGCCTGGGCCTGCTCGAGCACCGGGAGGGGGAGGGTCGCCGGACCGGCGGAGAAGTTGAACAAACGCCCGTAGGGTTGGGAGGCGGCGAGGGGCATGGGAGGAGTGATCAGCGTTTGGCGGCGGGTAATGGGTGATCAGCCTCGATTATAACGCACGCCGTGGAGGCCGGCCCGACCCGACGGGAGCCGTCGGAACGCTGCCTGTGGACTGCCCGGCGGCCTGAAAACCCCTGCGGCCGGGCCGCGCCGACGCCGGGTGCTTGCCGGGTTTCGGTCTTCGCGGTACATTAGCGGCATGCCCCTCCAGTATCGTTCCGACGCCCTGCGCCGCAGTTTGCAAACCCTGCACCAGCGCGCGCCCGGCCTGCGCGGCTCGGCCATCATCACGCACGACGGGCTGGTGATCGCGGCCTTCCCGCCCGGCTGGGACGAGAACATCCACGATCCCACCGGCGGCGATCATGTCGCGGCGCTGGCGGCGGTGGTGGCCGGCCAGGCCGAGCGCACGCTGGCCCGGCTGGACCAGGGCAAGATGGAGCGCGTGCTGATGGAGGGCGAGCGCGGCACCATCGCCGTGCTGCCCATCACGCACGATGCCGCGCTGGCCATCCTCGTCCAGAAAGACGCCAAACTTGGCCTGACGCTGCACGCCGCCCGACAGACCGCCGACGAAATCCACACCGTCCTGAACGTCCGCTGATGGCCGCCGAAGGACAGCGGGCTGCCGGAGGCCACCCCGGCGGCGGCCCGCCTTCGCTGGCCGCCCAGCTCTTCGTCACGACCCCGATCCGCGTCCTGCTCAACACCGGCTATCGGATGGTCTATCCGTTCCTGCCGGAGTTCAGCCGCGGCCTGAACGTCACGCCGGAGTCGCTGGCGCAACTGCTGGCCTTGCGCGGCGTGCTGGGCCTGACCGGGCCGCTGTTCGGCCTGGTGCCGGACCGGTTCGGGCGGCGGCCGGCGGCGCTGCTCGGGGTCGCCGTCTTCGTCTGCGGCGCGGCGGCGGCGGCGCTCTGGCCGTCGCTCCCCACTTTCGCCCTGCTGATTTTCGCCGTCCTGATCGCCAAAGCCCTGCACGACCCGGCGCTGCTGGCCCACCTGGGCGACCAGACGACGTACGCGCAGCGCGGGCGCGTGATGGGCCTGAGCGAGTTCGGCTGGTCCGGCGCGACCTTCATCGGCATCCCGCTGCTGGGTTACCTCATCGCGCGCTTCGGCTGGCAGGCGCCGTTCTGGCCGCTGGCCGGGCTGGGCGTGCTGGCGCTGATCGGCCTGCGCCAGGTCATCGCGCCCCGGCCGGCGGCGGCGGCCAGCCGGCCGGCCCCGTTTCGGTGGCGGGCGCTTCTGCGCCCGCACGTCCTGGCGGTGTTGAGTTACGGTGGCCTGACCTCGGCCGCCAACGAGATGCTCAACGTAGTCTACGGCGGCTGGATGGAGCAGGCCTTCCGCCTGGATGTGGCGGCGCTGGGGCTGACGGTGACGGTGATCGGCGCCGCGGAGCTGGCCGGCGAGGGCGCTGTGGCGGCGCTGGCGGACCGGGTGGGCAAGCGCCGCATGGTGCTGGGCGCCACCCTCCTGGCGGCCGCGGCCTACGCCGCGCTGCCGGCGCTGGCCGGCAACCTGTGGCTGGCGCTGGCCGGCGTCTTCTTCGTCTATCTCGGATTTGAGACCGGCATCGTCGCCAACATCCCCCTGCTCAGCGAATTGGCGCCGGAGGCGCGCGGCGCCGTGATCAGCACGAGCGGGGCCCTGCACGGCGTGGGGCGGATGGCGGGCGCGCTGCTGGGGGCCTGGCTGTTCAGCCAGGGGTTCGCGTGGGTGGGCCTGACGGCCGCGATCGTCAACGTGCTGGTCGCCGCGATGGTGTGGGGCTTCGTCCGGCGCGGGAGCTGAGCCGATAACGGATTAAAATCCTGTAATGAGGAGAGGACGCCATGCCGGACTTGAACACGATCGACTGGGTGAGCCTGTTCGCGACGCTGGCGGCGCTGGCCCTGGTTTGGGCTGTGGTCCGCGCCGTGTTGAAATTTACGGCGCGCGTGTTCGCCTGCGGCTGCGCCGTGATCGGGGGGCTGGTGCTGGCCGGCTTCGCGGTCCTGTATTGGGACCGATTATTGGCGTTGTGGGGATAAAGGCGTAGTAGAGACGTCCCAGCGGGACGTCTCTACTCACAATCGGCCGGGATCAGGACCGGGCGTCGGGCTGCGACGCCGGTCGCACCGTCACCCCTTGGGCATAATCAGCCACAGCAGCAGGTACAGGCCGAGGCCGGGCACGCCGCCGGGGATGGCCGCGATCAGGAAGAACAGCCGGAACCAGAACGCGCTGATGCCCGTGAATTCCGCCAGGCCGCCGCAGACGCCGAGCAGGACCCGGTTGGTGCGCGAGGTGCGCAGTTTGCTGATTTGAGCGGTCATAGTCACCTCCAGCCAGTCAATCGCTCTGTCCCCCTCTACGCAGGGGGCGCTGGTCGGTTGCGGTCGGGGCCCGGACGGGCGTCCGTCCCCGGAGAACAAAACGGCCCTCCGGTTTCCGGAAGGCCGTCGAGGGCCGAAACGGTTCCAGACAGGGGCGCACGGCCGTGCGCCCCTATAGGTTCATCTCGCCTAGAAATCGCCGCCCATGCCGCCCGGAGGCGTGGCCGGGGCCTTTTCCTTCTCCGGCACGTCCGTGATCAGGGCGTCCGTGGTCAGGATCATGGCCGCGATGGAGGCGGCGTTCTCCAGGGCGCCGCGCACGACCTTGACCGGGTCGATGATGCCGGCCTTGATCATGTCCACGTACTCGCCGGTGAGCACGTTGTAGCCGATGTTCTTGTTCTTCTGCTCCTTGGCCGCGCGGCGGACGCCGTCGATGATGACCGAGCCGTCCTGGCCGGCGTTCTGGGCCAGCTTGCGGATGGGCGCTTCCAGGGCCTTGCGGACGATGTTGATGCCCACCTGGACGTCCTCATCCTCGACCTTGAGCTTCTCGACCGCGGCGATGGCGTTGATCAGCGAGATCTCGCCGCCGGGCACGATGCCCTCTTCGACGGCGGCGCGGGCGGCCGAGAGCGCG
>DAOUAB010000162.1:0-5309 GCA_034434015.1 Anaerolineales bacterium
ATCAGGCAGGAATGTCACTTGGAACCGCCACTAATGTCAGCTATGCACTGACGGTAAATGCAATAATGATGTCAGGCATGCACTGGCGGAAAGTTGTCAGGGATGCACTGACGGCTCGCACCTAACCAAAACGCCCGGAGACGTAGTTCTCGGTGATCTCGTGCCGCGGCCGGGTGAAGATCGTGTTGGTCACGTCGAACTCCACCAGCTCCCCCAGCCAGAACAGGCCGGTCCGGTCCGACACGCGCGAGGCCTGCTGCATGTTGTGGGTGACGATGACGATGGTGTAACGCTCGCGCAGCGCGCGCATCAGCTCCTCGATCTTGAGCGTCGCCAGCGGGTCGAGCGCCGAGCACGGCTCATCCATCAGGATCACCTCCGGCTCCACCGCCAGCACGCGCGCGATGCTCAGGCGCTGCTGCTGGCCCAGCGAGAGGTTGAGCGCCGGCTGGTGCAACTGGTCCTTGACCTCGTCCCACAACGTGGCCGCCTGCAACGACTCTTCCACCCGTTCAGTCAGATTGCGCCGGAGCCCCAGGACGCGCGGCCCGAAAGCGACGTTGTCGTACACCGACTGCGGGAACGGGTTCGGCTTCTGAAACACCATCCCTACGCGCCGGCGCAGGTGCGTCAGGTCCAGGCCGGGGGCGTAGAGGTCCTGGCCGTCGAGCAGGAGGCGGCCCACGGCGCGCGCGCCCGGGATGGTATCGTTCATGCGGTTCAGGCAGCGCAGGAACGTGCTCTTGCCGCAGCCGGACGGCCCGATCAGGGCTGTGATCTCGCGTTCGGCGATCTCCATCGAGACCTGCGAGAGGACCTGCTTGGAGCCGTAGAAGAAATCCAGGTTCTGGACGCTGATTTTGGACATGGCGTTCGATTCTACCCGGAATTGGCCCGGCCCGAAACAGCGCTATAATCAGGCCTGATGAATCGGCCTCAATGGCATACGCGGAATCGTCCCTCACCCCCCATCCTGCAACTCGTCACCGGCGCCCTCGTCCTATCCGCGTGTCTGGCCGCCTGCGCGCCCGGCTCGTCGGAAGCGGCCGCGCCCGAGGCCGCGCTGGCGAACAAGGGCTCGGACACCATGGTGAACCTGGCGCTGGCCTGGGCCGAAGCTTACCAGCGCGTCCAGCCGGACGTGCGTCTGTCGGTCACCGGCGGCGGCTCCGGCACGGGGATCGCGGCGCTCATCAACGGCACAGTGGACATCGCCAACGCCTCGCGCGCCATCAAAGACGAAGAGCGCGAGCAGGCCCGGGCCAACGGCGTCGAGCCGGTGGAATACGTCGTGGCGCAGGACGCCATCGCCATTGTCGTCCACCCGGACAACCCGGTGGACCGGCTCACCCTGCCCCAGTTGTCGGCCCTGTACCGCGGCGAGATCGTCAACTGGCGCGAGGTCGGCGGCGAGGACCGGCCGGTCGTCCTGCTGTCGCGCGAGACCAATTCCGGCACGCACGTCTTCTTCCTGGAGCACGTCGTCCGCCTGGGCCGGTCGGACGACAAATCGCTTTTCTCGGTGGAGACGCTGCTGATGCCCAGCTCGGAGGGCATCTCGGCCGAGGTGCGCCAGAACCCGAACGCCATCGGCTACGACGGCCTGGGCTACGTCACCGACGATATGAAGACGCTGGCCATCGCGGCCAGCGACGGCGCGCCCTACGTGCTCCCGACGATTGCGACCGTGACCGATAAATCCTATCCGATCGCGCGCGACCTGTACATGTACACGCGCGGCCAGCCGGCCGGCCGCGTGCAGGCCTACATGGACTGGGTGCTCGGCCCGCAGGCGCAGGCGATCGTCGCCGAACTGGGCTTTGTGCCCGTCCGCTAGAAGCCGATGCCCACGTCTCTGCTCACCCTCAAACCTCAGCCGGCGCCGCGCGGACGCTGGACCGAGTTCATCACCGAGGCGCTGATCCGCGCCGCCGGCTACTCCGCCGTCCTGTTCGTCGGCCTGATCCTGCTCTTCCTCCTGCGCGAAGGTTTGCCGGCCTTCGCCGAAGTCCAGGTGACCGACCTGTTCAGCGCCCGCTGGTATCCCATTGAGGCGCACTTCGGGCTGCTGCCCCTGATCAGCGGCTCATTGATCGTGACGGCCGGCGCCGTCCTGATCGCCGTCCCCTTCGGACTGGCGACGGCCATCTTCATCGCCGAGATCGCGCCCCGCTGGCTGCGCGAGTTCCTCAAGCCCTTCATCGAGGTCCTGGGCGGCCTGCCGTCGGTGGTGCTGGGCTTCATGGGGATGCTGGTGCTGGCGCCCTGGGTGCGCGAGACGCTCGGCACGCCCACCGGTCTGACCGCCTTCACCGGCTCGGTGCTGCTGGCCGGCATGGCCCTGCCCACGCTGGTGTCGGTGGCCGAGGACGCCCTGGACGCCGTGCCGCGCAGTTATCGCGACGCCGCGCTGGCGCTGGGCGCCACGCCCTGGCAGACCATCTGGCGCGTCACCCTGCCGGCCGCCCGGACCGGCGTGCTGACCGCCACCATGCTCGGCATCGGGCGCGCCATCGGCGAGACAATGACGGTGATGATGGTCACCGGCAACGCCGCGCGCCTCCCGGACGGCCCGGCGGCCCTGTTCCTGCCCGTCCGCACGATGACGGCGACCATCGCCGCCGAGATGGGCGAGGTGGCCAACGGCAGCGCCCATTACCACGTCCTGTTCACCATCGGCATCGCGCTGTTCGTGATCTCGTTCGTCGTCAACCTGGCCGCCAGCGCCGTCGTGTTCCAGCAGAAGAAGCGCTCCGAGCGCCTGCTGTCGTAGAGCCTGACCGATGACGCGCCTTCTGACCCAGCGCCTCGCCTTCGCCCTCTTCACCCTGGCCACGCTGGCCACCACCCTGCCGATCGTGCTGATTGTGGCCTACATCGTCCTGGCGGGCGGGCCGGCCATCTCCACCGAGTTCCTCACCGCCATGCCGCGCGACGGCATGCGCGCCGGCGGCCTCTGGCCCGCCATCGTCGGCACCGTCCTCCTCACCCTGGGCACCGGCCTGATCGCGGTCCCGCTCGGGGTGGCGGCGGCCATCTACCTGGCCGAATACGCCAAGGATACGGCGCTGACACGCGCCATCCGGATCGCCATCATCAACCTGGCCGGCATCCCCTCCGTCGTCTACGGCCTGTTCGGGCTGGGGCTGTTCGTGCTCTTCCTGGGCTTCGGCACGTCGATCCTGGCCGGCTGTCTGACCCTGGCCATCATGACCCTGCCCGTCATTATCTCCACCACGGAGGAGGCGCTGCGGGCGGTGCCGCAAAGCTTCCGCGTGGTCAGCATCAGCCTGGGCGGCACCCAATGGCAGACCATCCGGCGCGTGGTCCTGCCCCAGGCGCTGCCCGGCATCCTGACCGGCGTCATCCTCGGCCTGGAACGCGCCGCCGGCGAGACGGCGCCGATCCTGTTCACGGCCGCGGCCTTCTTCCTGCCGCGCCTGCCCGGCTCCGCCCTCGACGCGACGATGGCCCTGCCCTATCACCTGTTCGTCATCTCCACCCAGGTCCCGGGCATGCCCATCACGCTCCAGTACGGCACGGCGCTGGTCCTGCTGGTGTTCGTGCTCTCCATGAACCTGATCGCCACGCTGATCCGCTCGCGCGCCCGGGCCCGACGACAGTGGTGACGGCCTCCGCGGCGCGGGCGGCTGACGGCTACACGATGACCTCTGCCCCACCGAAGATCGTGATCGAGAATCTGTCCGTCCAATACCGCGACGGCACCGAGTCGCTGCGCGATGTCTCGCTGTCGATCCCCCCCAACCAGATCACGGTGCTGTTCGGGCCGGCCGGCGGGGGCAAGAGCACGCTGCTGCGCGCCATCAACCGCCTGAACGACCTGGTTGATGGCGTGCGCGTCACGGGCCGCATTCTGCTGGACGGGGAGACGATCACGGGTCCGGGCGTGGACACGGTCGGCCTGCGGCGGCGCGTGGGGATGGTGTTCGCGCAACCGGTGCCGCTGCCCATGACCATCCGGCAGAATGTGGTGTACGGGCTGGAGCTGGCCGGCCAGCGCAACGCCGCGCAGCAGGCGTGGGCGCTGGAGAAGTCGCTGCGCGCGGCGGCCCTGTGGGACGAGGTCCACGACCGCCTGGACGCGCCGGCGGCCGCGCTCTCCGGCGGCCAGCAGCAGCGCCTGTGCCTGGCGCGCGTGCTGGCGCTCGAGCCGGAAGTGATCCTGCTGGACGAGCCGACCTCCGGCCTCGACCCGATCTCGACCGCCAAGGTCGAGCAATCACTGCAGGAGATCAAGCGCAATTACACGGTGGTGATCGTGCCCCACTCGGTCCAGCAGGCCGCGCGCCTCGCCGACCTGGCCGCCTTCTTCTTGCAGGGCGAGCTGGTCGAGGTCGGGATCGGGCGGGACCTGTTCCTCACCCCGCGCGACCCGCGCACGGACGACTACGTCACCGGCCGTTTCGGCTGACGACGGCCCTCACAGCAGGATCGTCCGCGGCCCGGCGTCGTCCTCCAGGGCCAACGTGCCCAGGCCGGCCATCTGGAGAACCAGCTGGCGCGGCGCGGGCGTGAAGCGTCCCTCCCGGCTCCAGCTCAACAGCAGTTGCCCCTGCGCCTGGCGCAGGATGTAGCGCGTCCGGCGCCATTCGCCCCGTTCATACGCAAAGGTGCGCCCGTCGTCCTCGTACAACTCGAACTCGCCGTCGCCCGGGAAGACGCGCAGCGTCAGCGGGTCGAGCGGCTTCTCGTCGACGTGGCGCAGGCTCGGGCCCAGCGGGACCAGGCCCCCGGCCCGCGCATAGAGCGGCATGCGCTCTAACGGCGCCTCGGCCAGGAGGTGCGCCGGGCCGACGTGCTTCTCGCCGGTGTGCCAGTCGTACCACGTCCCGGCCGGCAGGTAGACGACGCGCCGGGTCTGGCCCGGCCGCAGGATCGGGGCCGCCATGAGCGACGCGCCCAGCAGCACCTGGTCATGCAGCGCGCGCACGGCCGGGTCGCCCGGGAATTCGTACACCAGCGGGCGCAGAATCGGCGCGCCCGTCCGCGCGGCCTCGGCAAACAGGGAGTACAGGTAGGGCAGCAGCCGGTAGCGCAGATCCATGTACTCGCGGTAGATGGCCTCCACCTGTGGGCCGAAGACCCACGGCTCCTGGCGCGCCGTCCCGGCCGCGGCGTGGTTGCGGCAGAACGGCAGCAGCGCCCCGATCTGGACCCAGCGCGCCAGCAGTTCGCCGGTGCAGTTGTCGCCGAAGCCGCCGATGTCCACGCCCACAAACGGCGCGCCGCTCAGGCCCACGTTGCACAACTGCGGCAGCGCCATCTCCAGGTGCTCCCACCAGGACTCG
>DAOUAB010000163.1:0-32641 GCA_034434015.1 Anaerolineales bacterium
AGGCCGGGATGTTCATCCCCCTCAGCGCGGGCCGGCGGACGTATCCGGGCTTCCCGTGGGCCACGCTCCTGATCGTGGCCTTGAACGCCGCCGTCTACGCGGGGGAGATGTGGCTGCGCTACAGCGCGGGCCGGGGGGCGCTGGCGGCCCTGATCGAGGCCTGGGGCTTCACGCCGGCGCAGGTGGCGTCCGGCGCCGGCGCGCGCGCGCTGACCGCGTTCGTCTCGATGTATCTGCACGGCAACCTGGGCCACGTCTTCTTCAACTTGCTCTTCCTGTGGGTCTTCGGCCCGCCGCTGGAAGAACGGATGGGCCCGGTCCGCTTCGCGGCTTTCTACACGCTGTGCGGGCTGTTGGGGCATGCGTTGACGTTACTGCTGGACGGCGCGGCGCGCTATCCGCACATTGGGGCGAGCGGCGCGGTGGCCGGCGTATTGGGGGCTTTCCTGCTGCTGCTCCCGGGGCGCCGCATCTACACCCTGATCCTGGTCTTCATCCCCATGCGCCTGCCGGCCTGGCTGTTGTTGGGGGGCTGGCTCGTCAACCAGGCTTTCCTCGGCCAGGCCGTGCTGGACGCCGGCGTCAACTTCAGCCGGATCGCGGTCTGGTCGCACCTCGGCGGTTTTGTGGCCGGCCTGGCGCTGGCGGCCCTGTTCCTGCGGCCGGACGTGCTGTTTAACCGCCGGGCCGCGGCCTGAGCCTTCGGCCGTCCGCCCTTATCCTTCCCCAATCGGCTTGAACCCCTCGCCCAGGGCCTCGTGCGCCTGCCCGATGACCACGAAGGCCGCCGGGTCGCATTCCTGGATGATGGCCTTGAGCTGGCTGATCTCCGACCGGCTGACGGCGATGAACAGCACGTGCCGCTCCTGACCTGAGTACATGCCGGTGCCGGCCCAGCCGGTGACGCCGCGCCCCAGGTCCTGCAGCACGCGGTCGGTGATCAACTGCGGCCGGGACGTGATGACGGTGGCCGCGCGCACGATGCCCACGCCCTCGGCCGAGGCCTCGGCCGCCAGCCCGGAGATGTAGAGCGCGACGACGGCGTACAGCGCGTGCTCCCAGCCGAAAGCCAGCCCGGCCGAGAAGACGATCACGGTGTCGGTGAGCAGGTAGCTCTGGCTGAGCGGCACGCCGCGCCAGCGGCCCAGGATGCGGGCGATGATGTCGGTGCCGCCGGTGGTGCCCTGGGCGCGGAAGACCAGGCCCATCCCCAGCCCGCCCAGCACGCCGCCGTACAGGGCGTTGAGGAAGGGGTCCGGCGTCAGGCCGGCCCTGGGCAGGTAGAGCGCCAGCGCATCCACCAGCGCGGAGTACACGACGACGGTGAAGATCGTGCGGGCCATGAAGCGCCGCCCGCCCAGGTGCCGCCAGCCGAGCACGAACAGCGGCAGGTTCATGGCCGCCACCATCACGCCGATCGGCCAGCCGGTGAACGCGTTCACGATCTGCGCCAGGCCGCTGATGCCGCCGGCCGCCAGTTGGGCCGGGATCAGGAACAGGTCCATGGCCAGCGCCTGGACGACGCAGCCGATGACGATCAAGGCATAATCGCGCGCGCGGTTCAACATAGGGCCTCGGTCCGTCAGATCGCCTTGAGTTATAGCACTATTGAACTATGAGCGGCCCGGTCCGGGTTTGCTACAATCGGCCTACACTCACCCGGAGGAAACGGCATGTCGTCTTACGCCCCGCTGCGCTCGCTCAATTGCCCGAACTGTGGCGCACCGCTGGCGTTCCCCAAAGAGCGAGACAGCGTCGTGTGCCGTTTCTGCGATTCGACCATCGAGCGCTCCGACGAAGCCCCGACGCCGGACGACGCCAGCCACGCGCTCAAGGTCGATATCCTCGGCGGCCAGGTCTCGGTCCAGCGGCCCAGCGGCGGCGCCTCCAGCGGCCGGCGGTTCATCATCAAAATGCAGGGCGGCCAGCCGCTGGTGTTCGAGGCCGGCGACACCGCCGGCCCGGCCGCCTCCCTCGGCGCGACCGTCACGACGACCACCGTCCGCCCGGCGCAGCGGCGCGGCGGCTGCGTCTGGGTGATCCTGGCCCTGATCATCGCGGCCACGATCCTCGTGCCGCTCGTGCTCGGCCTGGCCGGCACCGCCGGATTGGGCGCCCTGCTCGGCCTGGTCACGGGCGGCGAGGGCGAGCGGATTCTGACCCAGATCCCGGGCGTGCCGGAGCTCCTCACGCAGGCGCCGCAGGCGGCCACCCGTTACGTGTTCGGCGGGCCGGCCGTCCTGACGCCCTCCACGGCCGACGCGCCGGCCGATATCCTCGCCCTCACCACTCAGTACCCGGTTTCCGGCGGCGAAGGCGAGCAGCGCGTGATCGCCCTGAGCGGCGCCGAACCCGGCTTGCTCTGGAGCAGCGACCCGCTGGACAAGGATACTTACGACACGCCGCTGCTGGCCAACCGCGACTACGTCTACGCCGTCAGCGGCGCGCGGCTGCTGGCCCTGCGCCGCGCCGACGGCCAGACGGCCTGGACCGCGCCGCTGGCGGACCAGATCGCCATGGCCGTGTGCCGGGCCTGCCTGGCCCTGGACGACGATCGGCTCTACGCCCTCACTGACGACGGCACCCTGCAGGCCTACGACGCGCGCACCGGCGCGCCGGCCTGGAAGTACGTAGCGACGCAGGCGTCGCCGCGCGGCCTGTATCGGCTGGCCGGGCGTCCGGCGTTCATGGATCGCGACGACGACGGCGACGGTATCCTGCGCGTCTTCGACCCGGATACCGGCGCGATGCAGACCGCCCAGCCGACCTGCGCGACGAACTTCTCCGAGCCCGATTATACGGACTGGACCACGCCGCTCTACCTCGCGCCCGACGGCGGCAGCGTCTACGTCGCCTTCGGTTTCTTCGAAACCTGCGCCCAGCGCCTGGACGCGCAGACCCTGGAGCCGGTCTGGGCCGTCGCGCTGCCCGCGGGCCTGGACCTCAACCAGCGCGATGTGCGCCCGGTCTTCGCCGAGGACGCCGTCTACTTCAGCGCCGGGACGCAGATCGTGGCGCTGGCCGCCGCCGATGGGGCGGCGCAGACGGTGCTGGCCGATGAGGACTACCGGCTGGCGCCGCTGGCCGTGGACGGCGGCACGCTGCTCGTGCGCGCCCTGCGCCAGCGCGGCTCCGCGCGCTTCGAGCTGTGGGCCGTGGACCGCGCTTCCGGCGAGCGCCGCTGGGTCTACGACCTGGGCGAACACCCGCCCCTGGACCCGCCGGACGCCAACACCAGCATCATCGACGACGACAAACCGGTCTGGACCTGGCGCCTGACGTCCGACGGGCTGTATATTCTGCGCTTCAAGCGCGCCGTGGACGACGTGTCACACGCCTTGCTCGTCGAGCGGCTGGACCTGCGGACCGGCGTCAGCGCCGGCCAGCAGGAGGTCCGGCTGGGCGTGGCGACCATCATCCTCAGCGCGCCCGAGGTCGCCGGCTGGACGCAGGATACGCTCTGGTTCGTCATCGAAAACACGGTGCTGGCCTTCGACCTGAGCGACGGCGCGTTCACGTATCGCTGGCCGTAGCCGGCCGCTGCGCGCGTTCCCGGCGCCGGGCCGCCCGCCGGTCGTGCGCCGGGTCCACCGCCGGCGCTGCGCCCGCTCCGCGCGCCGCCGCCGGATCGGGCACGGGCGGCAACGGGGCGCCGTCCGGCAGGCCGGAGCGGATCAGGCGCAGCATCTCGTCCCTGGCTCGCGGGTCGGTCTCGGGCGACGTGTAGGCGGCCAGTCTCTGCTCGACCTCCTCCCGCGCGCGTCGTTGCAGGTCCTTGCCGCCCTCCTTCGCCCACTGTTCGCGGTTGGTGCGGTCGAAGACCGGGCCGGGCAGGTGCAATTCCGTCGGCCAGTATTTCAGCGTGTGCTCGGCCGTGAGCAGGTGTTTCTCGGCCAGCAGGTGCCGCGCCAGGTCCACGGTCGGCACGTCCTCCTTGACCGAGAACTCGCGCACAAAGTGCAGGGCCTGGCCGCACAGCTCGTTGTCCAGCACCAGCTTTTCCAGGCTGAAGGTGAGCACGTAATCCAGCATGCCGGGGCCGGACACGGAGTTGACGCCGGCCAGCGCCGCCAGCAGGGCGCCGCCGAACGTCTCGGCGCCGGCCTGCGCGTCCAGGAATTTCCCCTCGCTCAGGGCCATGTAGCTTTGCGTCGGCAGGCCGAGGTGTTTGGCGACGGCGACGTACGCCGCGTCCAGATAGAGGGCCTCGACGGCCGCCATCGGCGATTGGGCCGTCTTCATGTGGAAGGCGGCCGGCGCGCCGCCCAGCAGCACCGGCGCCCCCGGCCGCGCGATCTGGGCCATCGTCAGCCCGGCCAGCACGTCCGCGATGTGCATCACTGTGGCGCCGGCCCGCGTCACCGGCGCGATCAGCCCCAGCAGCGTCACCGGCACGATCTCGACCGGGATGCCCCAGGCCACGCAATCGAGCAGGTTCTGGCAGGAATCCTCGCTGTAGCGGAACAGGCCGGTGGCCGTGATGGTGAAGAGCGCCATCGGCCGCGCGCTCAGGTCGGCGCGGTCATGCCGGAAGAGCGCCATCATCTCGGCCATGCGCGGCACGCCGTGCTCGGTGAAGGCGCCGCTGACCACCGGCCGCAGCGAGTTGAGCAGCGCCAGGTACAGGCGCCAGGCGTCGCTCACCTGCGGCTCGATGTCGTTGGTGGAAAACGCGGTCGCCAGGTAGGCGATGTGCTCCAGGCCGTCGGCCACGCGCACATACTCCACAAAGTCGCGCGTGTTCGCGAGGCGCGTCTCGCCGGTGCGGTGGTCCAGGATCTTCAGGCCGCTGGAGCCGGGGGCGAAGTGCACCCGGTCGCCGGCCAGCGTGGCGTGCGGGCGGCCGTCGCGCGTATACAGCGTAATCGAGCGCGGCGCCGTCCCGATGGCGCGGTCGATGACCTCGGGTGGGAAGAGCACGCGCTCGCCGTCGCCGGCGGTGTCCGCCGTCCTCAGGCCATGGTCGAGCAAGAGCTGGCGCAGTTGCCGCCCGCGCACCTCGATGCCGATCTCGGCCAGCAGGCGCTTGGCCTCGTCCAGGACCCGAGGGAGGAAGGCTTCCGGGAGGACGCGGAGGTGGGGGCGCATGGGTCACCCCTTCAGCCTGTCATCCTTCAGCACCTGCCTCGCCGCATGTCTCCCCGGCCGCCCGGAGACGCCGCCGCCCGGATGCGTCCCCGGCCCGCACAGGTACAGGCCCGCGATCGGCGTGCGGTATTGCGCCCAGCCCGGCACCGGCCGCATGAACAGGATCTGGTCCAGCAGCATCTCGCCGTGGTAGACGTTGCCCTCGGTCAGGCCGTAGGTCCGCTCCAGATCAAGCGGTGTGAGGACCTGGCGATGGAGGATCAGGGACTTGAGATCGGGCGCGTATTCGCTCAACGTCTCAATCACCCGATCCCCCAGAAGTTCCCGTTTCGTCTCCCACTCCCCCTCCTTCAGATGATAGGGCGCGTACTGCGCCCAGATCGACATGACGTGCTGCCCGGCCGGCGCCAGCGTCGGATCAGCCAGCGACGGCACGGTCACCTCCAGGTGGGGGTGTTCCGATAACCGGCCGTATTTGGCGTCGTCGTAGGCGCGTTCGAGGTAAGACAGGCTCGGGCCGACGCTGATCACGCCGCGCAGCGGCGCCAGGCCCGCCGCCCCGTCGGCGGACAACGCGCTGAACGTCGGCAGGCCGGCCAGCGCCAGGTTGACCTTGGCCCATGCGCCGCGCATTTTGACGTGCTCCACGGCGTGCGCGAAGGTGGGATCGAGCTCAGCCGGGTCCACCAGGCCGAGCAGGGTGCGCTTGGGGTCGGCGGCGGAGACCACATAGCGCGCCCGGACCTCCTCGCCTCCGGTCAGGGCCACGCCCAGCGCCCGCCCGTCGCGCACGAGGATGTGCGCGACCTCCGCGCCGGTGCGCACCTGGGCGCCTGCCGCCCGCGCCGCCGACGCGAGCGCGGCCGTGATCTGGCCGACCCCGCCGCGCGCCGTGGCCTTGAAGGGACCATCGTGGTTGACCCACTGGTGCAGCATCAGGAAGGCGGTGCCGGCGCTCAGCGGACCCTGGAGCAGGCCCTGCACGCCCAGCGCGCCCAGCACCCCTTTCAGGGCGTCGGCCTCGAACCACTCGTTCAGCAGTTCGGCGGCCGACATCGGCAGGACGCGCAGGACCTCCATCATGTCGGCCTTGCCCAGGCCGCGCCAGTGCAGGGCCAGGCGGCCCAGCGCCGGCAGTTCGGCCGCCGGGATGTCGGGCAGCGGCGGCATGGCCAGGGCGTCAACCTCGCGCAGCACGCCGGCGATCCGCTTCATCAGCGTGACGAAGGCCGCCCATCTCCCGGCGTCGGCGGCCGAGAACCGCTCGAGCGAATCGCGCGTGGCCACCGGGTCGGCCGACAGCCACAGGCCGCGGCCGTCGGGTTGCGGGCTGAAGAGCGAGGCCACGCCGGGCAGCGGCTCCAGCCCATGGCGGCCCAGCGCCAGGTCGCGCACGACCTCGGCCGCCAGCTGGCCGCGGTGGACGCACGTGTCCACCTTGAAGCCCGGCGCGATTTCCTCGGTGACCAGGCTGCCGCCCAGGACGTTGCGGCGCTCGAGCACGAGCACCGTCTGCCCGGCCCGGGCCAGGTAGGCGGCGGCGGTCAGGCCGTTGTGGCCGGCGCCGATGACGATGGCGTCGTAATGGCTGGACATGAAGACTCCGCAGCGGGGTCGGTGAGCCGACAGCCGCTATCTCCAATCCTTCAACATTTCAAGCGCCGCCAGCCGCCCGCTGGCCCCCATGATGCCGCCGCCCGGATGCGTGCCCGAGCCGCACTGCCAGAGGTTGGCGATCGGCGTGCGATACTGCGCCCAGCCCGCGGCCGGGCGCAGGAAGAACAGCTGGTGCAGGGCCAGCTCGCCCTGGAAGATGTTGCCCTCGGTCAGGCCCGTGATCTGCTCGATGTCCGGCGGCGTCAGGACCTGGCGGTGCCGGATGAGCGACTTGAGGTTGGGCGCGTACTCGGCCAGCGTGTCCACCACGGCGTCGCCGAAGGCTTCGCGCCGGGCGTCGTCCCAGCCGCCCTCGATCTCGTACGGCGCATACTGCACGAAGCAGGACATCACGTGTTTGCCGGGCGGCGCCATCTCCGGGTCGATGACGGACGGGAAGATGCAGTCGAGGTACGGCCGGCGCGAGAACCGACCGTATTTGGCGTCGTCGTACGCGCGCTCGATGTAGTCGACGCTCGGGCTGATCGAGACCGCGCCGCGGTGCAGGGGGGAGTAGCCGTCCGCCCGGATGGGCAGCGCCGTGAAATCGGGCAGGGCGTCCAGCGCCAGATTGACCTTGCCGGACGAGCCGCGGATCTTGTAGCGGCGGATCGCGTCCACAAAGTCGCCGGGCAGCAGGCCGGGGTCGACCAGTTTGAGAAAGGTGCGCTTCGGGTCCAGGCTGGAGGCGACGTAGCGCGCCGGCAGCTCGTCGCCGTTTTCCAGCGCCACGCCGACCGCGCGCCCGTTCTTGACGATCACCTGGGCCACCGGCGCCTCGGTGCGGATCTCCACGCCGGCGGCGCGCGCGGCGGAAGCGATGGCCTGGCTGATGCCGCCCGTGCCGCCCTTGGCGAAGCCCCAGGCGCGGAAGACGCCGTCGATTTCGCCCATGTAGTGGTGCAGCAGCACGTAGGCCGTGCCGGGCGAGCGCGGCCCCAGGAACGTGCCGATGATGCCGCTGGCGCTCTTGGTGCCTTTGAGCGGCTCGCACTCGAACCATTCGTCGAGCAGGTCGGCGGCGCTCATGGTCATCAGCTTGGCCAGGTTGTAGAAATCCCGCGCCTCCAGGCCGCGGGCGTGCCCGCCCAGCTTCAACAAACCCAGCAGATCGTCCGGGCCGAGCGAGGTCGGGTCCGGCGGGATCATGCTCAGGATCGGCTTCACGGCCCGCGCCATCCGGAACATCTGCCGGCCGTAGTCCTCGTACGCCTCGGCGTCGCGCGGGGAGTGGCGGTAGATCTCGCGCCGCGTCAGGTCGGGGTCGTCCCAGGCCGCCAGGTAATCGCCGTTCGGCAGAGGCGTGAAGGTGCTGGGCAGGGGCAGGATCTTCAGGCCGTGGCGCGGTAGGTCCAATTCGCGGATGACCTCCGGCCGCAGCAGGCTGACGACGTAGGAGAAGACCGTGTACTTGAAGCCGGGGTACACCTCTTCGGTGACGGCGGCGCCCCCCAGGACGTGGCGGCGCTCCAGCACCAACACCTGCTTTCCGGCGCGCGCCAGGTAGGCGGCCGTGATCAGGCCGTTGTGCCCGCCGCCGATGATGATCGCGTCGTAGGTCGTGGCCATGGGGTGCTCTATCGCCCGGCGGAGGAGGAGGGGCGAACGACGACCAGGGGGGCGCGCCCGGCCGTCTTTCGTCCGTCGTCCGGCGTCAGGCGCGTTTTCTCTCCGGGTTGAAAAACGGCAACGTCACCACCCGCGCCGGGGCATAGCGCCGCCGGTGCTGGACGGTGACCTCGAGCATCACCAGGTTGTCGGGGCGCGCGTGCGCGGCCTCCAGGTGGGCCAGGGCCATGTACTTCTTGAGCAGCGGCGACCAGGCCAGGCTGGTGGCGTAGCCGATCTGCCGGCCCAGCGACGCGACCGGCACGCTGGCGCGCAGCGTGGCCGCCGGCAGCTGCGGCGGCAGGCCCGCCTCGGCGTACAGGCGCTCCAGGCTTTTCCATTCCACCTCCAGGCCCACGAACTGCCAGGCCGGGCCGCGCGCCTGCTCGGCCTGCAGGGCTTTGCGGCCGACGAAGTTCCCCTTGTCCAGCGCCACCGTCCAGCCCAGACCCAGCTCATACGGCGTGGACGTCTCGGCCTCGGTGAGCGCGTGGCGCGCCGATTGATAATCCACCTCGATCAGCAGCAGGCCGGCCTCCACCCGCGCCACGTCGAGCGCCAGGATGCCGGCCGGCGTCATCCCGTAGCCCCGGCCGGCGTCCATCAGGGCGTCCCACAGGCGCTCGGCGTGCGCGGCGTCGGTCCACAGCTCATACCCCAGATCGCCGGTGTAGCCCGTGCGCGAAATGGTGACGGGCACATCGCGGACCGTGGTGTGCGCCAGGCGAAAATACTTGAGCCGGTCGAAGTCGGCGGGCGAGACCTGCTGCAGGATGCGGCGCGCGAGCGGGCCCTGCAGGGCCAGCGCCGCCGTCCGCTCGGAGACATCCACGATCTCGACGCTCAACCCGCGCGCGTTCAGGTGCAGCCAGCGCAGGTTGGGGTCGGCCGAAGTCAGGCGGTAGGTCGTCTCGTCCAGGCGGGCCACGGTGCCGTCGTCGATGACCTTGCCGGCCTCGTCGCACCAGGGGGTGTACAGCACCTGGCCGACCGCGCACTGGCTGACGCGGCGCGTCACTACGCGGTCGAGCAGGCGGGCGGCGTCGCGGCCGGTGATCAGGTATTTGTAGAGGGGGGAGATGTCGAACAGGGCGGCCGAGTCGCGCACGGCCCAATACTCGCGCTCGTGCGAGAGCTCATAAGAACCGGCCACCAGCGAGCCGGCCCAGCGCCGCCAGTTCTGGGCCTGGCAGAGCGGGGCGGTGCGGGTGTGGAAGGGGGTGCCTCGGAGCATAGGCCTCCTGCGCCGGCGGTCGTCGGTCAGCTGCTCTCCGCCGGCGCAAAGAACACCAGCAGGTTCAGGTCCCGGGTGATGGAGTGAAAGTGGTGCGCGGCGCGGGCCGGCACGAACACGATCGAGCCGGGGCCGACCGGCCGATCCTCGCCCTCGACGCGGACCTGGCCGTGGCCGTCGAGCACCACATACACTTCATCTTCCGTGTGGGGCGGCTGCGGATCGACGCCGCCCGCCGGCAGGCTGTAGATCCCCAGGCTCATGCTCGGCGCGCGCATGAATTCCAGGTAGCGCTCGCCGGCCGCCTGGCGTTGCCGGAGCAACTCTGCCGTTTCGTAGGCCTGCATCGGACGTCCTCCTGAGCTAAGCCGAGCGATGCGGTGGGGAGCTGGTGGCGGCGGCCTCGTCCGCGGCCCGGTAGCCCAGGCGTCCGGACACGCGCCGGGCCGCCTGCCTCACGGCCGGCGCAAGCTCGGCCAGGCGGGCGGGCGTCAGGCGGGCCGCCGGCCCGCCCACGCACAGCGCGCCGACGGCCAGGCCCTCGGCGTTGAGCACGGCCGCGGCGACGGCGGCGTAACCGATCTCCAGTTCCTCGTGCACGGTGGCGTAGCCGCGCGCCCGGACGCGCGCCAGTTCCCGCCGGAAGCCGGCCAGAGTGGTGTGCGTGTGCGCCGTGAAGCGCGGCAGGCTGCGCTGCGCGCCCAGGAACTGCTCGCGTTCGCGCTCGGGCCGGCCCGCCAGGATCGCCTTGCCGGTGGAGGTGGCATGCGCCGGCCAGCGGGTGCCGACAAAGGGCGTGCCGCCCACCAGGTTGGGGCTGATCACCTCGTCCAGGATCAGGATGTCGCGCTCGACCAGGACCTCCAGCGTGGCGGTCTCGTGGGTGGCGTGGGCCAGCGCTTCCAGTTCGGGGCGGCTGACCAGGCGCAGGTCGTTCGAGCGCAGCGCGCGACTTCCGAGCGCGATGGCTTCCGGGCCCAGCTGGTAGTTGTCGCCCCCGCTCGCCCGGGCCACCAGGCCTTCCTTCTCAAGGGCGGCCAGGAGCCGGTAGGCCGTGGCGCGGTTGAGGCGCGTGGCGCGCGCGATCGCGGCCAGCGTCAAACGCGGCTGGTCATCGGTGAACGTCTTGAGGACGGCGACGGCCCGGCTGACCGCCTGGGCCCCCGGATAGGGCGATGGGCGTGCGACCATATTGTGGATATTAAGTTCACTATATGAACAAGATGATTTTAGCTGATCCAGCGGCGCGGCGTCAAGCTCCGCGGCGCCTCACCCCGGGGCGGAGACGCCGCCCGCAGGCCCGCTTCGCGAGCATGCTGGAGTGCCTCGGCCGAAAACCGGATTCGCCGTCGGCCGATCGGCGTCCTCCGCCGTCGGAAGTGATCGCCGTCAATTTCCTTAACGCGCGTCATCTCTAATGTTAATGACTTGCCGGGCGTAATCTTGCCATGCCCCGTGACTCTCGTTATAATGAGAAGACTGACCAGGGCAGCTGTGGCGAACATGAATTCTTCTGTTCCAGGCTGCCTGTGTTTGTCAGGGGAACGGGTTTCATGGCGACTGCAAAAGTCCTGCTGCTGGAAAGCGAACGCGCGAATGTGCCCTCCTTCGCGCCGGCGCTTGAGAAGCGCGGTTACATTGTGGCCATCGAACATTCGGCGCAGACCGCGATCAAGCGCCTGGCGGCGATCCTGCCCGATGTGGTCGTGCTGGACGCCGCCTCGCTCAAGACCAGCGGCGCGCGCATCTGCCGCCAGTTACGCGCGTCGACGAACGGGACGCCGATCGTCCTGGTCGCCGACAAGAAGAACCCGCCGGACGCCAACTGCGGGGCGTCGGTGGTGTTGACCACCCCCTTCACACCGCGCAAGCTGCTCAACACGGTCGCGCGGCTGCTGCCGGCCGAGGAAGGCGCCTCCCTGCAGGTCGGGCCGATCAGGCTCAACCTGGCGCAGAAACGCGTGCGCTGCGGCGACCGCGAGGAGAAGGTGACGCCCAAGCAGGCCAAACTGCTGGAGATGTTCCTGCGGGCGCCGGGCACGTTGCTCAGCCGCAAGGCCATCATCAAGCATGTCTGGGACACCGATTACGTCGGCGACACGCGCACCCTGGACGTCCACATCAGTTGGCTGCGCAGCGTGATCGAGCCCAACCCCCGCAAGCCGCGTTATCTCAAGACCGTTCGTGGTCAGGGTTACCGCCTGGATGCGCCCGCCGGTTAGCGCCGGCCCCTTCCTCGGAGTCAAAAAGCCCGGTCAGGAATGACCGGGCTTTTTTTCCGGGGGTTCGCCTCCGGGTGAGGGACCGGCTACTGCAGCGCCTCTTCCGCCGCCTGGAGCACCACGTCGTCGTCGGACAGGATGTTGTCCAGCGTCAGCGGCACGCGCACGGTCGGGACCACGCCTGTCCCCTCGAGGAACAGGCTGCCGTCGGCGTTGACCATGCGGTCGGTGGAAAACTGCAGGCTCATGTCCTCCGGCAGTTCCACCTGGCCGCGGGCCACATCCGCGAACACCCCGGCGGAGGGGTAGAAACCGACCACGATCGCGCCGGGCAGCTGCGAAAAGCCGTAGGCCTCCGCCTCGCAGGCGCTGGCGCAGGCCGGCCCCACCAGCACCGCGATCCGCTCGAACCGGTACTGCGTCTTATTGGGCCGAATCTTGTCCGGCGGGCCGACCGGCTCGAACTGGCCGGTCTGCTCGCTGTAGCGCATGGGCTGGCCCAGGGGGATCTCGCGCTCGGTCAGGAAGCCGGCCAGGCCGAGCGGGTTGCCGCCGCCGTTGTCGCGCAGGTCGATGATGAGGGCCTCGACGCCCTCGCTCTCGAACTTCTTCAGCGCCCGGTCGAACAGGCGGATGATCAGGTTCAGGTCATCGTAGTAACTGCTGATCTGGATGTAGCCGATGCCCGAGTCCAGCGTGCGGAAGGTGACGGGCAGGTCCGGCGCCTCGCGGCTCGGGTAAATCACCGGGGCGAAGAAGCTGTCCTGCTCGTCGACCGCCGTCAGCGTGACGGTCTGCGCGGCCCGCGCGTCCGGGTTGAGGAACGTCACCGTCACGGAGGTGCCGGCCGGCGCCCGCGTCAGGAACCAGGCCTGGTCGTAGCGCTTGAAGATCGCCTGCGAGAACGGCCCGGTCAGCGGCTCGATCTGGGCCACGGCCTCGGCGATCGGCCGGCCGCCGAACTCGGTGACGCGCGCGCCGACGCGCAGGCCGGCCCGGTCCGCGGGGCCGCCCTCGGTGATATAGACGACCGCATACTCGCCGCCCTCGATCTCGCGCAGGGCGAAACCGTAGCCGCTGCGGATGGCGGCGCCGATGGCGCGCGACGAGAACCGGCCGCCGTTCAGGCCGACGTGCCCATCCGGGATGGCCAGGGTGAAATCGCGCAGCGCCAGGTAGAAGGCGAAGCCGTCCTGATCCCGTTCGGCCTCCGCCACCCGCGGCGCGATCCGCTCGTAGAGCGCCGGCCAATCCACCGCCTTCTCCGAGATGCCGTTGAACGCCCAGTCCCGGACGATCAGATCGTACAGGCTCTGAAACGCTTCCGTGTAGCTCTGAGCGGAGAAATCCTTGATGGCGAAGTCCTGCGGCTCGTACAGGTCGGCCTCCAGGGTCGGCGTCTGCGCGACCGAGAACGGCTCCGTGTCCAGGTTCACGGCGGAATACCCGGCCGGCAACGGCCCGACCGGGTCGTCGTCGGTGAACAGACGGCCGTCCGCGCCGAAGCCGGTCGGGAATTGTTGCTGCGCGTCCGGCGCCCACACGATCAGCGTCCCGCCGATGACCTCGTCGTTGTTCTCGGAGTCCGTTTTCACCGAGGCCAGGTAACTCGGCCAGCCGAAGGACGGGTCGTCGCCCTCCGAGAACGGCCCGCCCGCCAGGTTCGGCCAGTAAGCCACCGCGAACACCTGCACGCCGGTGTCCGCGCCCCCATCCTGGTCCACATCGTTGAATTCGCCCTCCGGGCGCACGGGCAGGTTCAGGTCGTACGCGCCGCTGAGCGTGTCCAGGTCCACGTCCATGTAACCGAGCACCTGCGAGTCGACCGGGACCGGCCACTCCTCATCGCGCAGGATGAAGCCGCGCATGTCCGCCAGCCCCACGGCGTGCTCGAGGATGTACGTCTCGAGGACGAAGCCGTTCGAAACTTCAAACGAGCCGCGCACCTGATACGGGCCGGACCCGGGCGGGGCCGCCTGGGTCGGGCCGTCGGCCGCCGGCGTGGGCGGGGCCGGGCGGGTGGCGGTGGCGGCCGGGACCGTGACGGCCACGACCGTGGCCGGCGGCGGCGTGGGCGGGGCCGGGCGGGGGGCGAGGCTGGCGCAGGCCAGAGCGGTCAGCGCCAGAAGCAGGACGGCGCGCAGAGGGGGCTTTCGGAATTTGGACATGGTGGACCCGAACGACAGCTCAAACAACACAGGCCACGCCCGCGCGCGGCCTGGTGAAGACTATACCATTGTTCGATTACGGCCGCCGAGACAAAGCGACACCGAGTGGCTGGCCGGGTCGCGGCGGCCCGGTCCGCCTCAGGGCAGCTGGAGGACCTCGGCGATCGGGCCGAGCGCCCAATCGAGGGTCTCCCGGTCGATGACCAGCGGCGGCGCGAAACGGATGACGTTGTCGTGCGTCTCCTTGCACAGGAGGCCGCGCTGCTGCAGGGCCTCGCAGAAACGCCGCGCGCCGCGCGCCTCCGGCCTGAGTTCCACGCCGATGAGCAGGCCCTTGCCGCGCACTTCTTTGACGTGCGGGCTGGGGATCTCGGCCAGGCGCTCCTGGAAATAACTGCCCAGCTCGGCCGAGCGCTCGGCCAGTTTCTCGTCGCGGATCACGCGCAGCGCGGCGCGCGCCACGGCCGCGCCCAGCGGGTTGCCGCCGAACGTCGAGCCGTGCTCGCCGGGCCGGAAGAGGCCCAGCACGGCGCGGTCGGCCAGGACGGCCGAGACCGGGTAGACGCCGCCGCCCAGCGCCTTGCCCAGGATCATCACGTCGGGCCGCACGCCTTCATGGTCGCAGCAGAACAATTTGCCCGTCCGGCCCAGGCCGGTCTGGATCTCGTCGGCGATGAAGAGCGCGTGGTGCTTCCGGGCCAGGGCGGCGACGGCCTGCAGATAACCGGCCGGCGGCACCACCACCCCGGCCTCGCCCTGGATCGGCTCGATCATCAGCGCGGCGGTGTTCGGCGTGATTGCGGCCTCCATCGCGGCGGCGTCGCCGTAGGGCACGATCTTGAAGCCGGGCGTGTGCGGGCCGAACAGGTCGCGGTAGAGCGGCTCGGTGGAGAAGGAGATGATGCTGATGGTGCGCCCCTGGAAGTTGCCGCTGACCACCACGATCTCAGCCTGGTCGCGCGGGACGCCCTTGACGGTGTAGGCCCACTTGCGCGCCAGCTTGAGGGCGGTCTCCACCGCCTCGGCGCCGGTGTTCATCGGCAGCGCCATCTCATAGCCCGTCATCGCGTTCAGCTCCTGGTACAGCCGCGGGAGCTGGTCGTTGCGGAACGCGCGCGAGGTCAGCGTCACTTTCTGCGCCTGTTCGATGAGCGCCGCCACGATGGTCGGATGGCGGTGGCCCTGGTTGAGGGCGGAGTAGGCCGAGAGACAGTCCAGATATTTGCGGCCGTCCACATCCCAGACCCAGACCCCCTCGGCCCGGTCGATGACCACGTTCAGCGGATGGTAATTGTGCGCCCCGTACTGCTCTTCCAGGGCGATGTACTCCTTGGCGTGCATGCGATCTCCTTGGTCAGCTGCCGGCTACCCGCTCTCAGCGTTTCTTCCCTTTGGGGGCCGGGCGTTTGGCCGGCGTTTTCCTGGGCCGCGGGCGAGCGGCCAGCAGGTGGACCAGGATGGCCTTCTGGGCGTGCATGCGGTTCTCGGCCTCCTGGAAGACGACCGACTGCGGCCCGTCCATGACGGCGTCCGTGATCTCCTCGCCGCGATGGGCCGGCAGGCAGTGCAGGACGATGGCGTCCGGGCGGGCCAGCCGCAGCAGGTCGTCGTTGACCTGGAAGCCGGCGAAAGCCCGGCGCCGGGCCTCGGCCTCCTGCTCCTGGCCCATGCTGGTCCAGGTGTCGGTGTAGACGGCGTCGGCGTCCTTCACGGCCTCGCGCGGGTCGTGCGTCAGCCGGATCTCGGCCCGGGAGGCCGCCGCGAACTCGCGGCCCAACGCGACGACGTTGGCCGGCAGCTCATATCCCGACGGCGAGGCGATGGTGAAATGCGCGCCCAGTTTGGCGCAGATGTGGAGCAGGGAGGTGGCCACGTTGAAGCCGTCGCCGATGTAGGCCACGCGCAGGCCCTTGAGCCGGCCCTTGTGCTCCTGGAGGGTGAGCGCGTCGGCCAGGGCCTGGCACGGGTGGTTGTAATCCGACAGGCCGTTGATGACCGGCACACTGGCCCACTGCGCCAGCTCCAGGATGTGCTGGTGGGAGAAGGTGCGGGCCATGATGGCGTCCACGTAGCCGGACAGCACGCGGGCCACGTCGGCCACGGACTCGCGCTGGCCCAGGCCGATTTCGGCCGGCGAGAGGTAGAGGGCGTCGCCGCCCAGGTGGCGCATGGCCATGTCGAACGAGACGCGCGTGCGCAGCGACGGTTTCTGGAAGACCATGCCCAGGACCTTGCCCTTGAGCACGGGCCGATTGCCGCCGCGGGCGCGCTCTTTCTTCAGTTGCACGGCCAGATCGAGCAGGGCCTGCAATTCCTTGGGCGAGTAGTCGGCGATGTGAAGGAAGTGGCGCATCGTATGTCTCCGGGTCATGCTTTCGGGCCAAATTTTTGCTTTAA
Source organism: Anaerolineales bacterium (assembly GCA_034434015.1). Lineage (GTDB taxonomy): Bacteria > Chloroflexota > Anaerolineae > Anaerolineales > UBA6663 > SpSt-583. The sequence continues at coordinate 16,374 of DAOUAB010000163.1, forward strand.
GATGTCCGCCAGCGTCGGCTGGCCGATCTCCTGCAGTTCGTAGCGCACGCGCTGGGCGGGCTTGTCCAGGGTGAGCACCCGGCGCAGGTCGATGGGCGTGCCGATCAGCACCAGGTCGACGGGCGCGTTGCGGATGGTCTGCTCCAGCTCCCTGATCTGCGCCTCGCCGTAGCCCATGGCCGGCAGGACGTCGCCGGTGGTCGGGTACTTGCGATAGGCCTCGGCGATGGAGCCGACGGCGTACGGGCGCGGGTCCACGATCTCGGCCGCGCCGAAGCGCCGGGCGGCGACCCAGGCGGCGCCGTAGGCCATCTCGCCGTGCGTCAGCGTCGGGCCGTCCTCGATCACCAGCACGCGCCGGCCCTGGATGGCGGCCGGGTCCTCCACGGCGAGCGGCGAAGCGCCTTCCACCAGGGTGGCGCGCGGGTTCAGCGCTTGCAGGGCGTGGCGCACGGCCAGCACGCTGGCATGGTCGGCTGTGTCCACCTTGTTGAGCACAATCACGTCCGCCATCCGGGCGTTGGCCTCGCCCGGGTGATAGGCGGACTCATGGCCGGGGCGGTGCGGGTCGGCGACGACGATGTGCAGGTCGCTCTTGAAGAAGGGCAGGTCGTTGTTGCCGCCGTCCCACAGGATGATGTCGGCCTCCTGCTCAGCCAGGCGCAGGATTTTTTCGTAGTCCACGCCGGCGAAGACCAGCACGCCGCGGTCCAGGTGCGGCTCGTACTCCTCGCGCTCCTCGATGGTGCACTCGTACTCGTCCAGGTCATCGTAGTCCGCGAAGCGCTGGGCCGTCTGCTTGATCAGGTTGCCGTACGGCATCGGGTGGCGGACCGCGGCGACGGTGTAGCCCAGGCCGCGCAGGATATCGGCCACGCGCCGCGTGGTCTGGCTCTTGCCCGCGCCGGTGCGCACTGCGCCGACGGAGACCACCGGCCGGGTGGAGGCGAGCTGGGTGTCCTTCGGCCCGAGCAGTTTGAAGTTGGCGCCGGCCGCCAGCACGCGCGAGGCCTGGTGCATGACGTAGGCGTGCGGCACGTCGCTGTAGGCGAAGACGACTTCGTCCACTTTCAGGTCACGGATCAGGTCCAGCAGTTCGCTCTCCGGGTAGATGCGGATCCCGCCCGGATACAGCCGGCCGGCCAGCTCCGCCGGATACTGGCGGCCCTCGATATTGGGGATTTGCGTGGCCGTGAAGGCGACGACTTCAAACGCGTCGTTGTCCCGATAGACGGTGTTGAAGTTGTGGAAGTCGCGCCCGGCGGCGCCCATGATCAAGACTCGCGTTCGAGGCATACAGAGGACTCCTTGGGTGAAGGGGGCCGGCGGCGTGCGGTTCAGACCGTCCGGCGCAACAGCGCCAACAGTTCGGCGCCGGTGGACTCAATGTGGCGGCGCATCCGGCGCTCGGCCTCGTCGGCCTCGCGGCGCTCGAGCGCGTCGAGGATCGCCGGGTGTTCGGCCAGATCGCCGGCGTTGCGTTCCGGGATCAGGTCCGGCCGGGCCGCGGTGACGTTGCCCCACAGCATGGTGGGGAAGGCGGTCCACATCTGGTTCAGCAGGCGGATGAGGTAGGCGCGCCGGCTGGCGGCGCAAATCAGTTGATGGAAGCGGCGGTTGAGCTCGAGATACTCGGCCAGGGCCTCAGGCGACTGCCGGGCGCTCATCTGGGTCTGCAACTCGTGGAGCTGGCGCAGTTCCTCCGGCGTGATGCGCTCGGCGGCGGCGCGGGCCGCCATCCCCTCCAGAAAGCCGCGCGCGGCGTACAGGTCGGCCACGTCGTCGGCCGAGAACGCGACCACGCGCACGCCCCGGTAAGGGACGTGCTCCACCAGGCCCTCGGCCGTCAACTCCTTGAGCGCCTCGCGGACCGGCATCTGGCTGACGCCGTACTCCTGCGCCAGCCGCTCCTGGCGCAGCCAATCGCCCGGTTTGAGGACGCCGGCCACAATGGCCGCCCGGATGCGCTCAGCAACCACGCGTCGGAGCTGTTTGTGGGTTGTCGCCTTTTCTTCGGGGAAGGTGGTCATAATGATTGTCTAGATATTAGATATAATATCTAGATACAAACACCATAACACTCCTTCTCAGAAGAGTCAACGGGGAAAGCTCTTTATAAGGACCTGTCAGGTGTGTTCCGGCTACATCACATCCGGCGCCCGGATCACCAGCAGGCGCAGGGCGTTGGCCAGCGTCTGGCGCACGGCGGCGGTCAGGCGCAGGCGCGCCTCGCGGATGCCGGGGCCGGCCGCCAGAACCGGCGCCTCGTGGTAGAAGCTGTGGAAGGTCTTGGCCAGCTCGTAGACGTAGTTGGCCATGTGCAGCGGCTTGTACTCATCGGCCGCCGACTGCACCGTGGCCGGAAAGCGCGTGAGCAGGTCGATCAGCTCCACCTCCAGCGGGTGCAGGGCGTAGTCGAAGGCGCCGGCCGCCGGCAGCGCGCCGGCCTTTTTGAGGATGCTGTTGGCGCGCACGTGCGCGTTCTGGATGTACGGCCCGGTCTTGCCGTCGAAGCTGAGCGCGTCGTCGTACCGGAACTCGATGTCCTTGACGTTGTCCACCGACAGCATCGAGTAGACCAGCGCGCCCAGGCCCACCTGCCGCGCCACCGCGTCGCGCTGGTCGAGCGGCAGGTCCGGGTTCTTCTCAGCGATGGTCGCCAGCACGCGCCGGTAGGCCTCGTCGGCCACGTCCTTGAACAGCACCACGCGGCCCCGGCGCGCCGACATGCCGCCCTCCGGCAGGGTGACGTAGCCGTAGGACAGGTGGTAGCACTTGGCGGCCTGCGGGAAGCCCCACAGTTCCAGGATCTTGAAGGCCTGCTGGAAGTGCAGGCTCTGGCGGAAATCCACCACGTAGATCGAGCGGTCCACGTGGTACTGCTCGAACTTCACCTTGGCCAGCGCCAGGTCCTTCGTCAGGTAGAGCGAGGTCCCGTCGCTGCGCAGGATCACGGCCACGCGGTACTTCTCTTTCGTCAGCCCGAGCTTCTCGTCGATTTTGACGATGACGGGGCCGCCGTGGGGGCGGCCATCCTCGGCCAGGCCGCGCGCGATCAGCTCTTCGACGATGGCCTTGCTGGGCGCGTCCACTTCGCTTTCGTAGAACCAGACGTCGATGTGGATGTCGAGCGTGTTCAGGATGTCGCGCAGCTCCTCCAGGCTCCACTCGCGCGTCACGCGCCAGAGCTCGCGCGCCTCGGGGTCGCCGGCGTCCCACCGGCGATACAGTTCGCGCCGTTCCGCCTCGTAAGCCGCCCGCCGGGCCGCTTCTTCCGCCGTCTCACCCTCCTTCGGCTCCAGCAGAGCGGTGGCCTCTGCGTAAATCTTCAGCAGCCATTGCCCGCGCTCGTGCACGCCGGCCGGCTCCTGGCCCTTGTAAAACTTGTCGTAGGCCCACAGGATGGTGATCACGCCCAGGCCGATGTCGCCGGGGTAGGAGGCGCGGATAACCGGGAAGCCCGCAAACTGCAGAATCCGGGCCAGCGCCTCGCCCAGCAGCGCGTTGCGGGCATGGCCGATGTGGAAGGAATGATGGGTGTTGGGCTGGGCGTATTCCACCATCACCCGCTCGCTCCGGGGCGCCCCGCGGCCGAAGTCCGGGCCGGCCGCCAGCACGGCGTCGACCACGCGCGCCGCGTACGTGGGGGTGTCGAAGTAGGCGTTGAGGTAGGCCTTGTCGGCGACGACGCGCGCAAAGCCGGGCGGGGCCGTGATCCGTTCGGCTACCCGCCGGGCCAGCTCCTGGGCGCGCTGGGGCACGTTGACTTGCCTGCCGGCGCGGGCCTCGGCGGCCGCCGCCTGGAAGCAGGCGTTGGTGCCCTGGCCCCACTGGCCGGCGAAGGGCGTGGCCTGCCATTTGATCTCGCCCGGGTCGGGCACGCCCAGCTCGGCCAGGGCGTTTCTAATCTGACCGGCGATCCCGGCCAGGTCCTGCTCAAACATGGCGACTCCTGATGTCAACTACAAAGGCGCGAAGATGCGACGTTCACCCAGCCGCTGTGAATTCTGGCCCGGGCGTCGGCGTGGTCAGGGATGAGTCGTTATTCTAGCACGGACAGGCGCTACTCGTCGTCGCCGCCGATGATGTTGAACGGGCGGCGGCCGGGGACGGGCGGGGGGGCAGGGGGCGGCATGGAGTAGCCGGGGTTATAGCCGGCGGCCGGCGGCTGGACGACGACGATGCGCGGCGCTTCGGCCTCGCGATGGTAGGCGTTCTCGCGCGGCGGCGGGGCCACCGACCGGGTCGCCAGCCAGACGACGATCAGCGAGGTCGGGATGGAGGCGGCCACGCCCGCCACGACGCCCACGATCACGGCCAGGGCCTGGCCGGACAGGCGCTGGCCGATCATGACAGCCAGCGTGACGCTGAAGGCCATGACGATCAGAAAAACGGCCAGGCGAAGTTTCATCGCAACCGATCAGCGCCCGGAGAGCGGGCGCCGGAAACAGCCCACAACGTGGTCGTTCACCAGCCCGACCGCCTGCATGAACGCGTAGCAGATCGTCGAGCCCACGAACGTGAAGCCGCGTTTCTTCAGGTCCCGGCTGAGCGCGTCGGACTCCGGCGTGCGGGCCGGGACCTCGCGCAGGCTCGGCCAGGCGTTCTGGCGCGGCGCGCCGCCGACGAACCTCCACACGTACCGGTCGAAGGACCCGAACTCGGCCTGGACCCGCAGGAACGCCTGCGCGTTCTTGACGGCGCCGTTGATCTTCAGCCGGTTGCGCACGATGCCCGGATCCGCCAGCAGCGCCGCGATCTTGGCCGCGTCGTAACCGGCGACCTGGGCCGGGTCGAAGCCGTCGAAGGCGGCCCGGTAGGCGGCGCGCTTGTTCAGGATCGTGCTCCAGCTCAAGCCGGCCTGCGCGCCTTCTAGAATCAGGAACTCGAACAGGCGCCGGTCGTCGTGCACCGGCACGCCCCATTCCTCATCGTGATAGGCGATCATCCGCGGGTCGGCGCCCGCCCACTCGCAGCGGTCTGGCATGACGGCAATCCTTGGTTGACGGACTCGACCGGACGAGGACCGGGCGCGGCAGGGTAGAGGGTTTGGCCGGGGTCGAGGAGCGCGCGGTGGTAGTTGTTCTAACAGAACGCTGCCAATGTTATAACAGAACCTTTGTTCTATTTCAAGAGGCAAAAAAACGGCCCGCCCGAGAGGGCGGGCCGAAGATCAGGCTTTCTTAGCCATCTCCAGCCTGGCCAGCTTCTTCATCAGCCGGCTCTTGCGGCGGGCGGCGCTGTTTTTATGGATGACGCCCTTGCCGGCAGCCTTGTCCAGCGCGCCGACGGCGGCCAGCGTGGTGCGGCGCGCCTCCTCGGGGTTGTTGCTCTGAAGGGCCTCACGCGCCAGGCGGATGCTGGTGCGCGTGCGTGAGCGGACGCGCTGGTTGCGGACGCGCTTGCGTTCGTTGGAGCGGATGCGCTTCTGGGCGGAATGCGTGTTGGCCAAGGTGCTCTCTCCTGATAGCGTTCGACGGCCGGTCCCGGCCGCGCAATAGGTCGTTGAGTCGCCGGACCTGCGCTTGGGCTTGCGTCCCGGCGGGCGGCGCGAAGCGAAATTTTAGCCGACCGGGCCGGATTTGTCTAGGCCAGCGCGATGCACTCGATCTCGATTTGCGCCCCGCGCGGCAGGCCGGCCACCTGCACCGTGCTGCGCGCCGGCGGAATAGCCGGGAAGAACTCGGCGTATACGGCGTTCATGCGCGCAAACTCGCCCAAGTCCTGCATGAACACCGTCGTCTTGACGACCCGGTCCAGGCCGCTGCCGGCGGCGGCCAGCACCGCCGCCAGGTTTTGCAGTACGCGGCGCGTCTGGGCCTCGATATCGCCCTCGATCAACTGCATGCTGGCGGGGTCCAGCGGGGTCTGCCCGGCGCAGAAGATGAACCCGCCGGCGCGGATGGCCTGCGAGTACGGGCCGATGGCTTGGGGGGCGTCGTCGGTGTGCAGCGGGGTGAGGTCGGGCATGGCTAGACTCCTTGAAGAAAGACAGGGGTGACCGCCGTCATTCGGCGCCGGGATCAGTTGAAGAAGGCCCCGGGCCGTCCTTGCAGCGCCTCGGCCAGGCGACGGCGGGTGCGCGCGGCCATCGGCTCCGGCAGGGCGTCCGGCGGGAAGAAGCGGGCGTCCAGCGTCTCGTGGCCGTCCGGCCGCAGCGCGCCGCCCAGCACCCGGCACTCGAAGAGCGCGCTGCAAATTTGCAGTCGGTCGCCGTTCGGGTAGGTGACGCGATAATCCGGGCCGGAATGCAGGCTGACGAGCCGCACCGGCTCCACCTGGAGGCCGGTCTCTTCGGCCGTCTCGCGGACGGCGGTCTCGGCAATCGACTCGCCCAGGTCCATGATCCCGGCCGGGACGCTCCAGGTGTGGTTGTCGGCCCGCCGGATGAGCAGGATGCGCCCGGCCTCGTCACGGATGAAGGCCCCGGCGCCCGGCGCCACCACCTCCTGCCGGCCGAGGCGGGCGCGCAGGCCGGCCAGGTAGCCGCCCGCGGCGCCGTCCACGCCCGGCCGCGGCGCTTCAAAACAGGCCGTGGGGCGCGCCGCCTGCAAGTCGCGCGCCATAGCCGCGTACCACGGCGAAGTCGGCGGCGGCGCCTCGGGCGGAAAGAAGGCCTGCTCAAGCGCCTCGCGCCCGTCGGCGCGGCCGTCGCCGCCGATCAGGCGGCACTCGAACGCGGCCGTGAACTGCTGGACCTCGTCGCCGTTCGGGTAGCGCACGTCGTACTGCGGCCCGGAATACACGCCCACCAGCCGGACGGGCTGCGCCTCCAGCCCGGTCTCCTCCCGGGCCTCGCGCGCCGCGCACGCGCCGGGCGTCTCGCCGATCTCGAGCACGCCGCCCGGCAGGCCCCACCAGCCGAAATCGGCGCGGCGCTGGAAGAGCAGGCCGCCGCGCGCGTCGCGGAGCAGGGCGGTGGCATAGACCAGGATGACTCTGGCCGGCCCCAGACGGGCGCGCAGTTGCCGGACGTAGTCGCTCACGCCAGGTTCCGAAGGAACAGGAGCAGCGGCGTGAAGTCCTCCACCGGGAAGATGGCGTCGCAGGCGTCCGGCGGGAAACGCGCGTGCAGCGGCCGGCGGGCGACGACGATCACGTAATAGTCACGGCCGCGTTCCCGGCGCAGCGATTGCAGGCGCCGCACGCCGCTGCCGGGGTGGATCGAGTCGACCGGCTCGATCAGGATCGTGGCGCCGTCCTTCTTCAGCTCGGTCAACGTCACGCTGGGGACGTACAGCCGCAGCGCGCCGGTGCCAAACTCCAGTTCGAAGTTCCCGGTCCAGTGGGTGTGGGCGAAGTTATTCGCCACCAGGAAATCACACAGGGCGGCTTCCATGTTGCTCCGGACCTGGTGCCCGTTGGGCAGCGTCCAGCCGGGGCGGCGGTGAGGGCTCATGCGGCCTCCGCGTGTGCTGCCAGCCGGTGCGCACCGCCAGCCACTCGGTGAAGCCCGGCAGGACGGCGCGCAGCGCGAAGAAGACACGCAACATGAACGGTAGAACGACCTCGCGTCGATTGTACTCCACCGCGCGGACGAGGGCGGCGGCCACCTGCTCGGCCGTCAGCGTCGGGATCAGGCGCTTGGCCAGCCACGGCGCGCGCTCCAGCGTCCCGGGGTTATGCGTGAAGTAAGGGGTGTCCACCTTCCCCGTCACCACCGACGTCACCCGCAGGCCGGTGCCGGCCAGGTCCACGCGCAGCGCGTCCGTGAAGCCTTGCAGGGCGTAGCGGGCGGCGGCGTAGCCGGCGGCGCCGGGCCAGATCAGGCGCGCGATGGGGGAGTTGACGTTGACGATATGGCCGCTGCCGCGCGCCAGCATGGCGGGCAGGAAAGCGCGGGTGACGAAAAAGGCGGCGAAATACGGCGCGCCCATCATCTGCACGGCCTCGGCCGGCTCGGTCTCCTCGGTGAACAGCCAGCGCCCGGCGCCGGCGCTGTTGACGATCACATCCGGCGTCCCAAGCTCAAGGGCGACATCCCGGGCGACGGCCTGCACGGTCGCCGGGTCGGTCAGGTCCCCGGGGAAGGCCCGGGCCCGGCCGCCGCGCGCCCGAACGTCGGCGGCGACGGCCCCCAGCGCCGAGGCGGTGCGGGCCAGCAGGGCGACGGCCGCGCCCCGCGCCGCCATGGCGCGCGCCGTGGCCGCCCCGATGCCGCTGGACGCGCCCGTGATGAGGACAATTTTGTCGGTCAGCTCCATGCAGCCTGAGTCTAGGCGGCCCGCCGGGGAGTGTCAACTCGAAGGCGGGGTTTACGAGCCGGTCCCCGCGTAGTGTTTCAGCCCGAATTGCCAGACGCGATAGCTGATGACGGCCAGGACCGCGGCGACGACCGGCCCCAGCCAGGCCAGCGCGCCCACGTCGCGGCCGAGCAGATAGCTGGCCGGGTAGAACGACGCGAAGCCGTAGGGGATGATCCAGGTCAGCAGCACGCGGATGCCCTGGTGGTAGATGGTCAGCGGGTATTTGGCGAACTCGTGCATGTTGAAGACCATCTGCGTGATCGGGATCGACTCGACGATCCAGAAGGCGGTGGTGGCCGTGATCAGGTTCAGGGCGAAGAAGATGACGCCGCCGCTCAGCACCGCCGCCGCCAGGTACAGCGCGGTGAGGGGCGTCAGCGCGATCTGCAGCTGGACCAGGGCCGCGCCCACCAGCACCGCGCCGGTGGCGAAGTGGCCGAGGCCGTCGTGGCAGAACCGGTCGGCCAGGAGGTGAAAGAGCGGGTCGATGGGCCGGACCAGGAAGCGGTCGAACTGGCCGGAGCGCACGTAGCCCCAGCCGATGATCCACAGGTTGTCGGCGAACATGTGGTTGAGCGATTGGGCCAGCGTCACCAGCCCGTAGACGAGCATCACCTCGCTCAACCCCCAGCCGGCCAGCGCCGGCGCCTGGCGCATGACCACCCAGATGGTGAGCAGCCAGGCCGACTGCTGGATGACGGTGGACGCCATGCCGATGATGAAGTTGACGCGGTATTCCAGCAGGATCTTGAAGCGCTGGAAGAGGAAGTGCCGGTAGAGGGCCAGGTAGCGGGCCATGCTCAGCCTCCCTGCACCGTGACTTTTCGCACCGCCACGGCGAAGACCAGGCGCGCGGCCAGCCCCAGGCCCGCCAGCCAGGCGAGCTGGACCAGCCAGAAGCCGGGCGCCTGCGAGACCGGCGTCACCCCGCTCAGCAGGCCCAGCGGCACGGCCATGGCCTGGGCGAAGGGCAGGGCGGCGGCGGCCTGCTGGAGCCAGCCGGGCAGCATCGCCAGCGGCACCAGCGCGCCGCTGAAGAACTGCGCCACGCCCACGCGCACCATGCTCAGGCCCCAGGTCTCGGTGGTGTAGAAGGCCAGGCAGGCGAACATCCAGTCGAAGCAGAACAAGGCGGCGTGCCCGAGCGCCAGCGAGGCCAGGAAGGCCAGCCAGACCGCCGGGTCGGCCGGCAGCCGCAGGCCGAAGAAGACGATGGCGATGGCGAGCAGCGGCAGCTTGAGCAGCAGGAACACCCCCAGCCCGGTCAGTTCCTGCACGTAGTAGCGCGCCTGCAGGTCCAGCGGGCGCGTCAGCTCCACCGCCACCTGCCCCTGGCCGATCAGGAAGCCGAAGTGGAAGATCAGGCGGCTCTCGATGGCCGGGGCCAGGATGCGCGCCAGCAGGATGTAGTTGAGCGTCTGGTCCAGCGTCAGGCCGCCCAGCCGGTCCACGCCGCTGTAGACCGCGCGCCAGAAGTAGACGTAGATGATCATGGCCAGGATCTGGACGACGAACTCGGCCCAGAACCACAGGTTGTAGGCCAGGTATTCCTTGGGGACGACGGCGGCGATGGCGCCGTAGATGCCCAGGTGGCGGCGCAGGGCGGCGATCATGCGGAGGCCTCCGGCGCGGCCGCCTCGCGCAGCGCGCCGTTGTAGATCTGCTTGATGATGGCGGCCAGGTCCGGCTCGGCCAGCGAGAAGTCCAGTACGTCGATCTGGTCCATGACGGCCGCCGCCACCTGGCTGGCCGTGGTCAGCGTCCGGTCGAAGCGCAGTGTGAACTTGCGCGCCTCCTGCTCGGTCACTTCCGCGCCCGGCGGCAGATGCAAACCGTCGGCCCGGGCCGGCGTCTCGAACGTGATCTCGCGGTACTTGCCGAAGCGCGCCTTGATGGTGCTGAGCGGGCCGTCGTAGATCAGGCGGCCGGCGTCGATGATGATCACGCGCTGGCACAGCTCCTCGATGTCGCCCAGGTCGTGCGTGGTCAGGATGACGGTGGTGCCCTTCGTCCGGTTCTGCTCCTTGATGAAATCGCGGATGTGCTCTTTGACGATCAGGTCCAGGCCGATGGTGGGCTCGTCCAGGTAGACCACCCTGGGCTCGTGGATCAGGGTGGCCGCCAGCTCGGCGCGCATCTTCTGGCCGAGCGACATGTTGCGGATGGGGACGTGCAGCAGCTCGCCCAGCTCGAGCGTCTCGGCGAACCGGTCCAGCAGTTCCCGGTAGCGCCGGGGCGGCACCTCGTAGATCTTGGAGACCAGGTTGAGCGACTCGATGAAGGCCAGGTCCCACCACAGTTGCGTGCGCTGGCCGAAGACCACGCCGATCTCGCGGGCGTTGGCGACGCGCTGCCGGTGCGGGTCGCGGCCCAGGACGCGCGCGACGCCGCCGGACGGTTGCAGCACGCCGGTGAGCATCTTGATGGTGGTGGATTTGCCGGCGCCGTTGACGCCGATGTAGCCGACCATTTCGCCCGGCTCGACGTGAAACGTGATGCCGTCCACGGCCACTTTGGGCTCGAAGCGCGGGCGGAAGAGCGCCCTGACGGCCCCGGCCACGCCGGGGTCCTTGCGGGGGATATAAAAGACCTTGCGCAGGTCCTCGACCTGGATGACGGGCATAGGGTTGGTTTCCTGGGCCGGCCTGCTCGCTGCCGGCTGTTCCAGCACCTTATACGAGGCGCGTTTCCGATTCGTTGCGGCGCGCATTTCGGCGCAGGCGCACGCTCCTGACCCACGCGCGCCTGCCCGGCGCCCGCCCGCGGCGAGCCGGCGGGGGATGAGCCTGGGGGCTATCTTCTCCAGGAGCGCGCTGACTTTACCACGGGTTCGGGGGAAAAAAGCCCCTCCACCGGCGTGGTGGAGGGGCCTGGCGGGCGGGGGCGGCTAGACGACGATGTTGACCAGCCGGCCTTTGACGTAGACGACGTTGCGCGGCGTCTTGCCGTCCATGAACTTCTGCGCGCCCTCGGAGGCCAGGGCCGCGGCCTTGATGGCGTCATCGGCGGTGTCGGCGGGCACCGCGACGCGGTCGCGCACCTTGCCGTTGACCTGGACGACGATGGTCAGCATATCCTCGGCGGCGATGGCCGGGTCCGCCTGGGGCCAGGCCTGCTGATGGATGGAGTACGGCCGGCCCAGCCGCGCCCACAACTCCTCGGTGATGTGCGGCGCCACCGGCGCCAGCAGCAGCAGCAGCCGGGTGATCGCCTCCTCCCAGGCGGCCGTGCCGGCCGTGGTCTCGCGGTATTTGTACAGCGCGTTGGTCAGCTCCATCAGCGCCGAGACGACCGTGTTGAACTCGAACTGCTCCAGGTCGCGCGTGACGCGCTGGATGGTCTGGTGCGTGATCCGGCGCAGCGCCCGCTCATCCTCCGGCGTGGGATGGGGGGTGTGGGATTGGGGGGGTTCCAGCGTGATCGCCCACACCCGGTTCAGCCAGCGCACCACGCCCTGGATGTTCTCGGTGCTCCACGGCCCGCCCTCGGACCACTGGTAGCCGAACATCAGGTAGGCGCGCACCACGTCGGCGCCGTACAGGCGCACCTGCTCGTCCGGGTCGATGACGTTGCCGCGGCTCTTGCTCATGCGCTGGCCGTCCGGCCCCAGGATCTGGCCCTGGTTGCGCAGTTGCAGCATCGGCTCGTGGCCCTCGACGAGGCCTATGTCGCGCAGCGCCTTGTGGAAGAAGCGCGTGTAGATCAGGTGCATGGTGGCGTGCTCGGCGCCGCCGGTGTAGGTGTCGACCGGCATCCAGTAGTCGTACTCGGCCGGGTCGAACGGACCCTGGTCATACTTCGGGCTCAGGTAGCGCAGGTGGTACCACGACGAGCACATGAACGTGTCCATCGTGTCCGTGTCGCGCCGGGCCGGCTGCCCGCAGGTCGGGCAGGTGGTGTGCGCCCAGGTCGGGTGCAGTTTCAGCGGGCTCTGGCCGGTGGGCAGCCATTCGACCTCCTCCGGCAGGGTCACCGGCAATTGGTCGTCGGGCACCGGCACCATCCCATGCTCCGGGCAATAGACGATGGGGATGGGCGCGCCCCAGTAGCGCTGGCGGCTGATCAGCCAGTCGCGCAGGCGGTAGGTGACGGCGCGCCGGCCGGAGCCCTGTTGTTCCAGCCAGGCGGTGACCGCCGACTTGGCGGAGTCGCCGGGCGTGCCGGTGAAGACGCCGGAGTGGATCATGGTCCCATAGGCGTCGTGATAGAGCACGTCGCGGTAGAACTCCACCGCCCACAGCATCTCCATGACCGTGCGCTTGTCGCGGACAGCGGGTTCCAGCGCCTGGCAGCGGGCCAGGATGCGGGCCTCGGCCTCCAGCGAGTCCCAGGCCCAGACGTCGTCGCCGTAGATGAACAGCCAGCCCGAGCCGACGACCTCGTTCCAGGCGCCGGGGCGCACGAACTGCCGCGCGATTTGGACATAGCGTTCCAGCCGGTCGGCCGGGATCGTGAGGTACAACGAGCCCTGCCGCTCCTCGAACGGGATGCCCTCGGCCTGCAAGGCGGCGGCGAACCCTTCGCGCATGGTGCCGCCCAGCGCGAAGGACTTGGCGCGCCGGTCCGGCCGCTCGATGACGGGCAGGATCGGCAGCCCGAACTTCAGCGCGAACTGGAAGTCGCGCTCGTCGTGGGCGGGCACGGCCATGATGGCGCCGGTGCCGTAGGTCATCAGCACGTAGTCGGCGATCCAGATCGGGAGGCGCGCGCCGTTCACGGGGTTGACGGCGTACGCGCCGATGAAGACGCCGCTCTTCTCCTTCTCGGTCGACTCGCGGTCGATATCGGTCTGGCGCGTGGCCTGGGCCACATACGCTTCGACCTCGGCCTTCCGGTCCGGCGTGGTCAGCCCGGCCACCAGCGGGTGCTCCGGCGCCAGCACCATGAAGGTTGCGCCCCAGAGGGTGTCCGGGCGAGTGGTAAAGACGGTGATCGAGGGAGCCGCCGAGACCGGCGACGGATCACTGTCCACTGAAAACCGGACCTCCGCCCCTTCGCTACGCCCGATCCAGTTGGTCTGCATGTCGCGGACCTTTTCGGGCCAGTCGATGCCGTCGAAGCGCAGCAGTTCCTCGGCGTACCGGGTGGTGCGGAAGTACCACTGCTCCAGGTTCTTCTTGATGACCGGCGTCTTGCAGCGTTCGCAGTGCCGGTCCTCGCCCCACACCTGCTCGCGCGCCAGCGTGGTCTGGCAGTTCGGGCACCAGTCCACGGGCGACAGCTTTTTGTAGGCCAGCCCGTGCTTGAACAGCTGGATGAAGAACCACTGCGTCCAGCGGTAGTACGCCGGGTCGCTGGAGACGGCCTCGCGCTCCCAGTCCCACATCGCGCCCATCGAGCGCAGCTGCTGGCGCATGTTGGCGATGTTGGCGTACGTGCGCCGCATGGGGTGGACGCCGTCTTTGATGGCGGCGTTCTCGGCCGGCAGGCCGAAGGCGTCGAAGCCGATGGGGAACATGACGTTGTAGCCCTGCATGCGCTTGAAGCGCGCGCGGGCGTCGGACGGCGTCATCGCGTACCAGTGGCCGATGTGCAGATCGCCGCTGGGGTAGGGCAACATCGTCAGCGCGTAATGTTTCGGCCGGTTCGGGTCGATCACGGCCCGGTACAGTTGATCGGCCTCCCAGCGGGCCTGCCATTTGGGCTCGATGGCGGTCGGATCGTAGCGCTCGACGCGGGCGGGCGCCGGGGCGACGGGCCGGGCCTCGACGGCGGCCGGCCTGGACGCCGTGGGCCGCGACGCCCGCCGGGCCGGCGTTTGGGCCGCGGCGGCCTTCCCGGCCCTGGCCGTCGTCGTCGTTTTCTTGCTGGCCGCCGGTTTCCTGGCGGAGGTCGTCTTTTTCCTGGCCGCCGGCCTGGCGGCGGGTTTCTTCGTGGTCATGGTCAAGCCTCCTGACCGGGTCGTGTTTGCGAGCGATGCCGCCGGGACGCGCCTTTACGCGCGTGGGCGGCGCGGCGGGGTCGCCGGTCGAGCCGGGACGGGGCGGGGCGCCAGCCGGCCCGGTTTAAGTAAGGGGCCGAGTTCGTCGAGCAGGCGCTGCAACGCCTCGCGGACGCGGTCGCTGATGGATGGGCGCTTGGGTTTGGGCGGCATCGTCGCCTCCGGGTCACTCTGTCTGACAAACAAAACACCCCTCCGCCGGTCAGGGACGAAGGGGCCTCCGTGGTACCACCCTGCTTACGCCGGACGCCTTCGGCATCCTTACGCGCGAGCCTGCGGCTCGCGCGAGGACCTCTCTGGCGTCCACGTCGCTTGCGTTGCTGTATCGGGCAGGCCCGCCGCCGCTACTGTCTCGGGTCGCAGACCCGGGGTTCACAGTCGGTGCTCCCAGGCGAGTTCGGCCTCTGGCGCAGGCTACAAGCCTGACGCTGCGTGGCGCGTCCCCAAACGCCGTGCCGGGCTCTCACCGTCCCCGGCTCGCTGCGGGATGGCCTACTACTCCTGATCGCCGCGTTTTATAAGGATGGGGCGGGTCTATGACCCGCCCGCACATTGTGGACCCAGAGGGATTTGAACCCTCGACCTTCTCAATGCCATTGAGACGCGCTCCCAACTGCGCTATGGGCCCGATTGGGTAAAAGGGATTTTACTCGAAGGGCACGCTGATGACAAGAGCCGGGGTGAACAGAGGTGCATTTCCCGCCGGGGGCGAGTTCGTCACCGTATAGCACTTTCCGTTTGCTCTGCCATCACCCCGGCGGAGGCCGGGGTCCAGAGAGTCTCGCGCCGCTGGGCGGGGGGATTCTTCGCCGCTACGCGGCTCAGAATGATACTTGCCCCCAAAGTGAAATGCACCCACTTTGCGCTGACGCCAGCCTCGCTCTGCCCTCCGGCGCCCGGTACAATGCCCCCATGCCCGAGGTCGCCTTTATCTGGCTCGTGGTGTTCGCCGCGGTGCTGCTGCAGAGCCTGGTCGGTTTCGGCTCGGCCATGGTGGCGATGGCGCTGCTGGCCGGGCGGCTGGGCCTGCCGGTGGCCTCGCCGCTGATGGCCCTGATCGCGGCCACACTGGAGGCCGTGCTCCTGGCGCGCTACCGGCAGGCGCTGGACCCCGGTGCGATCTGGCGCCTGCTGGCCGGCGCGTTCGTGGGCGTGCCGCTCGGGCTGTGGGCGCTCGGCCGCCTGCCGGAGGCCCTGATGCTCGGAGCGCTGGGTCTGCTGATCGCGGGCTACGCCGTCTATAGCCTCCTGGGACGGCGTCCGCCGGCGCTGCACCACCCGGGCTGGGCGTTCGGCGCCGGCGCCCTGGCCGGGCTGCTGAGCGGCGCGTACAACACCGGCGGCCCGCCGGTCATCGTCTACGGCGACGGCCGGCGCTGGTCCCCGGAGGAGTTCAAGGGCAACCTGCAGAGCTTCTTCCTGTTCAACGATGGGCTGGTGCTGATCGGCCATGCGCTGGCCGGCAACCTGACGGCCGTCGTGTGGGGGCATTACCTGGCGGCGGCGCCGGCCATCGCGCTCGGCCTGGCCGTCGGCCTGCTGCTGGAACGGCGCCTGCCGGCGGGGGCTTTCCGGCGGGCCGCCCTGGCCGCGCTGTTAGCGCTCGGCGCGCGCCTGCTCTGGTCGGCGCTCGGGATTTGAGACACTGATCCTTAATGGCAGGAAACCGTTCGGCCTACCTGGACGCCGCCCATCGAGCCGCAGCACTGCGTGCGGCTTACCGGCCTTGGCAAAGCCAAGCCTTAGGGCGGCGCGCAGCGCGCGACCCGCGCTCGCGGCGTGAGCCGGAGGCCTTCACGACCACGGGTAACGGTTCCAGGCCAGCCAGTAGTAGCCGAGCTCGTCCATCAACTGGGTGAATTTGTCGAAATCGACGGGCTTGATCAGATAGCTGTTGGCGTGCAGATCGTAAGCCTCGGCGATGTCGCGGTCGGCGGCCGAGGTGGTGATGACGACCACGGGGATGCGGCGCAGGTCCTCGGCGGCCTTGATCTCGGCCAGCACCTGCAGGCCGTCCACGCGCGGCAGGCGCAGGTCGAGCAGGATCACGTGCGGGCGCGGCGCGGCCGCCGGGTCGGCGA
>DAOUAB010000164.1:0-4527 GCA_034434015.1 Anaerolineales bacterium
GGCGGGCGCCGGTGGGCGAAACGGCTGGCCGGCCGGTCGCCCATCAGCTCGTCGCTCCGGTCGATGAGGTCGTCGAAGACGACGGCGCCGCCCACGGCGACGTGCGGCATCACGTCGAGCAGGTCCCACCACGCGCCCAGGGCGGTGTGGTCGCCGTCCACCGTGATCAGGTCGAACTGATGCGGCCGGTCCTCGAAATGCCGGCGCAATCCGTCCTGAGCCGATGCGCCCGGCGGACAGCCCTCGAGAAACTGCGGCAAAAGATCATGGCTGTTGCCGGACAGGAACGTGATCTCGCCCTGGAACTCCGGGGCGACCCGGGCAAGCTCCTGGCGCAGGAACTCCGGGCCGGGGTTGGCGACTCCGCCATAATTGTCCACCCACATATCCACCGAATAGACGCGCGCGTGGGGCGCTTCGCTGACCACCTGGGCCAGCGACCAGCCGCGCCGGGTGCCGATTTCCAGGTAGCTGCGAGGCTGCAGGACGCGCGCCAGGCAGCGCAGCGCCGTGCGGATTTCCCAGCGGCGCTCGCCGTTCTGCAGGCCTTCGCTGAGCCAGCCGATCAGCGCCGGTTTGTTGACGGCGTCCGGCGCCATCGCTTCCAGCGTGGCCAGGGTCGCCGCGTTCACCTGCGGGTCCCCCAGGAGGGCGCGCAGGTTCTGAAGCCGTTCGGCGGCGACGGCGTTCATGCGCGCGCCTCCTCGACCAGGGCGAGGCGGACCGGCGCGGACGACCAGGGCGCGGGTATGGGCCGCGACGCCCGGGCCGGCGCGGCGTCGCAGCAATTCTGCAGCGCGGTGACGACGAAATCCACCGTGGCCTCATCCAGGCGGGGCGAGGACGGCAGGTTGAGGCCCTGTTTGCTCAGCCGCTCGGACACCGGATAGCGCCGGCTGGCCATCGCGCGGATGTACGGCGGCAGGGTGTTCATCGGGTAGAAGAACGGCCGCGTCTCGATGCCGGCCTCGGCCAGCCGGGCGCGCACGACGGGCGCGCTGACGCCGCTTTCCGGACGGATGAGGACGGAGTTCATCCAGAAGGAGCTGGTGGCCCACATCGCCTCGGGCGAGAACTCAATCCCGGGCAGGCGGCTGATGCGCTCGGCGTACCAGCGCGCGATCTGGCGCTTGCGCGCGATCAGCTCGTCGGCGCGCTCCATCTGCGCCAGCCCGATGGCGGCCTGCAGGTTGGTCATGCGGAAGTTGTAGCCCACCTCCGGGTGGTAATAGGGCAGGGCGCTGTGCATGGCCTGGCCGCGCAGGAAGCGCGCCCGTTCGGCCAGCCCGGCGTTGTCGGTGACCACCATGCCGCCCTCGCCGGTCGTGATCAGCTTGTTGCCGTAGAAGCTGAAGCAGGCGATGTGCCCCAGGCTGCCCACACGCCGCCGCTTGTAGTACGCGCCGTGCGCCTCGGCGGCGTCCTCGATCACGAACAGGCTGTGCTTGGCGGCCAGGGCCAGGATGGGGTCCATGTCGGCCGGGTGCCCGTACAGGTGCACGACCAGGATCGCCTTGGTCGCCGGCGTGATGGCCTCTTCGATGCGGTTGGGGTCGATATTCCAGGTCTCCGGCTCGCTGTCCACGAAGACCGGGGTCGCGCCCACGTGCCGGATGGCGTTGGCGGTGGCGGCGAAGGTGAGGTTGGACGTGATCACTTCGTCGCCCGGCCCGATGTCCAGCGTCGCCAGGGCCAGATCGAGGGCGACGGTGCCGTTGCAGGTGGAGATGGCGTAGCTCACGTCGCAGAAGCGGCTGAAGGCTTCTTCAAAGCGGCTGACGTACTGGCCGATGCCGGAAATCCAGCCGCTGTCGAGGCAGTCGAGCACATACTCGCGCTCGCGGCCGCCCAGGTCCGGCTCATAGACGGGGATTTTGCGGTGGGGGATGTTCATGTGCAACGCGCCTCGCTTTCTGTCCGGCCGCCGGCGCTCAGCGCTGCAGCGGTCTGGCCGGGATGCCCACGACGGTCAGCCCGGCGGCCACGTCGCGGTGGACCAGGGCGCCGGCGCCGACGGTGACGCCCTCGCCCAGGGTCAGGTTTTCCAGGATGGTGCAGCTGGTGCCGAGGAGACAGGCGTCGCCCACGCGCACCCCGCCGGACAGGTTGACGCCCGGGTTGATGACGCAGTGGTCGCCGATCACGGCGTCGTGCCCATACGTGCTGGCCAGGTTCAGGATATTGAAGGACCCGAGGCGGATGTCGGTCGTGAGGATGTTGCCGGCGCAAATGATGTTGCCGACGCCCAGGCGGATACGGTCACGGTCCCACAGCACGGACGGGTGAACGAGATTGGGAAAGCGCAGATGCGGCAGACGCTCCAGTTTTTGGCGGAGACGGGCGATGATGGGCGGACGGCCGATGCCGATGACCGCGTGCAATTCATCCGGGTAGCTTTCCAGGAAAGAGTCGTCGCCCAGGATGACCGCGTCCCCGCACGGCTGGCCGACCCTGTCGGCGCTGGCGTCCACGTAGCCCAGGAAGTTCCACTCCGGCGTCTGCCGGTTGATCTCCTTGATTAGCCAGGCGACCTCGCGGGCAAATCCCGAAGCTCCAAGGATGACGATGTTCTTCATAAGGCGTTATCCTGCCGGGAACGGCTGGCGCCTGCGAGCCTGGCCCAGGCCGACACACTTCGGCATTGCCCGGCCAGCGCGCGCCCGGCCGCGCCCATCGCCTGACGCAGTCCGGGCGCGTCGATCAGTTTCTGGACGGCTGCGGGCCAATCGCCCGGTTTCTCGGCGAACAAACCGCCGTCCGCCCAGGCCTGGTGCGCGGGCAGGGGGCTGGCCACCCAGGGCAGGCCGCGCGCGGCGGCCTCCATCAGGCGCCGCGCCGACCGCGCCCGGTTATAGTCCGTGTCGCGCAGCGGCACGAGCAGCACGTCGAAATGGGCCAGCAGATAGGGGTAATCTTCCGGGGGGAGGGGCGGCAGGTACAGGCGCTGTTTCTCGGGGACGGCGTCAAAAAGCTGATAGGCGCCCGGCGCGCCCGCGATCACGAGCTGCACCAGGGGCGCCCGGCGCAGAACCTGGATCAGGTCATTCTTGATCCAGGCCAGGTCGTCTAACTCGGCCTCTGTCCCTACCCAGCCCAGGTTGACGGTGGCCCGCGCCGGCCCGGGCTTCTGCCAGAACGGGTTATCGGCGTCCCATGTGTCGGGCGCCACCTCCAACTGACGCGCGAACGCGGCGTAACGCTCGGCCAGGGTTTCGGTGGAGACGGTGACCCGGTCCGCCTCGGCCAGGGACTGCTCCAGCATCCGCAGGGCGTCCGGGTTTCCGGGCCCCAGCACGGCGTACTCGGGATGATCCGGAGGCAGTCGGTGGAAGTCTTCGTCCAGATCGATCACAACCTGTTTCCCGGCCTGCCGGGCGCGCGTCACCGCCTGGCTCAGGGCCGGAGCGGCGTGCGGGCGGGCGACCACGACGATGTCCAGCGCGTCCAGGTCGCCGGCTTCGGGCAGGGGCGCGACTTTCACGCGATGTCCCTGGGCCGCCAGCCAGCGGGCCGGGGCCCACACGCGGCGCGTGTTCCACCAGCCCGCCGCGCCGAAGAAGCCGACGCCGGGCTTCGGCGCGGGCGGGGCGGCCTCGGCGGCGCCGTTGGCTTTCTTGAGCGACTTGAGCGCGGCTAATTTCTGGGCATGTTCCGGCCGCGCCACGCGGCGGGCCGGGGGAGGGGCGGGGGGCGGGGCCAGCCGCGCCACGGCGGCGCGCGCTGTTGCATGGTCCGGTTGAAGTTTCAACGCCTGGCGGTACAGAGTCAGGGCTGACTCGGTCTCGCCGCCCTGCTCATAGCATTCGGCCAGCGCGATGACGGCCTCCAGGTCGGTTGGATCGGCTTTGACCAGCGCGGCCAGTATGGGCACGCCTTCGGCAAAACGCCCCTGCTGGAGCTGGAGCAACGCCAGGTTTTTCCAGGCCGGGACGTGCCCGGAGTCGCAGGCGAGCGCCCGCTGGTAGGCGGCCTCAGCCCGGGCCGGGTCGCCCGCGCAGGCGTAGGCGACGCCGAGGTTGTTGTGCGCTTCCGGCGAGTCGGGGGCGAGCCCGGCCGCCTGCTCGAAGAGGGGCAGGGCGTCCTGTGGCCGGTCAAGCTGGATCAGGCAGGTGCCCAGGCCGGTCAGCGTCCCGGCGTGGTCCGGGCGCAGGCGGATGGCCCGTGTGAGGGTTTCGAGCGTGTCCTGCCAGCGGCCGTTCCGGGCCTGTTCGTCGGCCTGGATCAACAAGGCCTCAAATGAAGCTGATGACATTCACGACCATCCGGTGTGAGCGACAGGCCGGGGCGGGCCCGGTCTCAGGCTCACTGTACGGCGGACGGCCGGGAGCGTCAGTAAACGGTCGCTAAATCCTCTGTAAAGCTGAGCTAAAGGGGCTGAAGAAATGAAGATGCCTGCCGACCCATCGGGCGCGGGCGGCAGGCAATGGGCGGGATGGTCAGGCGCGGGCGGCCAGGAGCTGGACGCGCGTATCGTGCAGCCGGTCCATGGCCACCTTGGCCAAGCGGCGCATGACGCCGGCCTCGAGC
>DAOUAB010000165.1:0-23502 GCA_034434015.1 Anaerolineales bacterium
TGGCCGAGGTGATCACGGGCCTGCGCCGCTGCACGTCCGGCCGGGTGTTGGTGGAGGGCGAGGACGTCTCCAACCAGTCGGCGCGGCGGTCCATCGCGCATGGCGTGGCCCACGTCCCCGAGGACCGCACCCACGTCGGCTCGGCGCCCAACCTGGGCATCACCGACAACGTCATCATGAAGAGCTACCGCCAGCCGCCCATCGCCAGGGGCTGGTCGCTCCAGCATCTGGCGGCCCGCAACCGGGCCGAGGCGCTGCGCCAGGAATACGCCATCGTTGCGCCCAGCCTGGACACCGCCGCCCGCCTGCTGTCCGGCGGCAACCTGCAGCGCGTCATCCTGGCCCGCGAGCTGTCCGCGCGGCCCAAACTGCTGGTGGCCATGCAGCCGACGCGCGGCCTGGACGTCGGCGCGATTGAAGGCGTGCAGCGCCTGCTGCTGGCGCAGCGCGAGGCCGGCGCCGCCATCCTGCTCTCGTCCGAAGAACTGGACGAGATCTTCGCCCTGAGCGACCGCATCCTGGTGATGTACGAAGGCGAGATCGTGGGCGAGGTGACCGAGCACGACCCGGAACTGATCGGGCTGATGATGACCGGGGCGAAACGTCAGCCGGCGGCCGGGTCGGCCGCCCGGCCCCCGTCGCCCACCGACTAAGGAGGCGCGCGTGACGTCCACATCCCAAGCCGCCCCCCGCCTGCGCCTGCCCTTCCGGCTGGTCGTCGAGCCGCGCCTGAGCGTGCCGCGCTGGCTGGGCCCGCTGGTCTCGGTCGGCGCGATCGTGGCCGCCCTGCTCCTGGGGGCCGTGGTGCTCGCGCTGGTCGGCGGCGACCCCTGGCGGGCGTACGCCCACATCGCGCGGGCCGCCTTCGGCGAGCTCGGCGTCTTCTCGGACACGCTGGTCAAGGCCACGCCGCTCATCCTCACCGGCCTGGCCTGCGCCGTGGCCTTCCGCATGAAGCTCTGGAACATCGGCGCCGAGGGCCAGTTCTTCCTCGGCGCGCTGGGGGCCAGCGCCCTGGTGCTCTCCGGCGCCATCCCGCCCGACCTCTCGCCCTGGCTGTCCATCCCCATCCTGGCCGTCGGCGGGATGCTGTGCGGCGCGCTGTGGGGGCTCATCCCGGGCCTGCTCAAGGCCTACCTGCGCGTCAACGAGATCATCACCACGCTGATGATGAACTACATCGCCGTGGCGCTGGTCAATTTCTTCGTCTTCGCCGTGTGGAGCGAGAGCGGCTTCCAGATGAGCCCGGTCTTCCCCAGGAACGCCTGGCTGCCGCGCCTGGCCGATTTCGCGCGCGAGGTCCCGCTGTTCCGCGGCCTCACCACCCACCTCGGCCTGGTCTTCGCCCTGGTCGCGGCCGGCGTGGTCTGGTATCTGCTGTACCGCAGCCTGTGGGGCTACGAGATCCGCCTGATCGGCGACAACCCGCGCGCCGCCGAGTACGCGGGCCTGGACATCCGGCGCAACACCGTCCTGGCCATCATGCTGTCGGCGGCGCTGGCCGGCCTGGGCGGCATGTCCGAGATCACGGGCGTGGTCCACCGCCTGCAGACCAGCATCTCGCCCGGCTACGGGTTCAGCGGCATCATCGTGGCCTGGCTGGCCAAGCTCAACCCGCTGGCGGTGGTGCCGGTCGCCATCCTGTTCGGCGGCCTGATCCTGGCCGGGCGCGAGATCCAGCCGGCCGGCGTGCCGCGCCTGATCCAGGGCATCATCCTGTTCATGCTGATCGCCAGCGAAGTGCTGCTGCGCTACCAGGTGCGGTTCGAGCGGACGGCGGCCTGAGATGGACCTGATCATCATCCTCCAGGCCGGCGTGGCCAGCGGAACGGTCCTGCTCTTCGCCACCATCGGCGAGATCTTCGCCGAGCGCGCGGGCGTCTTGAACCTGGGCGTCGAGGGCATGATGCTGATCGGCGCGATGACCGCCTTTGCGGTGACGGTCTCCACCGGCAACGGCTGGCTGGGCCTGCTGGCCGCCATGCTGGCCGCCGGCGCGCTGGCGCTCCTGCACGGCCTGGTGACCATCCAGTTCCAGGCCGACCAGGTGGTGAGCGGGCTGGCGCTGACCTTCCTGGGGACCGGCCTGAGCCTGGTGTTCGGCGAAGGCCTGAGCAAAGCCGGCACGATTTCGCTGCTGCCCCAGGCCACGCTCCCGCTGCTCTCGGCCATCCCGGTGCTCGGCCCGATCCTGTTCACGGGCCACAGCGTGATGGTCTATGTCGGCTACGCGCTGGTGCCGGCGGCCTGGTTCTTCATCAACCACACCCGGCCGGGCCTGCACCTGCGCGCCGTCGGCGAGAACCCGACCGCCGCCGACGCGATGGGTATCAACGTCTTCATGTTGCGCTACGCCTATGTGTTCGTGGGCGGCCTGCTGGCCGGCCTGGCCGGCGGCACCATCAGCCTGGCCATCTCGCCGGGCTGGTTCAGCGAGCTGACGACCTCCGGGCAGGGCTGGATCGCCGTGGGCCTGGTGATCTTCGCGCAGTGGGATCCGTGGCGGGCGGCCTTCGGCGCCTACGCCTTCGGCGCGCTGCGCCGTCTGATCCTGGACATCCAGGGGCCGCAAACGCTGCTGGGCCTGCGCAACCCCTTCTTCTATAACCCGTACCTGGGCTTTTTCCTGCAGATGCTGCCGTACGCCTTCACGATCATCGTGCTGGTGATCGGCTCGCGCGAGGCCATGCGCCGGCGCCTGGGCGCGCCGGCGGCGCTGGGGCTGCCCTACATCCGCGGCGAGCGCGGGGCGTAGCTCAAGACACTTCCTTTTCGCCGCGCTTCAACGCCAGCAGCAGCCTGTCCTGATCAACCGGCGTCTTCAGCACGCGCACCCCGCAGGCGTTATAGATGGCGTTGGTGATGGCGGGCGTGGTCGGGATGCTGGCGATCTCGCCCACCCCTTTGGCGCCGTACGGGCCGTCGGCGGCCTCGTCTTCGACGATGAAGGACGTGATCGGCGGGGCGTGCCGGATGCTGGGCATTTTGTAGCGCGCGAGCGTGTCCGTCACCACGCGCCCGTCTTCGACGATGAACTCCTCCGTCAGGGCGTTGCCCAGGCCCATGATCATGCCGCCCTCGATCTGGCCCTGCAGGGCAAGCGGGTTGATGGCCCGGCCGATGTCGTGGGCCGCGATCATCTGCAGGACCTTCACCTCGCCGGTGTCCAGGTCCACCTCCACCTCCGCCGCCTGCGCGGCGTACGAGAAGGCGAAGTGCATGTCGCCGCCGGTCCCCAGCGGCTGGGTCGGCGGCGCCCAGTACTCGTAGACCGCGCGCGGCGCGCGGCCCTCCTGGCGCAGCAGCCGACCGGCCTCGCCCAGCGGCACGGCGCGCCCATCGAAACGCGCCAGCCCCTCCTCGAAGCGGATGTTCTCGGGGCGTTCGTCGAAGCGCTCGGCCAGGCTGGCGGCCAGGGCCTCGCGCAGCGTGCGCGCCGCCAGCCGCGCCGCGTTGCCGGTGACAAAGGTCTGGCGCGAGGCCGTCGTCGGCCCGGCGTCCGGCGTGCGGTCCGTGTCCGAAAGCAGGACGCGCACGCGGCCGGGCGGCAGGCCCAGCTCCTCGGCCGCGCACATCTGCACCACCGTCACCAGCCCCTGGCCGATCTCGGCCGCGCTGGTCCGCACCTCGGCCGTGCCGTCATCAAACAACTCCACCTCGGCCGCGGCTTTGTCCGGCGCGCCGCCGCCCAGGCCGGTGTTCTTGTAGCCCAGGGCGAGGCCCCAGGCGCGGCGCTTACGCGACGCGACGGCGGTCGAAGGACCCGGGGCGGAAGCCCGGCGCCCCTGGTCCGCCGTCCTCCGTCGGATCTCGGCCGTCACCAGTTCCAAACACTGCTCCAGCCCGGTGCTCTCGCGCAGAACCTGGCCGGTGTTCGTGACCCCGCCGACGCGCAGCAGATTCTTGCGGCGCAACTCCGCCGGGTCCAGCGCCA
Organism: Anaerolineales bacterium; assembly: GCA_034434015.1. Lineage (GTDB taxonomy): Bacteria > Chloroflexota > Anaerolineae > Anaerolineales > UBA6663 > SpSt-583. Next base: position 3,935 of record DAOUAB010000165.1, read on the forward strand.
GCGTCTCGGCCAGGATATCCATGAGGGACTCGACGGCGAAGGCCGACTGGGTGACGCCGAAGCCGCGGAAGGCGCCGGCCGGCGGGTTGTTGGTGTACATGGCGTAGCAATCGGCTTTGACGTGCGGGACCTCGTACGGGCCGGCCGAGTGGGTGGTGGCGCGCGTCATCACCTTCTCGCCCAGCGAGGCGTAGGCGCCGCTGTCGCCGTACAGCTCGGTCTCCACCGCCGTCAGCGCGCCGTCGCGCTTCGCGCCCAGCTTCACGCGGATCTGCGTGGCGTGGCGCTTGGGATGGAAGAGGAGCGACTCGTGCCGGTCGTACAGCATCTTCACCGGGCGGCCGGTGGCCTGGGCCAGCAGGGCGACGTGGATCTGCCCGGCGATATCCTCCTTGCCCCCGAAGCCGCCGCCGATCAGGGCGCCGATGACGCGCACCCGGTCGTCCGGCACGCCCAGGCAGCGCGCGATCTGGCTGCGGTCCTGATAGGGGATCTGCGAGCCGACGATGACCTCGATCCGCCCGTCTTCGGCGAGGCGGCCGATGGCGCACTCCGGCTCCAAAAAGGCGTGCTCGTAGAACGGCGTGTGAAAAGTGCGCTCGACGATCACGTCGGCCTCGGCGAAGCCCCGGGCCACGTCGCCTTTGCGGACCTGGATATGTTTGAGCAGGTTGCCGGCAGCGTGCACGCGGGGGGCCTCCGGCTGGCGCGCCTGGACCGGGTCGCTGACGACGGGCAGCGGCTCATATTCCACTTCGATCAGGTCCAGGGCCTGCGACGCGATCTCGCGCGTCTCGGCCGCCACGATGGCCACCGCGTCGCCCACGTAGCGCACCTTGTCGGCGCACAGCACCGGCCAATCCGGCACGACCAGCCCGTGGTTCTTCTCGCCCGGCACGTCGGCGGCGGTGAGCACGGCGACGACGCCCGGCAGCGCCCGGGCCCGGCTCACCTCCAGGCGTTTGAGGCGCGCATGCGGCACGCCGGCGCGCAGCGTGCGCGCATGCAGCATAGCTGGGAAGACGTAGTCGTCGGTGTATCTGGCCGCGCCCGTCACCTTGTCCACCGCATCCGGGCGCGGCAGCGGCCGGCCGATGACGTGGAGAGGCTCCTTCGTCTGCGGCAGACGGGGTAAGAAGACGGCGGCAGGCGGCGTCCGGTCGCCCGCCGGACTTCGGCGTTCCCTGACCACCTGCGCCGCCGCCAGGATGGCGTGCGTGATAAAGGAATAGCCCGCGCAGCGACAATAGGTGTCCTTGAGCGCCGCTTTCACGTCGGCCTCGGTCGGCGCCGGGTTCCGATCGATCAGGCCCTTGGCCGTCATCAGGATGCCCGGGATGCAGAACCCGCACTGCGGCGCGCCGCCCTGCACGAAAGCCTCCTGCAGGGGGTGCAGCGCGGTCTGATCGCCCGTCTCCAACCTCCATTCAAGCGCCAGCCCCTCCACCGTCTGGACCGTCGCGCCCTCGGCCTTGAGCGCCGGGTACAGGCACGAGTCGATGGGCAGGCCATTGACGAGCACCGAGCAGGCCCCGCACTCGGCCTCGTTGCACCCGATCTTGGTCCCGGTCAGGCCGAGGCGGTAGCGCAACACCTCGGCCAGGGTCTCATGCGCGCGGACCTCGACCGATGTCGGCGCGCCGTTGAGGGTGATGTTCAGGATCGGCATGGCGTCAGCCCTCCTCGGCGGACTCCGGCGCGGCCTGGCCGGCGACGGCCCGGCGCACGGCCAGCGTCAGCGCGCGTTGCAACAGAGGCAGGATCAACTCGCGGCGGTATTCGGCGGTGGCGCGGTGCGGGCTGGTGCGCAGCCGGGCGTCCTGCAGGACCAGGTCGGCCAGCTGCGGCAGGACCTCGGGCGCGAGCGGGAGGCCGGTGAGATAGGCCTCGGCGCGGGCGGCGCGCAGCGGCGTCGGGCCGGCCGGGCCGAGCGCGAGGCGGACCTCATCCACGACGCCCTCGGCCACGCGCACCCAGGCCGCCAGGCCCAGGATCGGCAGCGCCACGCCCTGCGGGCGCATCACGCGCTTGAAGGCGCTGGCCTCGCCCGGCTCGCACGGCCGCAGCCGAAAACGCACGATCAACTCGCGCGTCGGGTCCACGGCCGACTTCCCCGGACCCTGATACAACGAGCCGATGGGGCGCCATTCCAATTGAGGGCCGGAGGCCGGGGGCTGAGGCATGGTCGCAATTTGGGCCTCCGCTTCCAGCGCCACCAGCGCCAGCGTGCCGTCGCCGGCCGGCAGGGCGTGGGCGACATTACCGCCCAGCGTCGCCGCGTTGCGGACCTGCGGCCCGCCGATCACGCCGCACGATTCCACCAGGCAGGTGGCGTGCTGCGCCAGCAACGGCGAGGCCACAATCGCGGTATGCGTGACGGCCGCGCCGATGTAGATCAGACCGTCCACCACGTCCACCGTCGTCATCTCCGGGATGCGCGTGACGTCGACCAGGGCGGCGACCGGCGGGTGGCGGCCCTGTTGCAGGTCCAGCAGCAGGTCCGTCCCGCCGGCCACGACCCGCGCCGCGCCCGCGTAGCGCCGGAGCTGGTCGAGGGCGTCGCCCACACTGGCGGGCTGATGATAGTTTTCCCAAAACGCCATGTGCTGTTGCCGTCCGAAAGATACGCCGCGGTGAAAGCATTGTAAAACGAAGCCAGGCGATCGACAATCAGGCTATAATCGGAGCGCCGGTCACTTCCATGAGCTTCGCGACCCTCAACGACCTCGTCGCGCTGGTCTATGGTCTGAACAGCCTGCGCGTGCTGTGGCGCCTGTCCCGGCGCTGGCGCAGTTTCTGGGACGACGATCTGACGCCGGCCGACCTCGCGCTCGCCGGCGAACTGGCCTTCTTCGTGTTCATCCCGCTGGGCGTCTTCCTGCATGAGGCCGGCCACGCCCTGGCCACTTGGCAGGTCGGCGGCCGGGTCGTCGAATTCCAGTGGCGCGTGTTCTGGGGCTACATCATCCCGACCGGATCGTTCACGCCGGCCGAGGACTGGTGGATCTCGTTCAGCGGCAACCTGGTCTCTATCGGCCTCGGGCTGCTCCCCGTGCCATTCCTGCCGCGCCTGACGCGCCCGCCGTGGCGCGAGCTGGGCTACGCCTTCGCCCGGCAGCAGCTCTTCTATGCCCTGGTCTGGTATCCGGCCCTCTCCGCCCTGCTCGGCCTCGGCGGCGACTGGATGACGATCTACGATTTCTCCATCGCGCCTTTCGCCCAGATCACGCTCGTCGTCCACCTGGCCCTGCTCTACGGCCTGTGGCGGCTGGATGGGAGCGCGGCGGCAGGGAGGTGGCGTCTGGCCCGCTATCCGCAGGCTATCGACCAGGTCCGGGCCCTGGAGGCGGAGGCGGAGCGCCGCCCGGGCGACCCTGAGCCGCTGGCGCACCTGGCGCACCTGTGCCATCAGCTGGGCGAGGGCGGCCTGAGCCGCCGCTATCTGAGCCGGGCGGAGCGCCTCGACCGGCAGGCGCCGGCCGTGCTCATGGCCCGGGCCATAATCGCGTTCGACCAGAGGCGCTACGGGGCCGCCCGCGCCGCGGCCGAGGCCGCGCTACAAACCGAGCTCAGACCGGAGCGGCGCCTCCGGCTACATGCGCTTCTCGCCCGCCTGTATGTCCAGCGCGACCAGCCGCAAGAGGCCCTGCCCCACCTGGAGGCCGCCCTGGCTCAGGCCCCCGCCGACTCCGAGCTGCTGTACTGGCGGGCCGTAACCAAGCGCCGGCTGGGCCGGTCCGACGAGGCGCGGCAGGATTTCCAGCAGGCCATCCGGCTGGCGCCCAACGCGGCGGCCCGGGACCGCGCCGAACAGGGCCTGGCCAGTCTGGGAGCACACCGATGACAAGCTTTCACTACCGCTGCTCACTGTGCGGCGCCGAATACGCGCCCGACCAGGTCGCGTACGTCTGTCCGCGCCATGGCGACTCCGGCAACCTGGACGTGATCCTGGACCTGGACGCCGCCCGGCGCGCGGCCTCGCCCGCCTCGATCGGCGCCTCGCGCGACCCTTCGCTGTGGCGTTACCTGCCGCTTCTGCCGGTGGACGACCCCGGCCGGGCCGGGACGCCGCTGCGCGCCGCCGGCGGGACGCCGCTCTACCGGGCCGACCGCCTGGCCGCCGACCTGGGCCTGAAACACGTTTACCTTAAAGACGACGGCCGCAACCCGACGGCGTCGTTCAAGGACCGGGCCTCGGCCGTCGTCGTGGCGCGCGCGCTGGAACTGGGCGTTCAGACGGTGACGACGGCCTCATCCGGCAACGCCGCCGCCGCCCTGGCCGGCATGGCGGCCAGCGCCGGCCTGCCGACCGTCATCTTCGTCCCGCACACCGCGCCGCAGGCCAAGGTCGCGCAACTCCTGATGTACGGCGCCAGGGTCTTCCTGGTGCAGGGCACGTATGATGACGCCTTCGACCTGACCCTCCAGGCCGCGCGCGAGTTCGGGTGGTACTGCCGCAACACCGGCTATAACCCGTTCACGCGCGAGGGCAAGAAGACGGCGGCGTTTGAAATCGCGGAACAATATACGCGTTACCAGTCTCCGGCCTCCGACCCTCCGGTGTGGCAGGTCCCCGATTGGGTTTTCGTCTCCGTCGGCGACGGCAACATCATCTCGGGCATCCATAAGGGCTTCCAGGACCTGCGGGCGCTGGGCTGGATCGAGCGGCTGCCGCGCCTCGTAGGCGTGCAGGCGGAGGGCTCGCCGGCCGTGCACGACGCCTGGGCCAGCGGCACGGAGGACATCCTGCCCAAGCCGGCCGAGACGATCGCGGACAGCATCTCGGTCAGCCTGCCGCGCGACGGCGTGCGCGCGGTGCGGGCGGCCCGCGAGACGAACGGCGGCTACCTGACGGTGAGCGACCGCGAGATCCTGCACGGCATGCGCCTGCTGGCGCGGCGCGCGGCGGTCTTCGCCGAGCCGGCGGCGGCCACGGCCTATTGCGGGCTGGCGCGGGCGGCCTGCGACGGCATGCTGCGGCCGGACGAGAGCGCGGTCGTCGTGCTCACCGGCAGCGGCCTCAAAGACGTGAAGAGCGCGCTCCAGGCGGCCGGGGACGCCGCGCTGCGCGTCGAGCCGTCGCTCGACGCCCTCAAACGCGTCCTGGCCGCCGAGTCGGCGGCGGTTTGACAATTCAGGGTTGGGGGCTAAACTAAGTTGCTCACATGAAAATCCTTATCTCGTGTGATATGGAGGGCGTCTCCGGTATCGTGGATTGGCAGCAGGTCACGCCTGGAGAGCCGGAATGGGAGCGCGGCCGCCGGCTGATGGCGGGCGACGCCAACGCCGCCGTCAACGGCGCGTTCACCGGCGGCGCTGACGCCGTCACGGTCACCGACTCGCACTGGAATATGCGTTCGCTCCAGATCGAGGCGCTGGACCCGCGCGCGCGTCTGCACTCCGGCGCGCCGTCGCCCTTCTCCATGCTCCAGGGCATCGACGACGCGCCCGGCTACGACGCCGTGGCCTTCGTCGGCTATCACGCCATGGCCGGCGCGAAGAAGGGCGTCCTGTGCCATACCTGGTCGGACAGGGTTGCCGCGGTCTGGCTGAACGGCGTCCAGGTCGGCGAGATCGGCCTGAACGCGGCCGTAGCCGGCCACTACGGGACGCCCGTCATCGCCGTCAGCGGCGACAACACCGCCTGCCTGGAGGCGCAGCAGTTGCTGGGATCGGACCAGGTTGAGGTGGCCGTGGTCAAGCTTGGCGCCGGGCGTTACGCGGCGGAGTGTCTGCCGCTGGCCGAGGCGCGCGAGAAGATCTGCGAGGCGCTGGCCCGCGGCGTGGCGCGCCTGAAAAGCGGCCGGGGCCCACAGCCTTACCGCGTGGCTGCGCCGGTGACCCTGGCCGTGGAGTTCATGTATCCCCAACATGCCGACCGCGCTTTCCTGATGCCGGGCACGCGCCGCCTCTCCGGCACGCGCGTGGAGTTTACGGCGGAGGACATGGTGGCCGCCGTCCGGGCGTTCCGCTCCCTGGTCCTGCTGGCCGGCGACTGAACCCTGACCATGGCGATCCGGGTGGGCATCATCGGGCTGGACTACGGCGCGCAGGTGCATGTTCCGGCCTACAAAGAAAACCCGCGTTATGAGCTGACGGCGGTCGCCTCGCGCGTGCCCGGCCGGGCGGAGGCCTTCGCGCGCGAGAACGGAATCCCGCGCTGGTATACAGATCCGCGCCAGCTCATCCATTCCGACCTGGACCTGGTGAGCATCGCCACGCCGCCCGGCACCCACTCCGGCTACTCGGTGATGGCGCTGGCCAACCGCAAACATGTGGTGACTGAGATCGCGTTCATGCCGTCGGCGGCGGATGCCGGCGTGGTGCTGGAGACGGCGCAGCGCGTCAAGCGCGTCGGCGCGGCGGCGTTCGTGCTGCGCTTCACGCCCCTGCTCCGCCACATCACCGATCTGCTCAAACAGGGCGCCATCGGCCGGCCGCAGTTGATGACCTTCGACTTTTTCTCCAATTTTCTGGCGATCCCGGGGGAGGACAACCGCTGGATCTGGGACGCCGACAACGGCGGCGGCATCCTGGCGGGCTACACGGCGCACGCCATCGACCTGGCCCTGCGCTGGTTCGGGCCGGTGAGCGCCGTCGACGGCGCGCTGGCCACGCTGACGCGCGCCGGACTGCCGCCGGGCCTGAAGCACGTCGCCGACGACACCGGCCAGGCCACCCTGCACTTCGAGAACGGGATGCTCGGCCTGCTGCGCCACAGCGCGGTCACGGCCATGCCGCGCACCGCCATCGAGCTGCACGGCTCCGACGGCTCGCTGCTCATCGGCGGGTTCGGGGACGAGGCCGCCCTGCTGCGCATGGGCGCCGACGCGCCGGAGACGATCTTCCCGCCCGTCCCCTACCTGGAGGAGACGCGCGGCCACAGCGGCCTGGCCGGCGCTTTCAGTATTTTCCTGGATCAACTGGCGACCGCCATCCTCGACCACCAGACGCCGCCGGATCTGCCGACGTTCGACGACGGCCTGCGGGTCACGCGCGTCATCGACGCCATCCGCCTGTCCGCGCGCCTGCGGCGGCAGGTGGCGCTCAGTGAAATCTAGCCGCCCCGTCTCACCCTGTCCCGCCACGCTCCCTCACGCCTATGTCCCAAGCAATCCTCGGCCCCACCTTCGAAGAAATGCTCCATCCGCAGTCCATCGACCCGGCCATCCGCGCCCGGGCTGTGGCCGCCCTCGCCGGCGACCCGCTGCACCCGATCAACCTCTACAACATCACCTGGCGCGGCGCCGACAACGCGATCAAGCACGAAATCCTGCCGCCCGAGCTGACCGGGGTGGAGGCCCCGATCGTGGTGCTGTATGGGCGCGATTTCCCGACCGGCGCGCACAAGGTCGGCGCGGCGTACTCCTGCCTGGCCGAGGCGCTCCTGTTCGGGCGCGTGGACGTGGATCGGCACACCGTCGTCTGGCCCAGCACCGGCAACTACGGCATCGGCGGCGCCTGGGTCGGCGGGCGCGTCGGCGCGAAGTCCGTGGTGGTGCTGCCGGAGGGCATGAGCCGCGAGCGCTTCGCGCTGATCGAGTCGTACGGCGCGCAGGTCATCAAGACGCCGGGCGTGGAGTCCAACGTCAAGGAAATCTACGACAAGACCCACGAACTGGAACGCCAGCCGGACACCGTCATCCTGAACCAGTTCTCCGAGATGGGCAACTACCGGTTCCACTATCACGTCACCGGCAACACCCTGGTGGAGCTGGCGGCCGAGCTGGAGCGCGCCGGGATCGGGCGCGGCCGGATCGCGGCCTTCTGCTCGGCCATGGGCAGCGCCGGCACCATCGCCGCCGGCGACCGGCTGAAGCAGGTCTTCCCGGACTGCCGTATCGTGGGCCTGGAGCCGATCCAGTGCCCGACGCTGTATAACAACGGTTACGGCGGCCACGACATCCAGGGCATCGGCGACAAGCACGTCACCTGGATCCACAACGTCCTGAACATGGACGCGATCATGTGTCTGGACGACATCGAGTGCAAGAAGGGCCTGCAGGTGCTGACCTCGGAGGGCGGCTGGCGGGTGCTCACCGGGCGCTATGGCATCCCCGAGGCCAAAGTCAGACAGCTGTCCACGATCTTCGGCATCTCCGGCGTGTGCAACGTCCTGGGGGCGATCAAGACCGCCAAGCACTATCGTTTCGGCCGGCGCGATGTCATCGCCACCATCTGCACCGACGCCATCGACCGCTACCACTCGGTGATGGACGCGATGGCGGAGTGCTACGGCGCGGTGGACGACGCGCGCGGCCTGGCCTACGTGGAGGGCATCTTCCGCGGCCAGAAGACGGACTGGATCAAGGACGGGACGCCGGACGTGCGGCAACAGTGGCAGAATCTGAAGTACTACACCTGGGTCGAGCAACAGGGCAAGACGGTGCAGGAACTGGACGCTCAACGCGACCCGGAGTGGTGGCTCCGGCACCAGGCGCTCGTCCCGGAGATGGACCGGCGCATCCGCGAGGCGCGGTAAGAGCGGCTTCCCGCCGCGACCATCGCGCGCAATGACAGGACCCATGCCGATCCAGCCCACCGACCTCGTCCTCGTCGCCGTGCTCAAGACCAAGCGCGACTTAGAGATCGCGCGGGTGCTCGGCTGGTATCGTATCCCGGCGAAGACCGCGCCGAAGACCGTCGCCGTCGACTGGCTGGCGTTCTACCAGACCGCCAAGTTCGGCGACGAGAAATGGGCCATCCACTACGTCGCGCCGGTGCGCGGCCATGAATTGACCACGCGCGGCGAGCTGTTGCGCGCCCAGCCGGACCACCCGCGCGCCGGCGAACCGTACTTCAAGCTCCAGCTCGGCCCGCTGGAGCGCCTGCCGCGGCCGATCCCGTCGCGCCGGTGGCGGCGGCTCACCTTCCTCTACACGACCGGCGACCGGTTGCTGGCCGCCGCGGAGATCAACGACCTGATCATTCAGTCTGAAGAGCGCGACCTGCTCTGGAAGGCGCTGCGCGAGCGCGGGCTGACCGCCGAACGGCACTATGAAGTCCGCCGCGGACAGGCCCTCGATCTGGCGCTGTTGTGCGCGCTCGGCGCGGTGGGGATCACCCTCGGCGAGCCGCCGCGACCGAAAACCCGCGAGCGCGCCGGTTGGCGCTATTTGAGTTTCGACGCGGCCTCGGTGAAGGGTGACCTGGCCGGCGTCCTGGGGCAGATCGAGCAGGCGGTGCAGGCGCTGGGCGGGCCGGCGCCGGATGACTAGGGGACGCCGTCCCACCTGCGGCCTGATTCTGAGCGGCGCCATGTTGGCCGCCTGGCTGGGCGCGTGCCTCGTCGCCGGACTCTCACAGTTTTGGCTCCCGGCCGCCGGCTGGCCGATCGGGTACACGGTTTACGCCTGCGCCTACGCGGCCCGAACCGGCGGCCCGCGTCTGGAGATCGCCTGGAGCGTGCCCCAGTTGATGAGCTCCATCATCCCCGGCTCGCCGCCGCGTCCCGGCTGCGCCTATCTCCCCTGGCTGCCCATGCTCCCGCCGACCGGACGCCTGCTTTTCCCGCCCTGACGCTCACCGGCCGGGCGCAACCGGGACCGTAAACGTGAACGTGCTGCCCTGGCCCGGCGCGCTCTCCACGGTCACCTGTCCCCCGTGGGCCTCCACCAACTGCCTGACGATCGCCAGGCCCAGCCCGGCCCCGCCGGTCACGCGGGCCCGCGCCGGGTCGGCCCGGTAGAAGCGCTCGAACACGAACGGCACATGTTCGGGCGCGATGCCCTCGCCCGTGTCCCGCACACTGACCGCCACCTGTGCGCCGTCCCGCCGCGCCGCGACGACGACCTCGCCGTCCGACGGCGTGTGCTGGAGCGCATTGAGCAACAGGTTGCGCAGCACCTGCCGCAGCCGTTCCGGGTCGCCGTCAACCAGGGGCAGGTCCGGGGCGAGCGCCTGGCGGATCACGGGGCCGCCGGCGGTCAACTGCGGCGGCAACGCGGTGAGCGTCCGGGTCACGAGCTCCGAAACGGGGGTCGCTTGCCGGTCCAGCCGCAGCTGCCCGGCTTCGGCCAGGGTCAACTCCTGGAGATCATCCACCAGGCGCGTCAAGAGCATCGTCTCATCGTAGAGCGACTCGATCAGCTCCGGCGTCAGCGAGAGCATACCGTCGTGGGCGGCCTCCAGGTAGCCGCGCAGGTTGGTGAGCGGCGTGCGCAATTCGTGGGCGACGTCGCTCACCAGGCGCCGGCGCAATTGCTCCTGGCGCGCCAGCCCGTCCGCCATCGCGTTGAAGGCGTGCGCCAGCGCCCCCACTTCGTCCCGGGCGCGCACCGCCACGCGCTGGCTCAGATCGCCCTTCTCCATCCGTCGGGCGGCGGCCGTCAGCGCCTCCAACGGCTTCACGACGCGCGACGCGAAGAACAACGTGAGCGCCAGCGCCGCGCCGCCCCCGGCCGCCGCCGCGATGAGCAGCGAGCGGTTGAGCGTGTCACTCACATCCTGGACCGGCGCGCTGATCGGCGCGCCCGGCTCAAGCGCCCAGCCGTTGGCCGGCCCGTACTGCACCACGACGAACGCCCCCTGACCGCCCACCGCCAGCCCGCCGGGCCAGTCAGCGCCGGGCTCGATCCCCCGCGGCAGTCTCGCCGGCCCGGGCCACGGCTGGGCCGAGTCGGCCAGGACCCGGCCCCATGGATCGGCGACCACGATCTGGGCCTCCATCGCCTGCGCCAGCCGCTCGGCCTGCAATTGCAGCCGGCGCGCGTCGCCCTCCGCCAGCGGCCCCTCCAGCAGGCTGGCGGCCAGCCGCCGGTCGCGGGCCGCCGTGTCGGCGGCCAGGCTGGTGACGGCCCGCGCCGCGCCCTGTCCGGCCAACAGATAAACCGTGCCCACGGCCACCAGGGCGACGAGCGACATCATCAGGAGCAGGCGCAGCCGCAAGCTAGTCAACATCGGGGCCGCCTCCAAATCGGTAGCCAACGCCGTAGACCGTCTGGATATAGGTCGGGCGGGCCGGGTCCGGCTCGATCTTGCGGCGCAGGTTCATGAGATGAACGTCCACCGTGCGCTCCAGCCCGTCGTAGTCTGCGCCGAAGGCCCGCGTCAGCAACTCCGCGCGCGTGAACACCCGGCCGGGCGCGCGGGCCAGCGTGGACAACAGCCGGAACTCCTTCGGCGTCAACGCCACAGGCCGGCCGCGCAGCCGGACCTCGTGGCGGGCCGTGTCGATCCGCAGATCGCCGGCCTGGATTTCGGCCGGGCCGTCTTCTCCGCCGGAGCCGGCCCCGCTGCGCCGCAGGACCGCGCGCACACGCGCCAGCAGTTCGCGCGGGCTGAACGGCTTGGTGAGGTAATCATCGGCGCCGGCTTCCAGGCCGATGAGTTTGTCCGCCTCGGTGACGAGCGCCGTCAGCATGATGATGGGCACGCTGGACCGATCGCGGAGCGCCTGGCACACGTCCAGCCCGCCCAGCCGTGGGAGCATCAGGTCCAGGATGATCAGATCGGGCGGCTGGGCCTGCGCCAGTTCCAGCGCGGACTGGCCGTCGTAGGCGCACAGCACCCGGTAGCCGTCCCGCTCCAGATAGGCGCGGACGAGGTCCACGATCTTTTTGTCGTCGTCAACCACCAGGACGGTGCGAGACATCGGTCCAGAATCAGGCCCGCCGCGCCGCCCCGGAATGACCGGACGCGGCGCGGCTTGGGAGAGGCGGAGAGACGGCGCGCCGTCTAAACGTCGTTGTCGAACGGGAAGTGGCGCGGGATCTCAGGCAGGTCAGGCCACCGGAAGGGCGCGTCGTCCGGGCCCCGGTCGATCCTGAAAAAGCCCCGCGCGCGCACGCCGAGGTAGGCCTTCCCGGCCTGGTCCGGGTGCTCGCCCAGGGTCACCTCGACCGAGAGCGGCTCATCTTCGCCGGCGCGGTGGACGGTGAGCGTGATCCGGTCGCCGGGCTCATGGGCGGCCACAGCCTCGGCCAGCGCACGCGGGCCCGCCAGAGCCTCGCCGTCCACGGCCGAGATCACGTCGCCGGCCTTCAAGCCCGCCGCCTCGGCCGGGCTATCCGCTGTGACCTCGCCGATGATGACCCCTTCGGTGATCCCGTCCGGCAGGCTGAAGTTGAAGCCCGGCCCGAACGGCCCGTCGCGGAACGGGGCCGGGCCGAACTCGATGCCCGGCGCCAGGGCCGGCGCGTAGCGGATGCCCAGGTAGGCCCGGCCGTCTACGTCCGGGTCCTCGCCCAGCGTGACCTCGATCGACATTAGCTCAGCTTCACCCGGCCGCTTGACCGTCAGCGTCACCGTGTCGCCGGGGTTGTACCCGGCCAGGACCTCGGCCAGGGCGTGCTCCGCGTCCAGCGCCTGACCATCGACCGCCGTGATGAGGTCGCCCACTTTCAAGCCCGCCGCCTCGGCCGGCTGGTCTGGGAGGACCTCGATCACGCGCACGCCCGCTCTGGGCCGGATTTCGAACGCCGCGATGCCGCCGCGGGCCCAAGGGCCGCCCTCCCGGCAGGGCGTGAAGCCCAGGTAGGGCCGGCCCTCCCGGTCGCCGAGGGTGGCCGTCAGCGTCAGGGTGGCGTCGCCGCGCTGGATCTTCAGCGCCACGCGATCGCCGGGGTCACGCGCGGCCAGCGCGCGGCTCAAGTCCGACAGGGTGTTCACGGCCTGTCCATCGAACTCCAGGACGATATCGGCGCGCCGCAACCCGGCCTGGGCGGCCGGTCCGTCCGGGTCCACGGCCGCCACCAGCAGGCCGGCGTCGGGCGGCGTGGCTTGAGCGACAGCCGGACGGGCCTGCAAGGCCCAGTAAGTGAGGGCCGCCCCGCCGGCGGCGCCCATCGCCAGGACGGCCAGCGCGACCAGGAGGCCGGCTCCGATTAACACGAGACGTCTGGTCATACGGTCTGCTCCTTACAAACTTGACTATTGACACAATATGCCACTGATTGTCAAGAAGTGATGAAGAAAACATGAGGGAACACTGAGGCGTTTCAGGACAGAATTGCCCTGCCGCCGTGAGGGTGCTAAACTCGGTGCACTCGAAGCGCCGGGAGAAACCGCATGCCCCACGTCTACGCCGGAAAAATCCTGCAGATTGACCTGACCACGCGCCAGACATCCGTGCGCGCCATCCGCGACGCCGAGGTCCGGGCGTTCCTGCTCGGCTCCGGCCTGGCCGCCAAGATCTATTTTGAGGAATTTGGCGACCTGCTCGACCCGGCCATCGACGTCTTCGACCCGCGCAACCCCCTGATCATCCTCAACGGCCTGCTCGCCGGCACCTTCGCGCCGACCGGCTGCCGCTCGTCGTGGTGCGGGCGCTCGCCGCTCACCGGCATCTGGAACGAGGCCAACCTGGGCGGGCACTGGGGCGCCGAGCTGCGCTTCGCGGGCTGGGACGGACTGATCCTCACCGGGCGTTGCGACCGGCCGACCTACCTGTGGATCAAGGGGGAGGGCGGCGCTGGGGCGCCGCTGGTCGAATTCCGCGACGCCGCTCACGTCTGGGGCCAGGATCAATTCGACACGCACGCCGCGCTCCTGGCCGAGACCGACCCCAGGGCGCGCTGCGCCTCCATCGGCCAGGCCGGCGAGAACCTGGTCAAGCTGGCCGGCGTGGCCACGGGCGGCCAGCCGCACACCCGCATGGCGGCCCGCGGCGGGATGGGCGCGCTGATGGGCTCCAAGAAACTCAAAGCGATTGTGGTGCGCGGCGCCGCGAAGCCGCAGTATGCCGACCCCCAGGGCTTCCACGCGACGGTCAAAGAAGCGAACCGCTACATCATGAGCCACGGCCCGGCCGAGGCCCTGCACCTGGTGGGCACAGCCGGCGGCCATCCCACCACCGACCGGTTCGGCGACAACGCCATCCTCAACTGGCGCGGCGGCAACTGGCTGGAGGGGACCATCAAGACCTCCGGCAAGGCCATCGCCGAGACAATTTTCGTAAAACACACCTACTGCCACGCCTGCCCCATCGGCTGCGGCAAGGCCGTCGAGGTGAAGGAGGGCAAGTACGCCGGCGTGTACGGCGAAGGCCCGGAATATGAGACGCTGTGCGGCTTCGGGTCGAATTTGCAGTGCGACGACCTGAACGCCATCGCCTACATGAACGAGCTGTGCAACCGCTACACGCTGGACACGATCTCGACCAGCGGCGTGCTGGCGTTCGCTTTCGAGTGCTACGAGAAAGGGCTGCTGCGCGTCGAGGACACCGGCGGGATCGAGCTGAAGTGGGGCGACGCGGACGCCATCATCGCCATGATCCACCGGATCGCGCGCCGCGAGTACGTGGGCGACCTGCTGGCCGAGGGCGTGCGCTTCGCGGCCAACCGGATTGGCGGCGGCTCCGAGAAGTTCGCCATCCACGTCAAGGGTCTGGAACTGCCCTACCACGACCCGCGCGGCTTCGTGAGCATGGCCGCCAACTACGCCACCGCCAACCGCGGCGCCTGCCACCTGGAGGCCATCTCGTACTGGCGCGGCGTGGGCATCGAGTGGCCGGGCTGGCAGGCCGGCGAGGCCCAGGAGTGGGTGGAGCGCAAGCGCTTCGACTCGGCCATCGGGGCTGAGACGGCCGTGGCCTTCCAGGACTTCATGAGCGTCTACAACCCCGGCGGGCTGTGCAAATTCATCACCAAAGGCTCGTTCACGCCGGCGCAGACGGCCGAGCTTTTCAACAAGGCGCTGGGCTGGAACTGGACGGACCAGGACGTGCTCGAGACGGGCGCCCGCCTGTTCAACTACAAGCGCCTGATCAATGTCAAGCTTGGCGTCCGCCGCCGGGACGACGTCCTGCCCTACCGCCTGACGCACGAGCCGCGGCCCACCGGCACCGCGGCCGGGGTCCTGCCGGACATGGACGTGATGTTGCCGCGCTACTACGCCCTGCGCGGCTGGGACGCCGACGGCGTGCCGACCGAGGCGGCGCTGTTGCCGGTTGAGGCGGCCTGACCGGCCGCGCCCCCGGTTTCAGCGTGGGCGTCGCCGCCGTGTTCGCTGCGGCCCGCCCGTGAGTGAGCTGCCCGGTAATCTCCCGCCCGGGCGCGCGCCGTCTGGGCGTTGCTTTTCTCCAACCGGAGCGGCGTCGTCGCTTTTTGCATATTTCTTGCATCGGCGTTAAAACTGCGTCCATCCATCCAACCACGGCCGCTCCGGGAGCCCGTCATGCGCCTTTTCCATTGTTTCGCCATCGCGATCCTGACCCTGTGCCTGCTTGGCGCGCCGGACGCCTACGCCCAATCGCCGACGCACGTGGTTCAGCCCGGCGAGACTCTTTTCCGCATCGCGCTGCGCTACGGCATCACCGTCGATGCCCTGCGCGCCGCCAACGGTCTGACCGGCAACCTGATCTACGCCGGCCAGGTGCTGGTGATCCCGGGTGCAGGCGCCACGGTTTCACCGCCGGCTGAGGCGGCCACGCCAGCCCCCGTGGTCGCGGCCGGCGAGCCGCTCTACCACATCGTCCAGCCCGGCGAGACGCTGTTCCGGATCGGCTTGAAATACGGCCTGCCGTGGACACGAATCCAGGCCGCCAACAATCTGCCGAACGACCGCGTCTATGTCGGCCAGCGCCTGGCCATCCCATTGACCAACGCGCCGGTTCCAGTTGAAACCGCAGCCCCAGCCCCGGCCGCGCCCGAGGCCACTCCAGTCCCAACCGAGGCGGCGCCCCAGCCCGCGCCGGCTCCAGCTGAAGCCGTCTACCACATCGTCCAGCCGGGCGAGACCCTGTTCCGGATCGGCCAGAAGTACAACGTGCCCTGGACCAGCCTCCAGGCCGTCAACAACCTGCCGAACGATCGTGTGTACGCCGGCCAGCGCCTGTTGATCACGGCCGGGACCGAGCCCGCCCCCGCCCCGGCGGAGACCGCGGCCCCGGCTCCAGCCGCCACCGAAGCCGCCCCCGCCCCCACACCGGCCGCGGCTGGCCCCGGGGTAGTACACATCGTCCAGCGCGGCGAGACCCTGTTCACCATCGGCCTGAAGTACAACCTGCGCTGGACCAGCCTCCAGGCCGCCAACAACCTGCCCGATGACCGCATCTACGTCGGCCAGAGCCTGAACATCCCGGCCAGCGACAGCGCCGCCCCTCAGCCCGCGCCGGCGCCCGTCCAGGGGCCGGTGGCCGGGATGTCGGGCAAGTATTTCCTGGTGGACCTCTCCGAGCAACGCCTGTACGCGTTCGAGGGCCAGACGCTGGTGCGCACCACCTTGATCTCGTCCGGCCGCTGGCCGACGCCGACGGTGACGGGCACGTATTACATCTACGCGCGCTACACGTCCACGCGCATGCGCGGGCCCGGCTACGATCTGCCCAATGTGCCGTACACGCAGTATTTTTACAAAGGTTATGGCCTGCACGGCACCTACTGGCACAGCAACTTCGGCACGCCGATGAGCCACGGCTGCGTCAACATGCCCACGCCCGAGGCCGAGTGGGCCTATTACTGGGCCAGCATGGGCACGCCCGTGATCGTGCAACAATGAACGGCGCGCCGCAGGAGCAGGTCTGAGACCTGCCCGGCGCCCGAATCGGCCCTCGGCTTTTCACATGGACCTCCCCAACCGGGTCGTCCTCGTCACCGGGTCCGCCCATCGGGTCGGCAAAGCCATCGCCGTGGAGCTGGCCGGCGCGGGCGCCCACCTCGCCGTCCACTACCACACCGCCGCCGCGCACGCCGCGGAGACGGTCGCCGCGCTGGCCGCCCTGGGCGTGCGCGCCGCCGCTTTCCAGGCCGACCTGGCGCAGCCCGAGCAGATCGACGCGCTCTTCGCCCAGGTCGAGGCCGAGTTCGGGCGCCTGGACGTGCTGGTCAACTCGGCCTCGATCATGGAGGCCGGCGACGTCCGGACGCTGCCGCCGGCCGACTGGCGCCGCTCGCTGGACATCAACCTCACCGCCCCGTTTCTGTGCGCCCAGCACGCCGCCCGGCTGATGGACCGCGCCGCCGAGGGCGTCATCGTCAACATCGCCGACGGCAGCGCCCTGCGGCCCTGGGCGCGCTACCCCGCCCATTCCGTCAGCAAAGCCGGCTTGATGATGCTCACCCAGGTGCTGGCCAAGGCCCTGGCCCCGCGCATCCGCGTCAACGCCGTCTGCCCCGGCCCGGTGCTGAAGCCGCCGGACTGGGACGAGGCCCGCTGGGCGCGCGCCGCCGCGCAGACACTTCTCAAACGCGCGGGTTCGGGCTATGATGTGGCGCGCGCGGTCCGTTTCCTAATCGAAAACGACTACATCACGGGCGAGACGCTCGTCGTCGACGGCGGCGACCGGTTCCGCTAACCCATGTCCACCCGCAAAGACCTCCTGATCAGGCGCCTGACGGACGAGGGCCAGAAAACGGCCGCGTTCATGCGCTGGCTGGCCGCCGGCCCGCTCGGTCAGCCGGTGTACACGACCGGCCCGGAGTGGCAGGCCCGCGACCTGCTGGCGCACCTGGTGAGCGCCGAGCAGACCTTCCTGTTCTACACGCGCGACGCGCTGGCCGGCGGTCCGGGCGTGCCCGAGGACTTCGACATCGACGCCTACAACGCGGAGGCGACGGCGGCCCGGCGCGACGCCGCCCCGGAGGCGCTGGTGAGCGAGTTTGAGGCGGCCCGGGCCGAGACGGTGGCGCTGGTCCGGGCGCTGGACGAGGCGGCGTTGGACCGGCCGAGCTTCCATCCCTGGCTGGGGCGCGTGCCGCTCGAGCAGATTCTCAAGCTGCTGTACCGCCACACCATGCTGCACGAACGCGACGTCCGCAAAGCGATCGAGACCGGGCAGCCGGTGCCGCCCGTCCCGGCGACGCCGCCCGCCGCCGCATAGAATCCCCTCGAAGGAGAGCCCATGTCCGCCCGCAAAGACGCCCTCCGCCAGAAGATCATGGCCGACCACGCCGCCAGCCTGGCCATCCTTAAATCCATCGCCCCCGAGCAGTGGGCGCGCCCGGTCCCGTCGGACGAAGGCGCCGCCTGGACGGCCCGCGATGTGCTCGCCCACCTGGCCATCTCGGAAGGCGGCCAGCTCGGCCAGATCACGCGCTGTCTGGCCGGCGAGGTCACCGTGCCGGACGACTTCGACCTGAACCGCTTCAACCGCGGCTCGGTGAAGAAACGCGCCGACAAGACCACCGACGACCTGCTGGCCGAGATCGAGGCCGGGCACGCCCAGGTGCTGGCGCAGTTGGAGAAGACGGCCGAGGCGGACCTGGACAAGACCGGCCGCCACGCCCGCGGCGACACGCTCACCATCGAGCAGTTCTTCCACCGCATCACGGAGCATCGCCTGGCGCACAGCCAGGAGTTACAGCGCGCCCTGGCCGACTGAGGCCGCGTGCCATCCACGACGATGAAGCAACTGGCGGCGCTGGCCCGGCTGTCGCGGCCATGGTTCATGCTGAACGGGCTCGGCCTGTACGTCCTGGGCGCGATGGTGGCGCGCTACGAGGGCTACACGCTCTCCCCCGCGCTCTACCTGTGGGGACAGTTGTTCGTGTCGGCCTTGCAGCTCATGGCGCACTTCCTGAACGAGTACTGGGATGAGGAGGGCGACCGGCGCAACCTGCACCGCACGCCCTTCTCGGGCGGCAGCGGCGTCCTGCCGGAGGGGCTGTTGTCGCGCGAGACGGTCTTCACGGCCGCCATGATCTGCCTGGCCGTCGGCCTGGGGGCCGCCGCCGTCCTGGTGGCCCAATACCCCACCAGCCCGGCGGTATGGGTGATGATGAGCCTGATCTTCCTCGGGTTGTTCTTCCAGTCCAGCCCGCCGGTCGCCCTGATGAGCACCGGCTACGGAGAGATCACCACCTCTATCGTCTTCGCCGGGCTCGTGCCCGCCTTCGGCCACCTGCTGCTCGGCAACCAGGCCAGCGTGCTGATCCTGCTCACCACCGCGCCGCTTGTCCTGCTGCACGTGGCGACGCTGATCGCCTTCAGCCTGCCCGATTTCGAGAGCGACAGCGCCAGCGGCAAACGCACGCTGGTGGTGCGGCTGGGCCAGGACGCCGGCGCCAACCTGCACAATATCCTGCTGGCCGCGTCGCTGGCCCTCACCGCCCTCGGCTCCGTCCTGGGCCTGCCCATCCGGGTCGCCATCTCGGCGGCTTTCATCGCCCCGCTGGTGATGCTGCAGATCATCACCGTGCGCCGGCTGCAGCGCGGCGAGCCGGCCTCGTTCTTCCAGCTCACACTGCTGGCGGCCCTGCTGTTCGGCCTGAGCGTCTACCTGAACGCCTTCAGCTTCTGGGTCATCGGCTGAGGCGCCGGAAGGTCCCGTGGAGCGCGCCACCCCTCTCGCCACCGCCCGGCTGGCGGACCTGAGCCCGGACGGCCTGGAGTATCGCCCAGGCTGGGACGGCCTGACGCTGGCCGCGCTCGGCCTGGGCGCGGCCTCCGCCCCGGCTGTGGCCGCGTATCTGCGGCGCGGCGGCAACCTGCTGGAAGCCGGAGACGCGCCGGTCGCAGTCGGCGCCGTCCTGGCCGCCGGGCCTGCGCGGCGTGAACAGGTCGTCGTGTGCGCCGAGGCCGGCCGCCTCCCGGACGAGCCCCCGCCCTGGCTCGACGCCAGTCTGCTGGCGGCCGGGGACGTAGTCGCTGGCCACTGCCTGGCGCCGGCCTTTCTGCGCGGCCAGATCAGG
>DAOUAB010000166.1:0-6452 GCA_034434015.1 Anaerolineales bacterium
GCGATGCCGAAGACCAGCAGCACCGGGATCAGGTAGACGAAGGTCGGCATGGTCTGCATGCCGTCTAAGAGCGGACGCAACGTCCGCTCGACCCGGTCGCTGGCGGCGGCCAGGACGCCGAGCGGCAGGCCGATCAGCACCGAGAGCGCGACGGCCACGATCATCAGCGCCAGGGTCTGCAGCGTCGGCTCCCACAGCCCGAACAGGCCCGTGATCACGGGGCTCAGGCCGCACAGCAGCGCCAGCCGCGCGCCGCCCAGCAGGTAGCCGAGCAGCGCGCCGGTCCCGACCACGCCGATCCAGGGCGTGGCCAGCAGGAAGCCCTCGGCCCAGCGCAGGCCGACGTCGATGAAATCGCTCAACGGATCGAAGAAGTACCGAAAGACCGGGATGGTCTCGCGGTCCGCGATGATGGCGCTTTGCAGTTCGTCGATGGGCGCGCGCAGGCCCAGGTTCCAGGCCTCCGGGAACGGCGCGGCGTCGGCCGGCCACAGGAAGGCGAGCAGCGCCAGGCCGGCCAGGACGGCCAGCGGCGCCAGGCGTCTCAGCCGAATGATCTGCAGGCGGGCCAGGGGGCGGGTGGTCATGCGCTACCTCGGATCGAGGACCCGGCCGATAAACAGCACACTGCCGGTCGAGGTGTCCTGGATCACAAACACGAACGGCCGGTCGATGCGCAGGCTGACCGGCGGCGCCGAGACGATCATGCTGGCGCCGGTGGCCGCCGCCGCCTCGGTGCCCAGCTCGTCCACGGCCACAAACGCCTTGTGCTCAACGTGGGAGAGCGACAGGCCGCCCGACCCGTCCATGCCGGAGAAATCGGCGGCCCCGCTGAACGCGTCCGGCATCCCCATGCCGGCCAGGGTCCCGGCCAGGCTGAAGCGCGCCTCGAAGCTGAACTTCGGCATCTCCAGCACGGCCTCGGTCTCCTGCAGGCCGCCCAGGAGGGCGGCCAGTCGCGCGCTGTCCAGGCCGGCCTCGAAGTCCGCGAACTGGCCGGAAGCGGGCACGATCACGACCATGCGCGCCCGGCCGCCCTGGTAGGCGATCTCGATGGCCTCGAAGCCGCCGCCGGACATATAGCGCGCCTGCGAGCGCCGGGTCATGAAGGGGGTCTTCACCACGGCGCCGTCGGCCAGGGTGAACTCCCCATCCCCCCAAGACTGAAACGGCGTCTCCCATTTGGCTTTGAAATAGACGGCGTTGGCCAGCACCAGCCGGGTGTCGGCCGTCACGCTGTCCGGCGGCATCAGGTCCTGGATCCGGTCGGCGGTCTGCTCGGCCACCCAACCGTTGATGGCCTGCCGCGCCGCCTCGCTGGCCCCGGCGAAGTCCACCAGCCGCAGGCCCGCGCCGTAGTTCTCGGCCAGCACGTCCAGGTATTCGGGCCGGAACGGGTACCCGGTCTGGCCCCAGACCGAGTTGGCGATCCGCAGTTGGAAGGCCTCGGGGTCGTCGTGGCCGCCGGTGAGCATCTGGTCCACGGCGTTGAAGGCCGGGTGCAGGCGTTCCGGCGGCAGGTCGAAGCGCAGCACGGCGGCCATCTGCCGCTCGGTCTCGCCGCGCGCCCCGGCGTAGACCATCGCGAGCGCGGACGACACGCTGTAGGGGGAGAGGAACAGGTTGCCGGCCTCCGCCCGCAACGCCTGGTACAGGTCCAGGGCGAAGGCGGTGTTGCCGGCGGCCAGCGCCTCCCGGTCGGCCTGGGGCGCCTCGGCGGCGCGGCGCGGGTGATCGGACTGGGCGAGGGCGGCCCCCGGCGCGGCCGGCGCGCAGCCCGCCAGCAGAAGGGCGCCGGTCAGGATCAGAGAAGTGAGCGCCTGAGTGCGGGACATCGTCATAACCTCCGTGGGGCGTAAGGTGTCTGACGAGGGGACGTCTCCGGCGGCGCGCGGGTTCCGGCGCCTACGCGATCAGGGCCTGCATCACGCCCCGGCGGTCGACGACGCCGGCCAGCGCGCCGGCCTCATCGCGCACGCACACCGGGCCGTCGTGCGCGGTCAACAGCGGCAGGCAGTCCTCCAGCTTGGCGTCGGCGCGCACCGCCGGCTGTCCGGCCGGGTCGAAATCCGGCGGGCAGGGGGCCATGACGGCGGCGGCCGAGACCACCTTGGCGCGCGGCGCGTCCTTGGTGAAGGCGGCCACGTAGTCGTTGGCGGGATTGAGCACCAGTTCTTCCGGGGTGCCCACCTGCACGAACTGGCCGTTGCGCATGATGGCGACGCGGTCGCCCAGTTTGAGCGCCTCGGCGAAGTCGTGGGTGATGAAGACGCTGGTCTTGTGCATGCTGGCCTGCAGGCGCAGCAGTTCGTCCTGCATCTCGCGCCGGATGAGCGGGTCCAGGGCGCTGAAGGGCTCGTCGAACAGGATGATCTCGGGGTCCACGGCCAGGGCGCGCGCCAGCCCGACGCGCTGCTGCATGCCGCCGCTGAGCTGGCGCGGGAAATGCTGTTCCCAGCCGGCCAGCCCCACCAGCTCGATCATCTGCCGCGCGCGGTCCAGGCGTTCGGCGCGCTTCACGCCGCGCACCTCCAGCCCGTAGGCCACGTTGTCGATGACGCGCCGGTGCGGGAACAGGCCAAAGTTCTGGAAGACCATCGCCAGTTTGTGGCGGCGCACCTGGCGCAATTCGGCTTCCGGCAGTGTGAGCAGGTCCTGGCCGTCCACCAGGATCGCGCCGCGCGTCGGGTCGGTCAGCCGGCAGATGCAGCGCACCAGCGTGGATTTGCCGCTGCCCGAGAGGCCCATGACGACGAAGGTCTCCCCCTGTTTGACCTCGAACGACACGCCGCGCACGGCCACGACGTGCCCGGTCTGCTCCAGGACCTGGGCGCTGGTCTGCTCCGGCGTGATCCGGTCGAGGACGCGCTCCGGCGCGCGGCCGAAGATCTTCCACACGTCGCGGCAGGCGATTTTGCTCGGCAGGTGTTCGGTTGCAGTCGGCGTCATGCGGGCGAAGTATAGGGGCATTTGGAGGAATGGGAAAGA
Organism: Anaerolineales bacterium; assembly: GCA_034434015.1. Lineage (GTDB taxonomy): Bacteria > Chloroflexota > Anaerolineae > Anaerolineales > UBA6663 > SpSt-583. The sequence goes on from DAOUAB010000166.1 coordinate 2,989, forward strand.
GGCCCTCACCCTCCCCTCCCCGGGGAGGGAGGCCCGCAGGGCCGGGCGGGGAAGGGGGAGGTTAGTCCTTCCGCACAGCCGGCCCCGGCAAACTTTGTGAGCGGCGCCCGGCGCGCGTGTGGTAAAACAAGTCCATCGCCCGGTCTATCTGTTCAGGAGCCTGCCATGACCACTGCCGACGCCGACCGCCTGGCCCGCCGCCGTGAGCGCCGTGAAGCCCGCCGCCCCGGGGCCGCCGGACGCCCGGCCGGCGTCCGCCCCCTCGTCAACCGGCTGCCGATTGCGACCGTGCTCGACGACGAGGGCGTGGCGCGCATCCACGCGGCCTCCATGCGCCTGCTCCAGGACCCGGGCATCCTGATCGTGGATTACCCGGCCGCGGCCGAGACCTTCCGCCGGAACGGCGCCGCCGTGGAGTGGGTGGACAAGACGGTGACGTACCCCAACGGCGACACGGTCCAGGTGCGCGGGCACCTGGTGCGCCTGGACGAGGCCACGCTCCTGCACTTCGTGCGCCAGGCGCCAGCCACATTCACGCAGCTGGCCCGCAACCCGGCCAACAACCTGGAGATCGGCGGGCGGAATATCGTCTTTGCCCCGGTCTACGGCCCCCCCTTCGTCGGCGGCCTGGATTTCGGGCGGCGGCCGGCGACGCTCGCGGACTTCCACAACTTCGCCCGGCTCACGCACATGGCGGAGCACCTGCACCACGGCGGCGGGACGCTGGTGGAGCCGAACGACGTGGATGTGAAGGAGCGCCACCTGGACATGCTCCTGGCCCACCTGACGCTGCACGACAAGTGCTTCATGGGCTCGGTCACCCACGCCGACAACGCCCGCGACACGGTGACCATGGCCGAGATCGTCTTCGGCGCGGACGCCATCCGCCAGAACCCGGCCGTGTTGGCGTTGATCAACGCCTCCAGCCCGCTGCGCTTCGACGACCGCATGTTCGGGGCGCTGGAGGTGTACGCGCGGGCGCGCCAGGCGGTGCTGGTGACGCCGTTCCTGATCGCGGGCGCGATGTCGCCCAGCACCATGGCCGCCACGCTGGCCCAGCAGAACGCCGAGGCCCTGTTCGGCATCGCCTACGCCCAGATGCTCAACCCCGGCACGCCCTGCCTGTACGGCTCGTTCCTGGCCAACATCGACATGCGGAGCGGCGCGCCGTGCTTCGGCACGCCCGAGGACGCGTTGGCCCTGTACGCCGGCGCGCAGATGGCGCGTTTCTACAATCTGCCGTACCGCTCGGGCGGCAACTTCACCGCCGCGCGCATCCCGGACGCCCAGGCGGGCTACGAGTCGGCCGGCACGTTCTGGCCCACGGTCCAGGCCAACGTCAACTTCGTGCTGCACGCCGCCGGCTGGCTGGAGGGCGGCCTGATCGCGGGCTACGAGAAGTTCGTCATTGACCTGGAGTTGTGCGCGATGATGGCGCGCTTTGTGGACGGGATCGGTCTGGCGGACGACGACTTTGCCTGGGACGCCTACGCCGAGGTCCCGCCGGGCGGCCACTTCCTGGGCTCCGCGCACACTCTGCGTCATTACGACACCGCCTTCTACTCCCACAAAGTCTTCAGTATGGACAACTACGAGAAGTGGGAGGCGGAGGGCGGCGCCGACACCTACCGGCGCGCGAATGCTCTGTACAAGAAAATGCTCCGCGACTACGAGCCGCCGGCGCTCGCGCCCGCTATCCGTGAAGAACTGGAAGCCTTCGTCGCCCACCGCCGCGCCGAGATTCAGGCGAGGCGGCCGCGCACGGAATGGAGGCGGTGACTGCTGTAAAATCGGTCTGATGCTCACCCTGCGTCAGGCCCTGCAACTTTCCGTCTTCCAAAAAGCCCGCGTCGTCGCCGGAGAGCGCGGGCTGGACCGCGTCATCCGCCGCGTCCACATCGTGGACATCCCGGACGCCGAGTACCACGTCTACGGCCAGGGCCTGCTGCTGTTCACCTCCGGTTACGGCCTCAAAGACAAGCCGGGCGAGCAGGCCGACTTCATCCCGAAGCTGGTCGCCAGCGGCCTGACCGGCCTGGTCTTCTCGCTCGGCTGGTCGTTCGACGCGGTCCCGGACGTGATCCGGGCGGCGGCCGACCGGCTGGACTTCCCGGTCGTCACGGTCCCGCACGAGGTCAAGTTCATCACCCTGGTCGAGCGCCTGTACGTGGAGCTGGTGGACGAGCAGGCCGCGGTCCGTGAGCGCGCCGACGAGATCCACCGCCGCCTGATGCGCCTGGTGCTGGAGGGCGGCGGCCTGGCCGAGCTGGCCGACACCCTGGCCGACCTGCTGCAACGCTCGGTGCTGTTCGACAGCCTGGCCTTTGAGGTGCTGGCCGCCGCCCAGCGCGGCCCGCTGGACGAGAACCGGCGGCGCGCCGTGGAGGCCGGGCGCACGCCGCCGGAGCTGGTCGAGCGGATGACGGCCCGCGGCATCTACGCCGAACTGCGCCAGAAACTGCGCCCCGTGCGTCTGCCTGCCATGCCGGACCTGGGCATGACGATGGAGCGCGTTGTGGCGCCCATCATCGTCGGCCGCGAGGTCTACGGCTATATCTGGATCGTCGCCGGCGGCCACCCGCTGACGGACCTAGACGAGCTGGCCATCGACCACGCCGCCACCGTCGCCGCGCTGGTGCTGCTCAAGGAGGCGGCGGTGCGCGAGGCGCGCCAGGCGGTGCGCGGGGATTTCCTGGCGCAGTTGCTCAACCCGGAGCTGACCCCGGACGGCCTGCGCGACAGCCTGCTGCTGGAGCGCGCGCATATCGTCGGTTACCACTTCAACACGCCGCACCAGGCGCTCTTCCTGCTCTGCCCGGCGGCGACCGGCGCGGTCCTGGCCAATCTGTCCGGCCGGATCGAGCGCTGGCTGAAAGGGCAGGGGCTGTGGGGCCTGGCGGTGGCGCGCGACCGCGGCCTGGCGCTGGTGGTGGAGGCCAAGACCGACGCGGTTGGCCAGGCCCTCGGCGAGCGCCTGATCGCCGAGATGCACAACCCCGCCCAGCCTCTGATCGTGGGCGTCGGCCGGGTCGTCGCCGAGGACCGCCTGCTCCGGCGCTCGTTTGCGGAAGCGCGCGAGGCGGCCGAGATCGGCGAGCGCCTGGGGCGCCCCCCGCGCCTGACCTGCTTCTGGAAGCTCGGCCTGCTGGACTGGCTCTATCATCTGCCGCCGGAGGTGCTGGGCGGCAACCCCTATCTGGCCACCGTCCGGGGCCTGGCCGAGCATGACCGCAAGACCAACGGCGACCTGGTCCGCACGCTGGACCTGTATCTCGAACATGGCGGGGCGTTGACCGAGGCCGCCGCCGCCCTCAATGTCCACCGCAACACGCTCCTGTACCGCCTCGGCCGGATCGAGGAGATCACGGGCCTGGACCTGAAGGACACCGTCCAGCGCCTTAACCTGCACGTCGCCCTCAAAGCCTACCTGCTGCGAAAGTGAGCGGGTTGTGCGGCGGGCACAA
>DAOUAB010000167.1:0-12856 GCA_034434015.1 Anaerolineales bacterium
CAACGTGAACATGAAGGTGGAGTTGATCACGCCGGTGGCGCTGGAAGCGGGCAGCCGCTTCGCCATCCGCGAAGGCGGCCTGACCGTCGGCGCCGGCGTCATCACCAAGGTGCTGGAGTAAGCCATGGCCAAGCAGAAGATCCGTATCCGCCTGAAGGCTTACGATCACCGCGTCCTGGACCAATCCGCCAAGCGGATTGTCGAAACCGCCGAGCGAACGGGCGCCCGGGTGGTCGGGCCTGTGCCGCTGCCCACGCGCCTGGAACGCTTCACGGTCCGCCGCGGCGCCTTCATCGACAAGGACTCGCACGAGCACTTCGAGATCCGCACCCACAAGCGTTTGATCGATGTCCTCGACCCGGACTCTAAGACCATCGACCTGCTCACCCGGCTGAATCTTCCGGCGGGCGTGGACATCGAAATTAAGCTATAATAGTCTGCCGCCGTGAACCGGCGGCCTAGCGTGGTGACGAGCCTGCCGTCGCGCGGCCCGCAAACACCGAGCGCCGCGCCCGCTGGCTGACGTCCACGCCGTAGGGATGATGATGCCGTTGCCCAGGCAGACAGTCCCTCGCTTTGCGGCCGGGTCGTTGACGACCCCGCCGCCCAGATACAAGGAGTATCCTGATGAAAGGGCTGATTGGCAAGAAGGTCGGCATGACCCAGCTGATCTCGGACAATGGCGCCGTGACGCCGGTGACCCTGATCCAGGCTGGGCCGTGTTTCGTCACCCAGGTGCGCACCATCGAGCAGGACGGCTATACCGCCGTGCAGCTCGGCTTTGAAGAGGTCAATCCCAAACGCCTGTCGTCTGGCGAGCGGGGCCACCTCAAGCGCCATGGGCTGAATCTGCCGCCGTTGCGCCACCTGCACGAGTTCCGTTCCGAGACGCCGGATGTCAAGGAAGGGGACCGGGTGCAGGTGGACGTGTTTACCGTCGGCGAACGCGTGGACATCAGCGGTGTGAGCAAGGGCAAGGGGTTCCAGGGCGGCATCAAGCGCCACAATTTCCGCCGCCAGAACAAGACCCACGGCGCCTCCGACCGGACCCGCGCCCCGGGCGCCAGCTCCTCAAACACCACTCCCGGCCGCCTGCGCAAGGGGAAGCGTATGGCGGGCCATATGGGCATGGACCACGTGACCTGCCGCAACATCCAGGTCGCCCTGGTGGACGCCGAGCGCAACCTGCTCGGGGTGCGCGGGAGCGTCCCGGGCGCCGCCGGCGCGCTGGTGACCATCCGCCCGGCGCGCAAGGCCCAGTAGGGCGCTGACCTGAGAGAGAGAGACGGCCATGCAAGTTGAAGTCAAGAACCTCAAGGGTGAGACGGTCCGGACCGTGGAGCTGCCGGCCGCCATCTTCGAAGCGCCCATCCGCAAGGACCTGATGCACCAGGCGTTGGTGCGCCAGCTGGCGAACGCCCGCCAGGGCACGCATTCCACCAAGACGCGCGGGGAGGTCTCCGGCGGCGGCAAGAAGCCCTGGAAGCAGAAGGGCACCGGCCGCGCCCGCCAGGGCTCCACCCGCGCCCCGCACTGGAAGGGCGGCGGCAAAGTGCACACGCCGAAGCCGCGCGATTACAGCCAACAGATGCCGCGCCAGATGCGGCGCGCCGCGCTCCGCTCGGCGCTGAGCGCCAAGGCGGCGGAGGCCCAGATCGTGGTGGTGGACGAGCTGGCGCTGGCGCAGCCGAAGACGGCCGAGATGCTCAAGGCGCTGGTCGCCCTGGTCGGCGTGGATTCGGCGCTGGTGCTGCTGCCGGAGAAGAACGAAGGCGTCGAACGCTCGATCCGAAACATCGAGCACGCCAAGTATCTGCGCGCCAACTATCTCAACATCCGGGACCTGTTGAGCTATGACCGGGTGGTGTTGCCGCTGGCGTCGCTGGACGTCATCCAGAGTTATTTGGGTTGAGGAGGACGGCGATGTTGACGCTCTACGATGTTTTGCGGCGGCCGGTTGAAACCGAGAAGTCGCGCTACCAGCAGACCAAGCTGCACCAGTATGTGTTCGAGGTGCATGCGGACGCGACCAAGACGCAGGTCCGGGAAGCGGTGGAGACCCTGTTCGATGTGGAAGTGGTGAAGGTCAACGTCCTGGTCGTCCCGGCCAAGCTGGGGCGGCGCGGGCGGACGCGCCGGGTGGTGCAGCGCAACCCGGAATATAAAAAGGCCGTGGTCACCATCCGCGCCGACCAGACGATCGACCTGTTCGAGGGTGTGAAATAATGGCTGTCAAAGTCTACAAACCGACGTCGCCGGGCCGGCGCGGGATGACGAGCCCGACGTTCGACGAGATCACCAAGTCGAAGCCGGAGCGCCGGCTGACGATCCCGAAGCGCATGACCGGCGGCCGCGACCATCAGGGCACGGTCAGCGTCCGCCATCGCGGCGGCGGCCACAAACGGCACCTGCGCCTGGTCGATTTCAAGCGCGACAAGCTAGACATCCCGGCCCGGGTTGCGGCCATCGAGTACGACCCGAACCGCTCGGCCCGCCTCGCCCTGCTGAACTACGCCGACGGCGAGAAGCGCTACATCGTCGCGCCGCTGGAACTGAAGGTCGGCGACACGGTGGTGGCCAGCAAGAAGGAGGCCGACATCCGGGCCGGCAACGCCCTGGCGATCGCCAACATCCCGGTCGGCACCCTGATCCACAACATCGAGATCCAGCCCGGCAAGGGCGGGCAGATTGCGCGCTCGGCCGGTATGGCGGCCCAGTTGCTCGGCAAGGAAGGCGATTACGCCCAGGTGCGCCTGCCGTCGGGCGAGGTGCGCCTGATCCGCCAGGCGTGCATGGCCACCATCGGCGTGGTCGGCAACCTGGACCACTCCAATATTAAGCTGGGCAAGGCGGGCCGCAAGCGCCACCTGGGCGTCCGGCCGACGGTGCGCGGCACGGCGATGAGCCCGCGCGACCATCCGCACGGCGGCGGCGAGGGCCGGCAGCCGGTGGGCAAACCGGGGCCGCGCAGCCCGTGGGGCAAGCCGACCCGGGGCTACAAGACGCGCCGCAACAAGAAGTCCGACCAGTTCATCGTCAAGCCGCGCGGGAAGAGATAAGGCGTAGCGCGGCGGGCGCCCGCCGCAGTCGGGCGCGCAAGGCGAGACACGCAAGACGGAGCAGTCTATGTCGCGTTCATTGAAAAAAGGGCCCTTTGTCGAGCCCAAGCTGTTGAAACGGATCGAGGCCATGAACCAGCGCGGCGACAAGAAGGTCGTGCGCACCTGGAGCCGGGCCAGCACCATCTTCCCGCAGATGGTCGGCCACACCATCGCCGTGCATGACGGCCGGCGGCATGTGCCGATCTACATCACCGAGAACATGGTCGGCCACAAGCTCGGCGAGTTCGCGCCCACGCGCCTGTTCCGCGGGCACGTGAGCAAAGAGAAGACGACCGACACGGCGGCGGGAGGCAAGGCATGACCGAGGTCAAGGCCCAGGCCCGCTACATCGGCCTCTCGGCCCAGAAGACGCGCCTGGTGGTGGACATGGTCCGCGGGCGCGGGGCCGACGACGCGCTCAACCTGCTGAAGTTCACGCCCAAGACGGCGGCCCGGGCGGTCTACAAGGTCGTCCGCACCGCCATCGCCAACGCCGAAGAGAACTTCGGCCTGAACCGGGCGGAGCTGTATATCAAGAAGGCCTACGCCGACGAAGGGCCGACGCGCAAGTGGCGCCGCTTCGGCGCGCGCGGGCGGTTCAAGCCGATCCTGCGGCGTTCGGCGCACATCACGGTTATCGTGGCTGAGAAAGAAGGAGCGGCTTCCTGATGGGTCGTAAAGTTCATCCGATCGGCTTCCGCCTGGGCATTATCAAGGACTGGGAGGCGCGCTGGTACGCGCCCAAAGGCCGCTATGCCCAGCAGCTCCAGCAGGACTTCGCCATCCGCAAGCTGGTGTACCGCGAGGCGCCCAAGGCCGGCATCGCGCGCGTGGACATCGACCGCTCGCCGTCCAGCGTGACCATCACCATCTGGACGGCCAAGCCCGGCATCCTGATCGGGCGCAAGGGCGCGCAGGTGAAGGTGCTGCGTCACAAACTGGAGACGCTCACCGGCACCAAAGTCAAGCTGGAGGTGGAAGAGATCTCTCAGCCGGACCTGGAGGCCAAGCTGGTGGCCGAGAACATCGCCGACCAGATGGAGCGCCGCATCAGCCACAGCCGCGCCATGAAACGGGCGGTGACCCAGGCCATGCGCCAGGGCGCCCAGGGCATCAAGATCGTCAGCTCCGGGCGGCTGGGCGGCGCCGAGATGTCGCGCCGCGAGACGGCCCGCGAAGGCCGGGTGCCGTCGCAGACGCTGCGCGCCGACATCGATTTTGCGCGCGCCGAGGCGCTGACCACGTTCGGCCGGATCGGCGTCAAGGTCTGGATCTACAAGGGCGAGAAGATGCCGGAAGTGGTCGAGGTCCCGGAAGTCACCGAGGACGTGTACGTGAGCGAATAGGGGTTGGCGGTCGGGGACCGGGATTGATGAATTGGCACAGCCCTCATCCCCGGCCCCTAACCCCGGCGAGAGGTGGACTATGTTAATGCCGAAGCGCGTCAAATGGCGCAAACAAATGCGCGGGCGGATGACCGGCCACGAGACCCGCGGTGTGGAGATGTCCTTTGGCGAGTACGGCCTGCAGGCGCTGGAGCCCTGCTGGCTGACTCAGCGGCAGATTGAGGCCGCCCGCCGCGCCCTGGTGCGCTACATGAAGCGCCGCGGCAAAGTGTGGGTGCGCATCTTCCCGGACAAGCCGGTGACCCAGCGCGCGGCCGAGAGCCGCATGGGCAAGGGCAAGGGCGCGGTGGACCACTGGGTGGCCGTGATCAAGCCCGGCCGCATCATTTTTGAGGTGGCCGGCCTGCCGGAGGAGGTCGCCAAGGAGGCGATCCGGCTGGCGTCGCACAAGCTGCCGATCAAGACCAAGATGGTGGTGGCCGACGAGATCGTCGCCGCAGGAGGCCAGTGATGCGTCCCAGTGAAGTGCGGGCGTTGAGCACCGCCGAAATCGAGTCCAAGTTAGAAGATGCCCGCGAGGAGTTGTTCAAGCTGCGCTTTCAATTCCGCACCGGCCAGCTGACGGATTACACCCGGCTGCAGGCCACGCGCCGGTCGATTGCCCGGCTGGCGACCGTGCTCCGCGAGCGGCAAATTGCGGCCGAGCTTACGGCTCAGAAGGAGAGTTGACATGCCTCGCCGTCGCCTAGTCGGTCAAGTGACCAGCAACAAGATGACCAAGACCGTCGTGGTGGAGGTCGAGAGCAGCTATCGCCACCCGCTGTACGGCAAGGTGGTCCATCGCGCGAAGAAGTTCCTGGCGCACGACGAGCAGAACTGCCAGATCGGCGACAAGGTTCAGATCGTCGAGAGCCGCCCGCTGAGCAAGCGCAAGCGCTGGACGGTGGAGAGCGTGCTGAACCGCGGCGTGCAGGTGTCGGAGCTGGCGCCGGAGGGAGGTGCGGCATGATCCAGCAGGAGACGCGGCTGACGGTCGCCGACAACACCGGCGCCCGCCAGTTGCTGGTGATCCGGATCATGGGCGGCTCCCGCCGCCGCTACGGCTACGTGGGGGACGTGGTGGTGGCCACCGTCAAGGAAGCGGCCCCGCAGGGCGCCGTGAAGAAGAGCGCCATCGTCAAGGCCGTGATCGTGCGCTGCGCCAAGGAATACCGCCGCGATGACGGCTCCTACATCCGCTTCGATGACAACGCCGCCGTCATCCTGGACGACGACGGCGAAAACCCGAAGGGCACCCGTATCTTCGGCCCGGTGGCGCGCGAATTGCGCGAAAAGGGCTTCATGAAGATCGTGTCGCTGGCGCCGGAGGTCCTGTGACCATGCACAAGCTCAAGATCAGGAAGGGCGACCTGGTGGAAGTGATCGCCGGCAAAGACAAGGGCAAGCGCGGCGAAGTCCTGGAGGTCCTGCCCAAAGAGAACCGGTTGGTGGTGCAGGGCGTCAACGTCCGCAAGAAACACAAGAAGGCCAACCAGGCGGCGCGCGGGATGCAGAGCGCCCCGCAGATCGCGGAGTTCGACGCGCCGCTGGACGCCTCGAACGTCATGCTGGTGGACCCGGAAACGAAGAAGCCCACGCGCGTGGGGTTCCGCCTCGAAGGCGACAAGTGGGTGCGGGTGGCCAAGAAGAGCGGCGCCCTCCTGGACAAATGACGCCGAGGCCGTGGGAGAAAGTCGTTCGATGCACAGGCTAAACGAGCTTTACAAGACTGAAGTGGTGCCGCAGCTCATGCGCGAGTTCACCTTCAAGAATGTCATGGAGGTGCCGCGCATCGAGAAGGTGGTCGTCAACATCGGCGTCGGCTCAGAGACCCAGACGGACTCCAAGGCGCTGGACGCGGCCGTCGGGGACCTGACGATCATTGCCGGCCAGAAGCCGGTTATCGCCAAGGCGCGCAAGAGCATCTCCAACTTCAAGCTGCGCGAAGGCAAACCGATCGGCGTCAAGGTGACGCTGCGCGGCGAGCGGATGTGGTCGTTCCTGGACCGGCTGATGAACCTGGCCCTGCCGCGGGTGCGCGACTTCCGCGGCGTCTCGCCCGACGCGTTCGACGGGCGCGGCAACTACACCCTGGGCCTGCGCGAGCAGCTGGTGTTCCCGGAAATTGACTACGACAAGATCGACAAGCTGCGCGGCATGGAGATCACGGTGGTGACCACGGCCCGGACGGACGAGCACGGCCGCCGGTTGTTGCAGATGCTGGGCATGCCATTCCGAAAGAAAGGCGCGTAAGACACGATGGCGAAGAAATGCATGACCTATCGCGAGATGCGGCGCAAGTACCCGGTGCGGGTGCGCAACCGCTGCAAGCTGTGCGGGCGGCCGCGCGGCTTCATCCGCCGGTTCCAGCTGTGCCGCATCTGTTTCCGTGAGCTGGCCCTGGCCGGCAAGATCCCGGGCGTGGTCAAGTCGTCCTGGTAGGCGGGGTGAGGAGAGCAGGTATGCACAGCGATCCAATTGCCGATATGCTGACCCGCATTCGGAATGGGCTGAAAGCCGGCCACAGCGCCGTGGCTTTGCCCAGCTCGAAGCTGAAGCTGGCCATCGCGCAGATTCTCAAGGATGAGGGCTACATCGAAGATTTCTCGGTCCTGCAGGCCGAGGGCGAACCCCAGGCGACGCTGCGGCTCACGCTGAAGTACGTGGGCGAGCGCCGCGACAAGCGCCCGGTGATCACCGGCCTGGAGCGCATCTCCACGCCCGGCCGGCGCGTGTACTCACGCCGCAGCGAGATCCCCTGGGTGCTGTCCGGCATGGGGATCGCCATCCTGTCCACGCCGCGCGGCGTGATGACCGGCGCCCGGGCGCGCAAGTTGGGCGTCGGCGGCGAGGTCCTCTGCAAGGTGTGGTAACGACGCGGCTCGCGCGCCGCCGGACGAGGAGTGACACATGTCCCGAATTGGCAAGAAACCCATCGCCATCCCGAAAGGGGTGCAGGTGGATATCCGCGACAACACGGTCAAGGTTACGGGGCCGAAGGGCGAGTTGACGCGCACGCTGGTGCCGGAGGTCGCCGTCGCGGTGGAAGACGGGCACCTGGTGCTCAAGCGCGACTCGGACGCGCGCCACGTGCGCGCCCTGCACGGCACCATGCGGGCCCTGCTCAACAACATGGTGGTCGGCGTGAGCACCGGCTTCACCAAGACCCTGCAGGTGGAGGGGGTGGGCTACCGGGCGGAAGTCAAGGGTAAGCAGTTAGTGATGGCGCTCGGTTATTCGCATCCGGTCACGGTGGATCCGCCGGCCGGGATCAGCTTCGGGGTGGACGAGAAGACCCGCCTGATCACGGTGTCGGGCATCGACCGGGAACTGGTCGGCCAGGTGGCGGCGAATCTGCGCGCCTGGCGGCCGCCGGAGCCGTACAAGGGCAAGGGCCTGCGCTATCAGGGCGAGCGCATCAAGCGCAAGGCGGGCAAGGCCGGCAAGGTCGGGTAAATGGGCAGGGGCGCACAGCCGTGCGCCCGTACAGGAGTTTTGCAATGGCGGATAAGAAACGATTGACAGGCCGGGAGCGGCGCCACCGGCGGGTGCGCGCGCGCCTGTCGGGCACGGCCAGCCGCCCGCGGCTGAATGTCTTCCGGAGCCTGTCCAACATTTATGCGCAATTGATCGACGATCAGCAGGGCGTGACGCTGGTCTCGGCCTCGACCATCGACGGCGAATTGAAGGGCCGGCTGGATGGCAAGAAGAAAACGGAACAGGCCAAGCTGATCGGCATGGCCGTGGCGGAGCGGGCCAAGGCCAAGGGCATCACCCAGGCTGTGTTCGACCGCGGCGGTTACCGCTACCACGGGCGCGTCAAGGCCCTGGCCGACGGCGCCCGGGAAGGCGGATTGGAGTTCTAAATGGCACAACGAACACCCCGAGCACCCCGCAGCCGCGACCCCCAGACGGATGAGCGCGGCGACGAGCTGGACGAGCGCGTGATCGACATCACGCGCGTCGCCAAGGTGATCAAGGGCGGCCGGCGTTTCGCCTTCCGCACCGTCGTGGTCGCCGGCGATAACCGCGGCCGCGTGGGCATCGGCATCGGCAAGAGCCGGGCCGTGCCGGACGCCATCCGGAAAGCCACCGAGCGCGCCCGCAAGAATCTGCGCCCGGTCCAGATCATGGGGACGACGATCCCGCACGAGGTGATGGCCGAACACGGCGGCGCCCGCATCCTGCTCAAGCCGGCTTCGCCCGGCACGGGCGTGATCGCCGCCGGCGGCGTGCGCGCGGTGCTGGAAGCGGCCGGCGTACGCGACATCCTGACCAAGTCGATGGGCAGCTCGAACGTGTTGAACGTGGTCAACGCCACCCTGGAGGCGCTGGGCCAGCTCAAGGAGCCGGGCGTCGAGGCGTCCTACCGCCGCAAGGAGGTGCGCCACGTCACCCCGTTCTGGAACCGGGATAAGAAGCATGGCTAGCCAAGAGACCCCGACCAAGACCCTGCGGATCAAGCTGGTCCGCAGCCCGATCGGTTTTTCGCAGCGGCACAAGGCGACGGTCCGGGCCCTCGGTCTGCGCCGCCTGAACCAGACGGTGGAGCAGGCCGACACGCCGCAGCTGCGCGGGATGCTGGCCAAGGTCGCCCGGCTGGTGCAGGTGGAAGAGGCATAAACACATGAAGCTACATGATCTGGTGCCCAATCCGGGCGCCAACCGCAAGAAGCGTCGCGTGGGCCGCGGTATCGCCGCCGGGCAGGGCAAGACGGCCGGCCGCGGCACCAAGGGCGAAGGCGCGCGCACGGGCGGCGGGGGCAAGCTTTACCGCCAGGGCGGCAACCTGCCGTTCTACCGCAGCCTGCCCTTTAAGCGCGGTTTCATCAATCTCTTCCGCACCGAGTATGCCGAAGTCAACCTGGCGCGCCTGGCGGGTTTTGAGGCCGGCGCGGAAGTGACCCCGGACAGCCTGGTCGCGGCGGGCGTGGTGCGCGACACCGAGCGGCCGATCGTGCTGCTGGGCCAGGGCGACCTCCAGAAGCCGTTGACCATCCGGGTGCACCGCGCCAGCAAGACGGCCGTCGCCAAGGTGCAGGCGGCCGGCGGCACGGTGGAGATCATCGCGTAACGCGGAGACCGGCATGCGAATATCGGCGTGGCGTTATATCTGGACTGCGGAAGACCTGCGCAATCGGATCCTGATCACGATTGCGCTGCTGGTGCTCTACCGGCTGGCGGCGCACGTCCCGGTGCCGGGCGTGAATGTGGAGGCGGTCCGGGCGATCCTCGAACAGGGCGGGGCGGGCGGCAATTTCCTGGGCATCCTGGACCTGCTCTCCGGCGGCACGGTGTCCAACTTCTCCGTGCTGGCGATGGGCGTCTACCCGTACATCACGGCGCAGATCATCCTGCAGCTGCTGGTGCCCATCATCCCGCGCCTGCAGCGCATCATGGAAGAGGATCCCACCCGCGGCCGGGAGTTGATGGAGCGCTGGACCTACTACCTGGCGGTGCCGATGGCGGCGTTGAACGCCTTCGGCCAGATCCAGCTCATCCGGACTTTGCAGCCGGCGACCGGCACCCCGATCCTGAATTTCGGCGAGCTGGGCTTCAACCTGCCCACCATTACGATGATCGTGGCGATGACCGGCGGCACGATGTTCGCCATCTGGCTGGGCGAGCTGATCTCGGAATACGGCCTGCGCAAGCAGGGCCTGTCGCTGATCATCTTCGCCGGCATTGTGGCGCGCATCCCCAGCCAGCTGCTGACGCTGCTGCAGGACCAGAGCCGCTGGCTGATCTCGCTGGTCACGTTCCTGGTGCTGGTGGCGCTGATGGTCTTCGTGATCGTGTTCGTGCAACAGGGCCGGCGCAACGTCCCGGTGCTCTACCCCGGGCGGCGCATGGGCAACCGCATGAGCATGCCGGTGCGCGGCAATCTGCCGCTGCAGATCAACATGGCCGGCATGATCCCGATCATCTTCGCCCAGGCGCTGCTGTCCTTTCCGGCCATCATCGCCCAGTTCTTTGTGAACAGTTCAACCCAGTGGGTGGCGGACGCGGCGGCCGCCGTCAGCCGCCTGTTTGGCGGCACGAGCGACTGGTACTGGCTGCTGTACTTCGCCATGGTGGTGCTGTTCACGTTCTTCTACACCGACGTGCTGTTCACCCAGCAGAACTACGGCGAGAACCTGAAACGGGCCGGCGCTCAAATCCCCGGCGTGACGAAAGGGACGCCGACCCAAAAATATCTGACCAAAGTCCTGCGCCGCATCACGCTGCCCGGGGCGCTGTTCCTGGGCGTGGTGGCCGTGATGCCGTTCCTCGTCCGGCCGCTGCTCGGCGTCTCCGGCTCGCTGTCCATCCTGAGCACGGGCCTGCTGATCGTGGTCGGCGTGGTGCGCGACACGTTCTTCGGCCTGGACGCCGAGCTGAAACTGCGCGGGTATAACGACTCGCTCCTGGTGAAATAGGGGGCGCATGCCCAGATACTTCCTGCTCTTTGGACCGCCCGGCGCGGGCAAAGGTACTCAGGCGCAGATCCTGAGCGCCGAGTACGGGCTGCCGCAGGTGGCGTCGGGCGATCTCTTCCGCGACAACTTGAAGCGCCTGACGCCGCTCGGCCAGCTGGCCAAGCAGTATATGGACAAGGGCGAGCTGGTGCCGGACGATGTGACGATCCGGATGATCCGGGAACGCCTGGCCCAGCCGGATGCGCGGGCAGGCGCCTTGTTGGACGGCTTCCCGCGCACGGTGCCCCAGGCCCAGGCGCTGGATGCGCTCCTGGCGGAGTTCGGCGGCCAGGTGGATGCGGTTCTGTACATGAAGGTGCGCGAGGCCGTCCTGTTGCAGCGCCTGACGTCGCGCTATGTGTGCCGCGGCACGCCGCCGCACGTTTACAACCTGCTCAGCAACCCGCCGCAGACGGCCGGCCGCTGCGATGTGGATGGGACCGAGCTGTACCAGCGCGACGACGACAAGGCCGAAGTGCAGGCCAAACGGATCCGCGTCTTCCTCGAGCAGACGGCGCCGCTGATCGACCTGTATCGGGAGCGCGGCCTGTTGATCGAGATTGACGGCGAGGGGTCGGTGGCCGAGGTCACGCCGCTACTGCGCTCGGCGGTCGAGGCGGCCCTGGGCCGGGCGGCCGCGCGGCCATGACGCGCCCCGCGCCGGCCGCAGAACGCGGCGAGGCGCGGCCGGGCTGGAAATCCGGCGTCGAGCGCAAGAGCGCGCGCGAGGTCGCCCTGATGCGCGCCGCCGGCCGGATTGCGGCCCTGGCCCTAGCCGAGATGCGCGCCAGGCTGAAACCGGGTGTGACCACCCGCCAGCTAGACGCGATCGCCGAAAAGGTGATCCTCCAGAACAAGGCCGAGCCGGCTTTCAAGGGCTACCCGGGTCCGTACCCGTATCCGTACGCCACGACGATCTCGATCAACGAGCAGCTGGTGCACGGGCTGCCCGGGCCGCGCCCGGTGCGGGAGGGGGACCTGGTGAGTCTGGACTGCGGCGTGCGCTACCAGGGCTACTACGCCGACGCGGCGATCAGCGTCGGCGTGGGCCATTGCCGCGCCGAGGTCGAGCGGCTGCTCGAGGTCACGGAAGGCGCGCTCTACGCCGGGCTGGCGCGCCTGCGGCCGGGCGCCCGGCTCGGCGACGTTTCGGCCGCTATCCAGGACTACGTGGAGTCGCGCGGCTACCGGCTGGCCGAGGGCTACACCGGACACGGCATTGGGCGCTCGCTGCATGAGGACCCGGAGCTGCCTAACATCGGCAAGGCCGGCACGGGGCGGCGGGTGCAGACCGGGCTGGCGCTCGCGATCGAGCCGATGGTAATCGTCGGGACGGCGGGGACCCTGGTCCAGCCGGACCAGTGGACGGTGGTGTCCGAAGACGGGTCGCTGGCGGCCCACTTCGAACATACGGTCATCGTCACGGAGGCTGAGCCGGACATCCTGACGCGGGCTTGAAGCGGCCCTGGACGTAATGTCAGGATAATTGTATACTTTAGGTTTGCGCTTATTGAGCGGGAGTTTGACCATGAAAGTCCAGGCGTCTATTCGAAAGCGCTGCGCCAAGTGCAAGATCGTCCGCCGGCGCGGGCGCGTGTACGTGATTTGCTCGGATCCGACGCACAAGCAGCGTCAGGGTTGAGTTGGAGCTAAGGGAGCAAAGTCGACCATGCGTATTGAAGGCGTTGACCTGCCGCGCGACAAACGCGTCGAAATCGGGCTGACTTACCTGTATGGCATCGGTCCGAAGTCCGCTCAGGATATTCTGGCGGCGACGCGGATCAGCCCGGACAAGCGCATCCGCGATCTGACCGAGGCGGAAGCGGCCCTGATCCGGGATTACATCTCGCAGCATTTTGTCGTCGAAGGCGATCTGCGCCGCGAGGTGCAGTTGAACATCAAGCGGCTGGTG
>DAOUAB010000168.1:0-9400 GCA_034434015.1 Anaerolineales bacterium
CAGCGCGCCGGCGTTGGCGGCGTTGACCAGCCCCGGCGCGCCGGCGGCAAGCGGCGCCGCCGTCAGGCCGTCCGGCGCTTCAAAATGGACGTGCCACAGGTCGCGCGAGTAGAACTCGAGGCGCCCGCTGCGAATCCGCGAGTGGCCCAGCAGCGTGACGCGCTGGCCCACGACCAGCGCCGGCCAGTCGCCGCGCCCCAGGTAGACCGGGAGGCCGCCGGTCTCGTCTTGCAGGTAGATCACGCGTTTGCCGAAGAGCGGGGCCGGGACGGTGACGCGCCCGGAGATCCAGGCCCAGGCGCCCGCCGGCCAGGTGCGGAAAACGCCGATGGGCACGCCGCCCGACGCCGGCCGGGCCTCCGGCGACACGTAGACCGGGGCGCCGTTGTTCGAAGCGCCGGGCGAGGGCGCGGTGACCAGCGCCCAGGCGCCGCCATCCGGGACGCGCGCCCAACTGACATTCACACCCGGGTTGCGGCTGAACGCCATCTCGTCAACAAGGCGGCCGTCCGGGGTGAGCAGGCGGACTGAGTCGCCGTCGTTATTAAGCGCCAGGCCGCTGTCGCCGCGATGCAGGACGAGCAGGCCGCCGGGCGGGAGCTGCGCGCCCGGCGGAAACGTGTAGGGCGCGCTGCCGCCGGCGGCGTCGTCCAACTGCCAGCCGCTCAAATCAACAGGCGCCGGGCCGAGGTTGAGGATCTCCACAAACTCATCGGCGCCGTCGCCGGGCGCGGGCAGAAACTCGTTCAGGCGCAACGTATCGGGGAACGCCGGCGGTGTGGGCGCCGGCAGCAGCGCCGAGTTCGGGCCGCGCGGCGTGCCGCGCAGCGCGCCGCTGCCGGCGTCGTGACCTTGCGCGGCGCCGGAGTGCGTCACCCAGTCGCGGCCGCGGCGCTCCATTGAAGCGAAAGTTGCCGGGTCGCCGGCCGGCCAGCCGCCGGCCCCGTCGGCGAGGTCAATCAGGTTGCCGAGCGGATCGCCCAGGCGCAGGGTCTCGCCGCTGTTGCTCAGGCCGCCGGCGTAAATCAGGTCGGCGGCGATGTCGGCCACCGTCGCGTCGTCGCTGCGCTCCAGGAGCAGATAGCCGCCCGGCGCGAGGACCAGGCCCGCCGGGAAGCGCAGGTCGAGGTCGCCGCCGTCGGTGAGCGTCCAGCCTCCCAAGGGGATCGGCGCCGGGCCGGGGTTGTGTAGTTCGATCCATTCGTCGCTGGCCGAGGCGGCCGTGCCGGCCCAGGCGACCTCGTTGATGAGCACGGCCTGCGGCGGGTAGGCGACCGGCGCGGGCGTGGGGGTGGCGGTCTGTGTGGGCGTCGCGGTCGCGGCGGGCGGCGTGGGTGTGGGCAGCGGCGCCGAGTCATTCGTCTCGCCCGGTGTGGCGGCCTGCCGGGTCCAGGCCCCGAAGCCGTCCGGCCGGCGGGCGACGGCTTCATCGCCCGGCCCGCCGGCGTTGCCGTCCGGCGCCCCGTGCCCGAGCGACACCTGGTCAATCACGGCCCCGGCCGAGTCCCTGAGCACGATCACGACACTGTTGGTCATCGAGCCGCTGCCGCGCACGTTGCCGAGCACCATCCGGTCGCCGGCGCGCGTGGCGGTGAACGCGCCGGCCCCGGCATAGCGCGCGACCTGGAACGCGCCGGCCGAGGTCAGGTCCCCGGTCACATCCGAGCCGTCGCGCAACTCGATGGTCCATCCGGTCAGGTCGAGCCCGTCGGCCAGGATGAGCAATTCCACCAATTCATCCGGGTCGCCCACCGCGCCGTTTCCAGGCAGCGGCCCAAAATTGCCGCCGCTCCAGTCCTGCTGGGGGTCGGTGACTACCTCGTTGACGACGACCGAGCCGGGGGCAGGGGGGTCAGGCGTGGGCGAGGGAACGCGGGTCGGCGTAGCGGCGACCGTCGGGGTTGACGTGAGACTGGGGACCGGCGCGACGGCCGACGGGGTCGCGGTGGGGGCGCCGTCCGTCGGCGTAGCCGTGGGGCTGACAAGGCGCGGCGCGGGCGCGGCGACGACGAAGTCGGCGGCGTTGTCGTTGGTGTCGAATGCCCCGGCGCGCACCGCGGCGGCGGCGTTGCCCAGGCCACCGGACGGGTGGCCCTCATAACAACTCGCGCTGGCGCCATAGCCCACGAAGTCCACGATGGCGGCGTCGGACGGGCAGGGGCCGGAGAGGGCGGCGCTGGCGCTGACCAGGGCGACCTTGCCGGCCGAGGCGGACAGGTTGAGGGAGCCGACCGCGTCGGGCGCGGGCAGCGGCTCGCCGTTCGCGCCGCCGGACGCCAGCTGCACCAGGAAACGCCCGCCGGCCGGGACCACGCCGGAGAGCGACATTACCGACCAGGCGCTCCCGGCGGCCGGCGCGTATTGGAGGGACCAGCCCGCCAGACTGAACGCGCCGCCCAGGCTGCGCAATTCGACGAAGTCATGGCGGTACGGGGCGCCGGCGTTGCCGCCGCCGCCGTAGACCTGGTGAATGACGAGCGTGGTTGACGCGGGATGGATCAACCCGGCGGCCGCGGTCGGTGTGGGCGTGGGCGCAGCTGGGTTGACGTGAACCGTTGGCTCGGCTGTGGGGGCGAGCGCCGTGGGTGTGTCCGTCCCTGTCGGCGAGGGCTCACTGGTCGGCGGCCGAGGCGACTCGGTGGGCGCGCCGGTCGCCGGCGGGGCGGGCGTGGCCGTCGCGTTCTCGGCCGTCGGCGTGTCCGGGATGACGGTCGGCGAGGCTTCGGGCGAGGGGGTCGCTGTCGGTGACGCTGTCTCGGTCGGCCAGGTTGTGGGCGTGTCCGAGGGGAAGAGGGTCGCCGTCTCGGTCGCCGTGGCCGGGGGTTCGGCGGGCGGCGTCAGAGCGACGGTCGCGGTGGGCTCGTCGGCGCGGGCGGTCCGCGCGGCGGGCCAGCCGGCGGCGAGCGCGGCGGCAAGGAGCAGGCTGGCGACGAGCGAGACGGAGAGTGTGAAACGCATGACGACAACCCCCTTCAGATTGCGGCGTGCGCGCTGAATCTAGGGGGGCGGGAAAAAAGAAAGAAGAGGGCGTTGGTTAGCCGGGGTTTGCGTTGGCAGCGAATGGACGCGGATTTCGCAGGAGGCGCGATCACGGGCCGCGGCAGGCGCCTCTGAGCCCGACGCGCCGCGCGTGGCCGTTTGCGCCATGGGAGGCGACGCTGAGTTCGCGATCAACGACAACGCCCGCCGGCAGGGCACGGCGGGCGTCGGGCTGGTCGGGAACGATCGGGCTGGATTACGGCGTGGGCACGGCCTTGCCCAGGGCGGCCAGCATCTCGTCAATGGCCGTGAACTTGAGGCGCGGGCGACCGACGGCCCGGCCGCGCTGAATCTCCATCTCGTCCAGGCGCTTCCAGTCGGCGTAGGTCACGTACAGGGGCTGGCGCTCGCGCACCAGGGCTTCCAGATGTTGGGGGTCCGGGTCGCCGGGCTGAAGGTGCGCGCCGCGCGCCAGGTCCTCGAGCATCGACGTCACCGTCTCCACCGAGTCCGGCTTGTTGGTGCCGATGACGCCGCTCGGCCCGCGCTTGATCCAGCCGGACGTGTACTGGCCGGCCAGCGGCTGTTTGGTGTCCGGGTCGAGCACGCGGCCTTTTTCATTGAGGATCACGCCCCAGCGGTCATGGAACGGCACGCCCGGCAGCGCCACGCCGCGATAGCCGACCGAGCGGAAGACCAGGCCGACCTCGAGCTCTTCGAACTGGTCGGTGGCCTGGGCGTTGAGCGTGCCGGTCTCGCTGGCCACCAGCACGTTGCGCACCAGCCGCATCTTCACCACCCGGCCCTGGTCGTCGCCGATCAACTCCACGGGCGAAACGAGGAAACGGATGTGCAGCTTTTTCTCCTTGCCCTCCGGTTTGCGCAGGGCGTAGCCTTGCAGCAACTCGACCTTCTTGTGCAGCGTCCGGTCCTGGCTGCTCTCGAGCGCGGCCTGGCTGAGGGGATCGAGCTGGACTTCGTCGGGGCGGACGACGACCTCGGCGCCGGCCATCTCGCCGACCTCTTTCACCTCCGGGTTGGTGAAGGCGGCCTGGGCCGGCCCGCGGCGGCCGAGCAGGTAGACCTCCTTGATCCGGCTGTGGCGCAGGGCCTCCAGCGCGTGCTCGGCGATGTCGGTGGCGAGCAGTTCTTCCGGCGTGCGGACCAGAATGCGGGCGACGTCAATGGCGACGTTGCCCACGCCGACCACCGCCGCGCGCTCCTGGGAGAGGTCGAAGACGTGGTGGCGATAATCCGGATGGCCGTTGTACCAGGCCACGAACTCGGTGGCCGGGTGGCTGCCGGCCAGGTCCTCGCCCGGGATGCCCATGCGCCGGTCCGTCTGGGCGCCGGTGGCGTACAGGATTTGGTGGTAGCGCGCCTTCAGGTCGTCCAGGGTGAGGTGGCGCCCGAACTCCACGTAGCCGAAGAAGCGGAAGCGCGGGTGGGCGGCGATGGCGTCGAAGGCTTTGGTGACCGTCTTGATCTTCGGGTGGTCCGGGGCGACGCCGCCGCGCACCAGGCCGAAGGGCGTCGGCAGGCGGTCGAACATATCCACTTCGACGACGAGGTCGGGCTGTTTGAACAGGTGCTCCGCCGCGTAGAACGCCGCCGGGCCGGAGCCGATGATGGCGACGCGCAGGGGATGGGAAGCGGTTCCAGGTTGGGTCATGGCGGGCCTATTCCCCTTGCGTGATCTGCGTCACCAGCGTCTCGATCTCGCCCTGGTACTGGGCCAGCTGCGCCTTGATCAGATCGCCGATGGAGATCATGCCGACCAGCTCGCCCTGCTCGACCACGGGCAGGTGGCGGAAGCGCTTTTCGGTCATGGTCTGCATCACCGAGCTGAGGTCGTCGTGCAGCGAGCCGACGACCACGTTGCGCGTCATCAGCGTGCTGACGGGCTGTTGCAGGTCCAACCCCTGGGCGACCGCGCGGACGATGTCGCGCTCCGAGACGATGCCGACCAGCGCGCCGGCGTCGTTCAGGACGACCAGGGCGCCGACGCGGTGTTCGGTCAGCAACTGAGTGGCCTCGCGGATGGACCGGTCCGGGGTGATGCTGAAGACTTTGGCGCCTTTGGTGGCCAGGATGCTTTGGACTTTCATGGGGTGACCCTCCGAGGTAAGTGATTATAGAGGCCGCCGGAGCGGCGCGCGAGTGCCGATTGTCACCACCGCTGGCCGGCGCCTCACCGTTTGGAGTACAGCCCGATGCCGACGATGATTACGAGCACGCCGAGCGCCACGCCCCAGGCCTGGACCGGGCCAAAGTATGGCCGCTGCTGGCCGAAGTGCGTGCCGATGCCGATGACGTCGGCCAGGCCGGTGCTGACGGCGATGACGACGCCGGTGGCCATCAGACGCACGCCGATGTCCTCGCGCAGCCGGCGCGGCAGGGAACGATGACGGGTGGCGTACATGTAGACGTAAGCGCCGAGCGTCATCAGGCTGATGCCCAGCAGGAAGGTGGCGATCTGGAGCAGCCCCAGCCCGGGCGTCACATCCATCCCGATCAGCTCGGGCGAGACGCCGACGACGAAGAGCACAAAGCCGACGCCGACCACAGCCGTGCCCAACCGGGCGAGCAGGCTCTGGGCCGGGCGCGCCGGGGATTTCGGGTCGGGCGGCAGCGGCTCGGGCGTGTGCGTCATGCCGGCAGCCCTCGGCGCAGGACCTCCAGCCAGTTGCCGCCCAGGATGGCGGCGATGTCGCGGTCGGCGTAACCGCGCCTGGCCAGGGCCGGGGCGAGCTTCTGGAGGTCGGCGACGGTGTCGATCTCGGCCGGCGCGGCCTCCACGCCGAAGCCGCCGTCGAAATCCGAGCCCAGGCCGACGTGCGCGGCGCTGCCCGTCACCTGGCAGACGTGGTCGATGGCGGCGACGACGGCCTCCAGTCCGAGCCGGCCGTCGCGCGGTTCCCAGCCGGGCTTGAGGAAGCGGTTGTAGGGCACGATGCCGGTCACGCCGCGGCGCTCGGCCAGGCGGCGCAGCATCGCGTCCGAGAGGAAACGTTCCGGGCGGCGGGCGTTGCGGGCCAGCGCCCGCGGGTTGGCGTGCGAGGCGATGACGACGCCCTCGAACCGGTCCAGCGCCTCCAGAAACGACTCGTCCGAAGCGTGGGAGAGGTCCAGGATCAGGCCCAGGTCCGCCATCACCTCGAGCAGGCGGCGGCCCTCCGGAGTGAGCGGGCCGGGCTCGCCGGTGCCGCCCGCGTAGCGCGTGCCGGCCCAGGCCAGGCCCACGATCCGGACGCCGCGCTCCATCCACCACTCGGCCTCCCTGGGCTCGCGGATGCCGTCGGCGCCCTCCATGAGCGGCACCAGCCCGATGCGGCGCTGCGCCAGGTCGTCGCCCTCCCAGGTCTTGAGCACGGCTTCCAGGTCGGCGCGCGCGCCGATCAGGCGAAACGTGTCGCGCGCGTCGGCCAGGCGGTGGTAATAGTCGAGCTGCCGGGCGTAGAGCCGATGCGCCTGGGCGGCGTCGGCGTACGCTTCGGTGTCCCACTCGCCCAGCCGGCGCCGGTGCGGCGAGACGTACAGGGTGGCGAAGACCACGGCCACGCGCCCGAGCAGCAGGTCGGCCAGGCCCAGCAGGGTGTGGCCGTTGCGGGCGGGCGTCTCCGTGGCCCGCTCCCGCTCGCGCGTGACCAGCGCCGGGCGCGTGTAGTCCCGGCCGAACGTCAGGGCGTTCCAGGCCAGGTCTTGATGGGCGTCGACGATTAAGTAAGGCAAAGCGTCTTTCCAGGATAGCCCCAGGGCGTCAGCCTCAGCCATCCGTGACCAGTGGCCGGAGACCCGCGCCTGACCACGGACCACCTAATTCGGCAGGCCGCGCAGCCGCAACTGCTCCCGAATCTCGGCGTGCTTCTCCTTGGTGATCGGGTACAGGTAGGCGGCGACGAAGCTGAGCGCCAGGATGACGGCGCCGGCCGGGCCGACCAGCACCCGCAGCGCCAGCAGCACGCTCTCGGGCTGGGGCGGCACGGCCTGGCCGGCCTCGGCCGGGATATAGCCGGCCAGGTCCAGCACCCAGCCGGAGACCCACAGGCCGAGCGACAGGCCGAGCTTCTGCAGGAAGACGAAGAAGCCGGCGAAGACGCCCTCGCGCCGCTGGCCGGTCTGCAGCTCGTCCCACTCGATGACGTCCGGGAGCATGCTCCACGGGATCAGGTAGCAGACGGCCACGCCGATGCCGGCGACCACGGCGATGACGAATAACAGGGTCACCTGGCCGCGCGGGACGAAGAACAGGCCGAGCAGCACCAGCACGAAGACCAGGGTCCCCAGGTAGTAGACGGCCTTCTTGCCGATGCGCTCGCTCACCCGGGCCCAGATGAGCATGAAGACGAAGCTGGAGAATTGCAGGGCCAGCAGCAGAAAACCGAACACGCCGGCGTCCAGGCCCACCCAGTCGCGGGCATAAATGAAGAGGTTGTTCTGGACGAACTGGATGGCCAGCCAGGAGAGCAGGTAGATGATGGTGACCAGGACGAAGGGCCGGTTGCCGAACACCGTCCGCAGGCCCTCCGCGAAGCCCGGGCCGGCCGGCGGCTCGGCGGCGCGTGTGGCGTACTCCGGCTCGCGCGTGCCGAAGAACGTCCACAGGAAGCCGGCCACGCTGACCAGCGCCCAGATCGCCACGCTCACGGCGTTGCCCGTGGCCCGGTCGGCGCCGAAGGCGTTGACAATCTGGGTGTGGAAGAACGCGGCCAGCACCCCGCCCAGGATCGAGAACCCGAAGCGGAAGGAGTTCAGGCGCGTGCGCTCGTCGTAGTCCGGCGTGAGCTCCGGGGCGAGAGCCACGTACGGCACGCCGACGGCCGTGATGGCCGTGTCCAGCAGGATGGCGATGACCAGGTAATACCAGAACTTGCCGGCCTCGTCCAGCGGCGGCACGATCCAGTGCAACAGGAAGGCCAGGCCGAAGGGCAGGGCGCCGAACAGCAGCCAGGGCCGGCGGCGGCCCATGCGGCTGATGGTTTTGTCGCTCAGCCAGCCGACGACCGGGTCGTTGACGGCGTCCCAGATTTTGGCGATGAGGAAGATGTTGCCGGCGATGCCGGGGCGCAGGCCGGCGACGTTGACCAGGAAATCGAGCAGGAAGAAGCCGTTGATGGCGGCGATGATGGCCGGCCCGGTGTCGCCCGCGCCGTAGGCGAGCTTGGTCAGGAACGGCAGCCGGGTGGAGGTGGTGTCACGCGTCATTCGGTCTCCCCAGAACAGGTTACCAGCCGCCCAGAGCCTTCAAGGCGACCTTGTCGGCGGTGTCCCGGGCGCGCTCGGCCTCCGGCCCAAACGCGAAGCTGACCGGCTCCGCCGCGCGCTGTTCGAGATAAGCGGCCATCACCTCGCGGCCGGCCGCCACCAGCCGCTCGCGGCGCTCGTCGGTCATATCGAATTCGACCGTGCCGTAGCCGCGGGCGGGCAGGCGCACCACCAGGTTCTCAAAGGTCTCGATCACCATCTTGTCCCGGGCGCTCAGGGTGGTGTTGACCAGGTTCCCCAGGCGCTGGATGGTCTGCAACTGTCCGAGGCGGAGGCCGCCCGACGGCGGGGCGGCCCGCGTCGCGGCCTCGTCGGCGCCGGGCACCGCCTGCGCCTCGTCGATCAGCATCCCGAGCACGCGGGCCCCGCTCTTCGGCCCCATCACGGCCGTCACGCGCTCGTCGGACGAGACGAGCAGTTCCAGCGGGAAGTTGGAGAGCAGGCCGCCGTCCACGATGGCGTGGCCGGTCAGGTCGCGCTCCGGGCCTGACCCGACGCGGTACGGGCCCCAGTCCGCGTCCCAGATCACCTCCTGCCAGAGGAGCGGGATGCTCATGGACATGCGCACGGCCATCACCACCGGCAGACGCGGCGCGGTCTGGTGGTTGAGGACCAGCATCTGCTGGGCGGTGACGTCCGAGGCGACCAGCGACAGGTGGACGCCGGTGGCGGCGTGGAACTCGGCCAGGCGCAGCCCGCTGAAGGCGCGCGGCGCGCCCTTGAAGCTGCCGCTGTCCAGACGTCGGCGCAGCCACTTGAGGAAGTTGTCGGCCGAATACCAGCCGCCGCGCTCGATGAAGGAGATGACGTGCCGCAGGCCCGGCTGGGCGGCCATCCATTCGATCAGCCAGTCGTCCAGCTTCTCCTCGAAGCCGTCCGGCACGAAGGGCAGGTTGAGGCGCCGCAGCAGGTCGCGCGTGGCGCTGGTCTGCAAGGCGGCTTTGTCCGGCGCCTCGGGCACGCCCATGAAGCCGGCGAACACCGAACGCTCGCCCTCGCGCTCGGCCAGCGCGGCGAGCATCTCGTCGGAGGTGTAGCCGGCGGCCAGCAGGGCGGCGGTGATCGCGCCGGCCGAGGTCCCCAGCAGGCGCCCCGGCGTGTGGCCCTCGGCCTCGAACGCCTGCAGCGCGCCGACGAACACCATGCCTTTGGCCCC
>DAOUAB010000169.1:0-14452 GCA_034434015.1 Anaerolineales bacterium
GGAGCTGGTGGCGCTCAGGTACAGGGCGACGGCGGCGGCGTCCACGGCCAGGAACGCGCCCAGCGCCATGCCGCCCACCAGCACCGCGGCGCGGTAGAGCGTGTTGCCCGGCGCTTTGCCGTACAGCACCTGCCCGGTGTGCCCGTCCACCACCATCTGGTAGGCGCGGTCGCGGTACAGGTAGCGCAGCACCCAAAGCGGATAGTACACCACGCCGAAGCGCTCGTTGACGAAGCGGATCAGGGTCTGCGCCACCCGGTCGACGTTGGATTGCTTCTGGACGCGCGCCTCGAAGTCGCGCTCGGCCTCCGTCCGCGCCTCGCTCATCGACGTGACCGGCTCGAAGACCAGCCCGCTGGCGTGCAGGGCGTCGGCGTCGAACGGCTCCAGCGTCTGGCTGGTCAGCGGCACGCGGCTTACGCCGAACTCGCCGACGTCGCAGGCCGCGCCGGTCCAGGTCATGTCCGCGGTGATCTTGCGCTCGCGCGCCACCCAGCGCCGGTTTTTGCCGCTGCCCACCCGCTCCTGGCCGAACACCCAGGCCAGTACGCGCGCCCAGGCGGTCCAGAAGGGCAGGTAGGCCAGGAACTGCTCGCTCAGCCGCGCCTGGCTGCGCGCGTTGAAGGCGATGGCCAGATTACTGCCCAGGAACTCGCCCAGCTTATTGGCCGCCGCCGCCCGGTCCACGCGCACCGGCACCTGGTAGCGCCGCACGCCGCGCTCGCCGCGCACCAGCGCCCGCAGGTCGCAGTACGGGCACTGCACAATGGTCTGGCCCTCGGGGATCGGGATGGTGCCGCCGCAGCGCGGGCAGTTCAGACCGGTGAGGGTGCGGGGTTCAGTCATCTTACACCTTGGCCGCCACCCAGGCCGCGAACGCGAACAGGACCGGCGCCGCCAGCAGGCCCAGGCCGGCGCAGATCGCCAGGCCGACGAAGAAGCCGCTCTCGTCGCTGGCCAGGCCGGCGATGAGTGGGATCAGGGCCAGCGCCAGGTACGTCCCGGCCGCCGCGCAGCCGGCCGCCAGGTAGGGCGCTTCGGCCTTGGCCGGAAAGATATTGGCCAGCGTCCGGCCGGTGGCGGCCTCCACCAGCGCCGTGTACGTCTTGTTCTGGAACGTGTACTTGAACGTGTAGACCGGGACGTGCACCAGCGCCGTCTCGGCGATCTCGGCTGCCGGCACGCCGCGCTCCTTCACCCAGCCGAGGGCCGTCTGCAACGGGACGGTCGGCGGCACGGCCTGGGCATCCAGGCCCGGGTCGTATTTCTGCAGATCGCCGGCCGGCAATTGCAGGGAGGTGAGCTCGGTCACCGAGGTGGCCGCCGCCGGCGCCAGGTCCAGCAGGTCCCGGCCCCCGGCGCCGCGCCGCTTGAAATACCAGAGCGGGAAATACTCGAAGGACTGGCCGACGAGCCGGGCCTTCTTGTCCAGGTCCTTCACCGTCTGGTTGCCGGCCATCCACTGCGCCAGCAGGCCGCGCGCCTTGGCCTCGTCCACGGTCGGCGCCAGGGCGTAGTGGAAGACGACGCGCGACTTGTCGATGAAGACGGTGCTGTTGCAGTTGGGGCAGGTGACGAAGAGCTGGCCCTCGTCCGGGTGGAGTTCGGCGCCGCACTGTGTGCAGCGCAGTTGGGTCGCAGGGAGCGGGGCGGAGGCGTCCATCAGCCTCGATTATAACGTGAAGCCGCCAGGATCAGGCTCAGCCCGGCGACGTTGACGCCGGAGGCGGCGACGAAGAAACCGGCCGCCCCCAGATGTTCATAGGCCCAGCCGCCGGCCGCCGCGCCGATGGCCGCGCCCAGCCCCCATTGCGTGGCCGTGAACACGGCCTGCGCGGTGGCGCTCAGGCCGGGCGGCGTGCGCGCGTCCACGTAGGCCACCCCGCCCACCAGCCACGGTCCGAAGGACAGGCCCTGCAGCACCTGCGTGGCCGTGGCCGCGGCCGGGTCGCGCGCCAGGGCGACCAGCAGCCAGCGCGCGGCGTACCCGGCGACGCCGAGCGCGCTGGCGCCCCAGGCGCTCAGCCGGTGCAGCAGGGCGCGGGCGTAGAACAGGGACGGGATCTCGCTCACGGCCGAAACGGAGCCGGCCAGGCCGATGAGGGCCGCGGTCGCCCCGAGCTGCTGGAGGTGGAGCGGGTAGAACGAGAACGCCGCCTGGGTGGCGGCGCCGACCAGGAAGGCGGCCGGCAGGAACAGCGCAAAGGCCGGCTGCCGCAGCAGTTCGCGGAGGCCCGCGCCGAAACCGCCGCTCAAGGCGCGCCGCCGCGCCGGCAGGCCGAGGGCGGCCGCGCCCGCCGCCGCCATGCCGACCGCGTAGCCGACGAAGATCGGGCCATAGGCGCGGTAATCCAGGCCGACCGGCAGCAGCGCGCCCATACCGAGCGAGGCGACGATGAACCCCAGCGTGCCCCAGACCCGCACGCTGCCGAAGGTGTGCCGCGTGCCGGCCACCAGATCGAGCACGGCGCTGTCGATGAGCGGCCCGGCCGCCATGCTGAAGAACGAGGCCGCGCCGACCAGCAGCAGCATCTCGGCCGGCTCCCCGGTCTGGCCCAGGCGCAGGATGGGCAGCACCGGCGCAAAGGTCACCAGCGGCAGCAGCGTCTGGTGCAGGCGGAAACGGTCGGCCAGCGCCCCCCAGACCGGCCCGCCGATCACGAGCATCGCCGGCGGGAGGGCGGCCAGCAGGCCGATGGCGGCGCCGTTCAGCCCGCGCGCGGCGAAGTACAGGTTGATGTACAGCGCGTAGCAGCCGATGGCGCCGAAGAAGAAGAAATAGTAAGCGCGCGCGCGCAGCAAGGCGCGTCCGGGCGCGTCCCGCGGAGGCCGGAGGGCCGGGACCTCCTCAGCCGTCGGAGCAATCGCCATGGAGACGGGGGGTGGAAGTCGGGTGAGACGCCGCGGCGCCGCCGGCCGGCGGCTTGGCCGCCGGCGTCAGGAGCGGCCCACGGTGTGGAGCAGGATGAAGTTGGCGGGCACCAGCTTGGTGGGCGGCAGACCGCCGATCAGGATGACCTGCTGGCCGGCGCGCACCGGCGAGTTGAGCAGCAGCGCCGCCTCGACGTGCGCGATCATCGTCTCCACGCTGTCGGCGTGCGGGATCAGGTACGGCGTCACCCCCCACATCAGGCTCATGCGCAGATACGTCTTCGGCTCCGGGGTGAAGGCCAGGATGGGCACGTGCGGCCGGGCCTTCGAGAGGACGCGGGCGTTGCGGCCGGTGAGCGAGAAAACGGCGATGCCGCTCACCTCGCGGTCGTGGGCCAGCTCGCGCGCGGCGCGGGCCAGCGCCACCGAGTCGTCCGAGGTCACCTCGTTGGGCACGCGCCAGCGGCTGTACTTGCTGAAGTTGGCTTCGGCCTCCTCGGCGATGGACGCCATCATCTTGACTGCCTCGATCGGGTACTGGCCGGCGGCCGTCTCGCCGGAGAGCATCACGGCGTCCGAGCCGTCGAAGATGGCGTTGGCCACGTCCGAGACCTCGGCCCGCGTGGGGATCGGGTTGTGGATCATGGACTCGAGCATCTGCGTGGCCGTGATCACGAGCTTGCGCTGGCGGTTGGCGGCCTCGATGATGCGCTTCTGGGCGGTGGGCACCTGCTGGGGCGAGAGCTCCACGCCCAGGTCGCCGCGCGCCACCATCACGCCGTCGGCGATGTCGATGATCGAGTCCAGGTTGTCGAGCGCGGCCGGCTTCTCCAGCTTGGCGATGATCGGCGTCTTGGCCGCCTTGGGGTCGATCTCCACCAGCGCGCGCTTGATCAGGGCCACGTCCTCGGCGCGGCGCACGAAGCTGAGCGCCACGTAGTCCACCTGCTGCTGGATGCCGAAGGCCAGGTCGAGGCGGTCCTTCTCGGTCAGCGACGGGGCGTTGACCAGCACGCCGGGCAGGTTGATGCCCTTGTGCTCCTTCAGGACGCCGCCGTGGACCACGCGCGTGTGGACGTCCTCGCCGTCCACCCGCACGACGCGCACCTCCAGCAGCCCGTCGTCCAGCAGGATGCGGTCGCCGGGGCGCACGTCGCCGGGCAGGCCGTCGTAGGTGGTGGAGACCTCGCGCGCCGTCCCGGCCACCTCGCGCGTGGTGATGACCAGCTCGGCGCCCTCCTTCAGCTCCACGGGCTGGTGGTCTTTCAGCCAGCCGGTGCGGATCTTGGGCCCTTGCAGGTCCTGGAGGATGGCCACCGGCCGGTTGAGGCGGTTGGCCACGCGCCGGATGCGGCCCAGGCGGATGGCGTGGTCCTCGTGCGTGCCGTGCGAGAAGTTCAGCCGGGCGACGTTCATTCCAGCTTCGATCAGCTGCGTGATCTTTTCCTCGGTCTCGCAGGACGGGCCGATCGTGCAGACGATTTTCGTGAAGCGCATAGGTGACTGGCCGGGTGCTGGATTCCCGAGATTATAACACCCGCCTTTTGCGAGGGTGTCGTTCGGGGCGGGGTGGGTGCCTTCGCCGCTGGTGGTCAATCTCCCGGCCGCCGCGCCCGGGCGCAACCATTGCCACTGTCGCCCCGGCGAAGGCCGGGGCCCAGAAGCTCCCGCTCTTCTGCGAGCGTCTTCTTCTGGAGGCCGGCGAAAGCCGGCATGACGTGGGTGAGGGGTATCTGACAGGCGAACGGGTCAGCCAAAAAGCCCGAAGGCACCCGGCGGGGCGCACGCCAAGGCTGTCGGCGACCAGCCACGAGCCGTCCCCTGGCCCTTCGGCCAGCCCGGCGAAGCCGAGCCGCTCAGGGCGACGCGCCTCTGGGGCGTCGCCGAGGGGGCGGCTTGGCGCCTTTAGGTTGGGCACGGGCGGGACGGGGCCGCCATCGGGCGTCGGGGGCTGATCAATCGTCGGCCGGTTTGGACGCGCCCGGGACAGAGCCGGCCGGGGCCGGGGGCGGCGGGGCGGGCTGAGGCGGCTCCGGCGAGAAGAAGGCGGAGGCGGCCGCGAACCAATGGGTGAAGATTTGCAGCCAGGGTTTGGGGCGCGGGATGACGCCCAGCGCCTGCTCGCGCGTCACCAGCAGCAGCGAGGCGGCCAGCACGCCCGCCCCCAGCCACTGCATAGGGGTCAGCATCTCGCCCAGCAGCAGCATGGCGGCCAGCACCGTCACCAGCGCCTCGCCCAGGTTGATGAGCACGGCCTGCATGCCGCCCAGGTGCTTGACGCCCAGGAAAAGCGTCAGCCGCGCCATCAGCGTCACGGCGGTGAGCATCAGCACCGGCTGCCAGGCGGCGGCCGTCTGCGGCAGCGCCGGCTGGCCGCCGACCAGGTAGGCCACAAACACGGTCAGGGCCATGCCGGAGAGCGTGTACAGGGTCACGGTCGGCGCGGGCACGTCGTACAGGGTGCGCTGGTTGATGGAGACGTGCAGGGCATACATCGCGCCGGCCGTGATCAGCATCAGGGTGGCCGGCCAGTCGGGCGGCGCGCCGGCCGTCCACTTGAGCAGGACGACGGCCAGCAGCGCCAGGCCCAGGCGCAGCAGGGTCAGGCGCGAGATGCGGTAGCCGTCCAGCCACGAGAACAGCGTCAGGAAAAGCAGGTACAGGGCGAAGAGCAGCTGGCTGATGGAGGCGTCGAGCTGCTGCAGGCCGGTGTAGAACAACAGCGACCCCAGGCCGTTGATCACGCCGGCCGTCAGGCAGGCCGCGAAGGCGAAGGGGTAGATGTAGATGTACTGGCGCCAGAAGACGAAGTGCATCAGCCACAAGACGGCCGCCGCGCCGACGGTGCGCAGCATGGCCAGCGTGAACGGGGCCACCCCGGCCTCGTAGGCCTGCTTGCCGAAGATCGGCACCAGGCCCGAGACGAACGCCGAGAGCAAAGCGGCGGCGATGCCCTGCGCCTGCGTTGACTTCCACGATGGGAGCTTGGGGCCGAGTTGCATGGCGGAACGAAATACGGATTACGGATTACGTAACACCGGCTGCGTGGTGCGTATTCCGTACTTCGTACTTCGCCAGAAGCTCAGGTTAACGCCTTCGACACATCGTCGAGCAGTTCGTCGTCCATGAACGAGCCCTTTTGCAGCAGGGTCTCGATCTGGCCGGTCAGCCGGTCGCGCTCGTCCGGGGTGAGGGCCTTGGCGGTGACGACGATCACGGGGATGTCCTGGGTGGCCTCGTCGGCGCGCAGGGCGTCCAGCACCGCGAACCCGTCCACCTCCGGCATCATCAAATCCAGGATCACCAGGTCCGGGCGCTTGTCGCGGATCAGGGCCAGGCCGGCGCGGCCGTCGTGCGCCTCGTACACCTGGTAATCGCCCCTGGATTGCAGGATGCGCCGGATCAGGCGCACGGCGTCGGGCGTGTCGTCAACGATGGCGATGGAGCGCACGCGCTCGTCCAGGCGCTCGAGCGCGGCCAGCACGCCCTCCGGCTGCGGGCCGGCGCCGGCGGCCTCGGTCTCCGGCGCGCCCATGTCCACGTCGCGCGCCCAGCCCTCGCCCAGCACCTCGCTCTGCACCGGGAAGGTGTGGCCGGTGCAGTTGATCACCACCACGTCCTCGGGCTTGATCCGGCCCTGGTGGACCAGTTTGAACAAGCCGGCGAAGGCCACGGCCGCGGCCGGCTCCATCGAGAAGCCCTCCATCTTGGCCATCACGTGCATGGCCCGGAAGCCCTCCTCGTCGCTGACCGACTCCATCGCGCCGCCGTGCCGGTCGATGTAGCGTTTGAGCGCCGTGTAGGCCCGCCCGGGGTTGCCGGTGGCCAGCGTGCCGATGCGGGTGCGCGGCGTCAGGACGACGTCGGTCACGTCGCTCCGGCGCTTGAAGGCCGTCACCATCGGCGCGCAGCCCTCGGCCTGGATGCAGGCCAGCGCCGGCATCCGGTCGATCAGGCCCATCCGGTGCAGTTCCTGGAAACCGCGCGCCACGCCGACCGGCCCCAGCCCGCCGCTCACCGACTGGATGTACCAGTCCGGCGCGCGCCACAGCGTCGGCGGGCGGCCGTTGTGGCCGGGTGGACCGCGCCGCGGTCCGCCCGGCGCCTGCCGCCCGAGTTGCTCGGCGATCTCGTAGGCCAGCGTCTTCATGCTCTCCACCGACGCGATGCTGCGCAGGCCGCGGTCGTAGTACATGCCGCGCTGGCGGGCGAAGGCCTGGGCCAGGTCCTTGGATTTGTCGTAGGTGGTGGTGACCTTGATGACCTGGGCGCCGTACAGCGCGCACTCGCGCATCTTCTCCGGCGGCACCAGCGAGGTCAGGAAGGCGTAGAGCTTGATGCCGGCCCGGGCGCAGTAGGCGGCGTAGGAGATGGCGACGTTGCCGGTGGAGGCGACGACGGCCTCCGTCAGGCCGGCCTCCTTCATCACCGCCGCGGCCAGCGCCGCCTGACGGTCCTTGAAGGAGCCGGTCGGGTTCTGGCGCTCGTCCTTGATGAACAGGCGCGGGCGGCCGAGCATCAGGCCCAGGTTCGAGACCGGCACCAGCGGCGTGTTGCCCTCGCCCAGGGTGACGACGTTGGCCGGGTCGCGCAGCGGCAGCAGCTCGCGGTAACGCCACAGGCCCGGCTCGCGCCGCAGATGGGAGGCGGCGAAGGCGTCGGCCACGGCCGCGTAGTCGTACTCGGCCTCCAGCCATTCGCTGCCGCAGGCCAGGCAGCGCAGCCGGGCCGCCGAGAACGGCGTCCGGTCGCCGCAGTCCGCGCACACCATGAAGAGGTCGCGGGTCATCGGCCCGCCCCGGCGCCGTTGACCGGCAGGACTTTGCCCAGAGCGCGGGTCAGGTCCGTCTCCAGGATGGGCTTCATCAGGTAGTCGGCGGCGCCCAGCTGCAGGGCGCGCTCGCGCTCGTCGGCGATGGTGCACATGATCACCGGGATGGCGCGCGTCTGCGGGTCCTGCTTCAGGTCGGCCAGCACCTGCCAGCCGTCGGTGTTGGGCATGAAGACGTCCAGCAGGATGGCGGCCGGCTGAAGCTCGGCCGCGCGCCGCACGGCCTCGCTGCCGTGCTCCACGCCCTCCAGCCGGAAACCGGACGATTCCAGATAGCGGCGGTAGAGCGTCAGCAGGCCCTGGTCGTCTTCGACCACCAGGATCAGGGGCGGCGCGCCCTCCCGCACGGGCGCGGCCGGCGCCGGCTCGAAGACCGGCAGGGTCACGTAGAACGTCGCGCCATCGCCCGGCCGCCCGGCGCTTTCGGCCCAGATGCGCCCGCCGTGCAGCTCCACCAGGTGGCGTGTGATGTTCAGGCCCAGGCCGGTGCCGCCGGCCTTGCGGGTCGGGGACCCGTCCACCTGCGAGAAGCGCTCGAACAGCTTGGGCATCTCCCGGGCCGGGATGCCCTGGCCGGTGTCGGCCACGCGGATCTCCACCCAGGCGGCGCCGGCCTCGTCGGTCACGGTCCGGGCGCCGAGCGTGATCGTCCCCTGCTCGGTGAACTTGGCGGCGTTGGAGAGCAGGTTGAGCAGCACCTGGCGGACGCGGGTGCTGTCGGCGCGCACGGTGGGGAGATCGGTCCGGTAGTCTTTGAGGAGCTGGATGGGCCGGTCCTTGATCAGGCCGCGCGTGGTGGCCAGCACGCCCTCGAAGATGTCCGGCAGGTGGACCTCGTCGAAGCTCAGCTCCATCTTGCCGGCCTCGATGCGCGAGAGGTCGAGGATGTCGTTGATCAGGCCGAGCAGATGCTGGCCGGAGTTGTAGATCGAGCTCAGGTCCTGCTTCTGGGTGTCGTTGATCGGGCCGTCGATGCCTTTCAGGATGACGCGCGAGAAGCCGATGATGGAGTTGAGCGGCGTGCGCAGCTCGTGGCTCATGTTGGCCAGGAACTGGCTCTTCAGCCGGTCCACTTCCAGCAGGCGCTCGGCGGTCTCGCGCTGCAGGGCGTACAGGCGGGCGATCTGCACGGCCGAGGCGGCCGCGGTCGCCGCCGCCTGGAGCAGGCTGAAATCGTCGCCGGACAGCCCGAAGGCCGGGCCGGTGTGGACCACCTCGATCACGCTGTCGACCGCGTCCTGGTAGAGCACGGGCATGGTCATGCTCTCGCGGATCTGGTCGTCGCCGACCGGCTGCACCGGGCGCACCTTGCCTGTCCGGGTGGTGACGGCCTCCAGCAGATCGGGGCGCTCGCCGGCCGGCAGCGCCGCGCCCGGCGCCGGCCAGAGCGACGGGTCTTCCACGCCCGCGCTCGTCGCGACCGTCCGCGGGATGAACGTCTGGCCCTCCGGCTCCCAGCGGTAGAGGACGACGCCGTCGGCCTGGAACGCCCCTAACAGCTCGGCGGCCAGCGTCTCCCAGACCTCGGCCTCCTCCAGGCGGCCGGTGACGGCGCGCGTGAGGTGCGCCAGGGCGCTGGCGTTGGACTCCTGGATCGCCACGCGCCGGAACAGGCGCGCGTTCTGCAGGGCGCCCGCGATCTGGTCGGCCATGGTCTGCAGGATGGCGATGTCGGCCTCGGCGAAGGCTTGGCGCTGGGTGGACTGCACGCTGATGGCGCCCAGCACGGTCTCGCCGACGGCCAGCGGCAGGGCCATCTCCGAGCGCGTCTCCGGGGTGAGGGGGTTGGCGAAGCGCACGGTCTCCTCGGCCACGTCGTCGGAGATGCGCGCCTTGCGGTTGGCCACCGCCCAGCCGATCATGGACTTGCCGCCGACCTCCAGCTGGTGGCCGAGCCGCAGCAGCAGGCGCCCGGCGTCGGCGGCGCCGCCGCTGGCATGCTTGAGCTGCGCCCAGCGCCCGGTCTCGTCCACCAGGAACAGCGCCACGTAGTACAGGCCGAAGCGCGCGCGGATCAGCTCCACGGACCGGGCGATGATGTCGCGTTCGTCCAGGAGCGAGGTGACCACGCGGCTGACCTCGGCGGCGGCAAACAACTGTTGCGCCCGGCGCTGGGCTTCCTCCTGCGCCCGCTTCAGGTCGGTGACGTCGCGCGAGATGCCGAAGGTGCCCATCACGCGGCCGTGCGGGTCGCGCAGCGGCAGCTTGCTCGTCAGCACCCAGGTGTCCGGCCGGTCCGGCCAGGTCTCGCGCTCCAGCTTGCCGATGACGGGCCGGGCGGTGCGCATCAGGTCCTGCTCATCCTGGTAGGCCTGGCGGGCATGCTCGTCGCTGAAGAAGTCGAAGTCGCTCTTGCCGATGATTTGCTCGGGCGGCAGGCCGAACTGGGCGGCCACGGCCGCGCTCACGCGCAGGAAGCGGCTGTGCTGGTCCTTGAAGTAGATCTTGTCCGGCACGTTCTCCAGCAGGGTCTGGAGCAGGAAGCGCTCGTAGTCGAGCTGCTCGAGGGTCAGGCGCAGATCGCCCAGCACCTGGGCGTTGCGGATGGCGATGGCGATCTGGTCGGCCATCGTCTGCAGGATGGTGATGTCGGCCTCGCTGAAGGCGTTGGGCTCGGTGGATTGCACGCTCAGCGCGCCCAGGGCGCTGTCGCCGACGATCAGCGGCAGGGCCATCTCCGAGCGCGTGTCCGGCAGGTAGGGGTTGGCGAAGCGGATCTTCTCCTGGTCGACGTCCTGCGCGATGCGCGCGCGGCGGTGGCGGATGGCCCAGCCGATCATCGAATTGCCGCCGATCTCCAGACGGTGGCCCTGCTCCATCAGCTGGCGGCCGGCCTCGCCGGTGGCGTACACCAGCACGGCCCAGTGGCGCTCGGAGTCGGCCAGGAAGAGCGCGGTGTAGTACAGCCCGAAGCGCTCGCGGATCAGCTCGGTCGTCTGGGTGATCAGCTCCTCGGTGTTGGTGAGCGAGATGGCCGCCCGGCTCACCTCAGCCGCGGTCAGCAGCTGCTGGGCGCGGCGCTCGATCAGGGCGACGTTGCGGAAGTTTTCCACCAGCACGGCCGCCTGGCGCGTCAGGCTGGTCAGGCGGCGCACCTCGGCGTCGGCGAAGCTGGTGAGCGAGTTGAAGAAGGCGGCCAGGTAACCCACCCAGTCGCCGCCGGCGACCAGCGGCAGGAACAGGGCGCTCTGGGCCCCGAAACGGATCAGGTAGACGGCGCGGGCGTTGTCGTCCAGGCGCGGATCGCCGGCGACGTCTTCCACCAGCAGAGGCTGGTCCGCCCGCATGTTCTGGGTGAGCCAGGCCGCCAGCGGCTGTCGGCCGGTCAGCGGCTCGTCGAGCCCGCTCACCACCGTCCAGCGCGCGATCACCTCGCGGCTCTCGGGGATCTGCTGCCGGGTCCACGGGCGGTCGAAATAATTGAGCTGGAGGGTCTGCGCGTGGCCCAGCAGCGTGTGCCGCCGCAGTCCGGCCAGCAGATCGTTGAGGTTCTGGGTGGTGTTGAGGTCGGCGCTGGCCTGGTACAGGGCCTCGGTCTCGGCCAGGGCGGTCTGGGTCTGCTGGAACAGGCGCGCGTTCTCGATGGCCACGCCGACGCTGGCGCCGATGATGGCCAGCAGGCGCTGGTCGTCCTCGTTGAATAGACCCTCGCGCCGCGTGCTCTGCACGTTGAGGATGCCGATGACGTCGTCGCCGACCACGATCGGCACGCCCAGGTAGGAGAGCGCCGGATGGCCCTGGACGATGGCGCCCAGCGCCTCCAGGCGCTGCGGCGCGTCGCGGTTGACGAGCAGCGGCTGGCGCGTCTGGATGACGATGGATGACAGGCCCTGGCCGAGCGGCACCGGCGGCGTCGGCGCGGGCACGCCGTTCTCCATGAAGTATGGGAACTCGATCAGGTTGGTGGCGCTGTCGTACAGGCCGATGTAGCCGGAGCGCACGCCGAAGATGTTCAGGACCTTGTCGCCGATCTGGCGCAGCATGGTGTACAGGTCGGCCTGCGAGCTGACGATGGCGCCGATGCTGTTGAGCGTCTCCAGCTCCTGCAGGCGCCGCCGGGTCTGCTCCAGCAGGCGGGTGTTGGCGAGCGCCGAGGCCGCCGCCGTTGCGAACAGCTGGACGACGACGTCGTCCTCGGGCGCGCCCACCGGGCCGGGGCGGTCCTGGGCCAGGGTCAGGATGCCCAGGATGTCCGCCTGCCAGACGAGCGGCGCCGCCAGCGCGGCGTCGGCGTGGAGCAGGCGGCCGGTGGCGAAGGCCTCGCCCGCCAGGTCTTCGCCGCGCTTCAGGCGCTGGCCGGACCGCTCCCACTCGCCGGCGTGATAGCGGACCGCCAGCTCGATCTCGCTGGTCCCGGGCACCGGCAGCCAGACCGCGGCCCCGGCGCAGTCCATCAGACGCGCGGCGCGCTGGGCGATGCGCTCGAGCAGCTCGGCCATGCGGAACTGCGGGCCCGTGATCTCGAGCACGGCCTCGGACAGGGCCGCCATGCGCCGCGCGCTGGCCTGCGTCTCCAGGAACAGCCGGGCGCTTTGCAGCGCCAGGCCCATCCGCTCGGCTACGGCCTCGGCCAGTTGCAGCTCGCCGGGCGACCAGTCGCCGGCCTCCCGCTTGAGCGCGATCACGCCGAGCGTGTCCTCGCCCAGGCGGATGGGCACCTCGACGACACCGCCCGAAGCCGCTGAAGCGGCTTCGGGGACCGGCCATCCCGACGAAGTCGGGATGGGCGCAACGTCGACCCCGTCGTAGTGGTAGGCCGCCGGCTCGGGCGTGAGCGGCACCGGCGGGCGCGCGCCGCGCTGCAGGGCGCGCATCTCGGCCAGCTGGCGCTGCGTCTCCTCGAACAGGCGCGCCTTGTCAATGGCCACCGCCAGCTGGTCGGCCAGGGTCTGGATGGCGGCGATGTCGTCGTCGGTGAAGGCGTTGACGCTCTTGGATTGCACGTCCAGCGCGCCGATGACGCCGCGCAGGCCGCGCATCGGCACCGCCATCTCGGACTGCGTCTCGGGCAGGTCCGGGTTGCGGAAATGGACGGCGTCCTCGCCGACGTTTAGGGCGATGCGCGGCTGGCCGGTGGCGGTGACGAAGCCGACGATGCCCTGCTGGCCGACCCGCAGACGGTGTCCGCGCGCCAGCATGCGCTGGCCGCCCTCGCTGCTGGCGGCGCGCAACACCGCCCATTCGCCCGTCTCGTCCAGCAGGAACAGGCCGGCGTGGTAGAACCCGAACCGCTCGCTCACCAGGCGGACGGTGGTGTCGAGCAGCGTCGGGACCTCGTGGAGCGTGGTCGCTTCACGCGCCACCTCGGCGCTCACCGCCCACTGCGCCGCGCGCCGCTCCAGCGCGCGCGATTTCTCCATCAGCTCCAGGTTGGCCTGGCCCAGCTGGAGCGAAGCGCGCTCCAATTCCTGCGCCTGCAGCGTCAGCGCCTGCTGCGCCTCTTCCAGCTCGCGCTTCTGTTGCGAGGTCGCCAGCGCGAACGCCTGCGTCTCCAGGAACTGCCGCTGCGGCAGGATGACGCTGACGATCAGCATGAGCAGGCTGGTCCCGGCGGAGAGCCAGTCCACCCACTGGATCGAGGTCGGCGCGCCGGCCGGCTCGAAATTGAAGAAACTGAACACGGCGCCGACCGCAAACCAGGTGGCCAGGCTCACGCCGGCGGCCCACAGGCCGGCGCGCGCGCCGAAGAAGATGGTCGTCAGCACGGCGAAGGTGAGCAGGTAGACCCGCCCGGAGCCGCCGACGCCCAGGGTCACCAGGCTCAGCACCGCCGCCAGGAAGACCAGCGCCACGAACGCGCCGGCCCGCCACGCATACGGCGCGCGCCGCAGCCGCGACAGCGCCAGGAGCGCGACGAACAGGACCGCATACAGGCCGACCGCCGGCCAGGTGCCGTAGACGTAGGCGGTGGCCGTATAGGCGGCCAGCGCGGCCAGCGCCACCCAGCGCAGAGTGCGCAGGAGCTGGTCCAGCACCTCCTGGCGCGCGGCGACCAGGGCGGCGCGCAGGTCTTCGGTCAGGTGTGGGCGCGGGAAGATATTGCTGCTCACGCCGCCGGCCTCCCCGCCTCGGCCGACGTTGCGGCGGCCGCCGGTTCGCTCAACCGCACCGTCACCTCGGTCGCCCCCAGGGCGCGCCCGAGCTGGCGGATGCTGTGGCGCAGGAGCGTGGCCGGATCGAGCGTGGCGCGCATCTCGTCGGTCAGGCGCGTGAGCAACTGGTCGCGGCGGCTGCGGGCCTGGCTCTCCTGCACCAGCACGGCGCTCTCCAGCGCCGCCGAAAGCTGGACAGCCGCCGTCTCCATCAGGGCGGCCTCCTCCGGCGTGAGCGGGGCTGCCTCCGGCCCGCGCTCCAGCTCGAGGCTGCCGATGACCTGATCGCGCAGGCGCAGGGGCAGGCGCAGGGCGACCGGACCCGGGGCGCGGCCCGGCTCCAGCTCGAACACCAGCTCGCGCGCGCCGCCGGCCAGCACGTCGCGCCAGTTGGCGCTCAGCGTCTGTTGATACTGCGCGCGCGCCTCCGCCAGGGCGGCCCGAGTCTGGGCGAAGAGCTGGGCGTTTTCAATGGCCACGCTCAACTGGTCGGCCAACACCTGGAGCGCGGCCAGGTCCTCGGCCGTGAAGGCGTCCAGCTCCTGGCTCTGCACGTTCAGCACGCCCAGCAGCCGGTCGCCGACCAGCAGCGGCAACGACAGCTCGGAGCGCGTCTCGGGCAGGAGCGGGTTCTTGAAGTGGAAGGGGTCGCCGGCCA
>DAOUAB010000170.1:0-17856 GCA_034434015.1 Anaerolineales bacterium
CGCCCGGCAGGGCCGCCTGCAGGGCTTCGCCCCGGGCCAGCGGGATCCACGGGTCGCGCTCGCCCCACACGACGTGCGTCGGCGCCCGAATCGTCGCCAGCGGCTGGGCCAGCGCATTCCGGCCGCTGTCGCGCAGCACGCCCAACAGCGCCAGGTCCCAATCCTTCACCGACTGGACCTTGAGATAGCCCTCGCGCACAGCCTCGGTCACCACCTCCCGGACCACATACGCGCTGAGCTGAATCTCGGACAGGCGCTCGCGGGTCAGGAACAGCCGCAGCGCCAGCTGTCCCCAGCGCCGGAACGGGGGGAATTCGGCTACGACGCCGAGCTGCACCGGGACGCCGAAGATCGAGCCGCCGGGCCCGTCGCTCGCGGCCTCGCGCACGGCGCCGTCCACAAAAATCAGCGCCGTGACGCGCTCCGGGTGGCGCTGGGCAAAGTGCGCGATCACACTGCCGCCCATGCTGTGCCCCACCAGCGCGGCCCGCTCGATCCCGGCCGCCGTCATCACCTCGGCCACAAAATCCGCCTGCGATGGGTGCGAGTAATCCAGGTCGAAGCGCTTCTCGGACAGGCCGAAGCCTTTCAGGTCGAGCGCCAGCACCCGATAGCCCGCCGCCGCCAGCGCCGGCAGCGTATGGCGCCAGGTGTAAGTCAGCCCCCCGAAGCCGTGGACGAGGACCACGGCCGGGCCATCGCCGGGGCCGGCCTCCTGGATGAACGTGCGCGTGCCGGCCGCGTCCACGAAACGTCCGTCGGCCGCGGCCAGCGCCTCGGGCGGGAGACCGGCCGGGCCGGGGAGCGGGATCAGGTAGGGGACGACGAGCGCCGCGATCAGGATGACCGCCAGGGCAGTGAGCGCGACGCGTTGCCACGTTTTCATGAGAGCGTGTTGGAGCCGGGGGAGGTCGGCGCGGCGCCGGGCGGAGCCTACCTCAGCACCTGGGCCAGCGCTTCAGCCGCCGCCAGGCCGGAGAGGGCGGCGCCCTCCACGCGCGGCTCGCCGAACGCGTCGCCGGCGAAGGCCAGCGGCGGGACGCCCCCGACCAGCAGGCAACGTTCCGAATGGGCCGTCAGCGGGCGGGCGTAACGCCAGCGCTTGAGCTGGGCTTCCACGACGACCGCGTCTCCCAGCCAGGGCTTCACGGCGGCCTGGAGCCGGCCCAGTATGTCGGCCTCAGGCGAGTTGTAGTAACTGCGGCTGAACTCCGGATCGCCGTGGACGGTGATCACCGTGGCCCCGGCCGAGATGCCCTTCCGCTGGTTGTCGGCCGCCCAGCTCACCTGGCCGCCGGGCTCTTGCACGGCGCCCGGCTCCGGAAAGCGCGCCGGCCGGTCCAGGCGGAACAGTCCTGCCAGACATGGCGCATAACGGATTTCGCGCAGGGCGTCCAGGTCGGCGGCCGGCACCGGCGCGCGGCCCGTTTCGAGGAACGTGAGCGATTGGGGCACGGGCGCCGTGAGCAGCACGGCGCGGCAGGGGAAGATCCGGCCCTCGCCGTCCGTCACCTGCCAGCCATCCCGCACCGGCGAGAGCGCGCTGATCTTGGAATTCAATTGGACCTTCAGGTCCTGCGCCAGGGCTTTGGCCAGGGCGTTCATGCCGCCGGCCACGGCATACCGGGGATGGCCGTCTTCGGCCGGCGCGCCGACGCCATTGGACCAGCCGCGCGACCAGACGAACACCAGGCCCTGCGCCTGCCAATGGATGACGTGCCTCTGAAAAGCTCCGGTGCGCGCCGTGAAGAACTGAGCGCCGGTGTCGGCCTGGCCCTCGCCCAAACGGCGCGTCGCCAGCCGACCGCCGACGCCGCGGCTCTTCTCGACGACGATCACGGGATAAGGACGATCACGCAGTTCGCGGGCCGCCATCAGGCCCGCTATCCCAGCGCCCACAATGAGGACAGTCATATAGAAGCCAGATTCAGCTGAGGCCGGGCGCGCGCTAGGATCGCAGCGCGTACCGGGCGGGAGAAAACGCGGCGCGATGCGGCTTCCATTGTAGCACCGATGTCGCGACGCGCAGCGCGCCCAGCGTGACGCCCGCCGTTGATTGCCCGGGGAAAACCGAGTCGCCCACCAGCCAGAGGTTGTCGATCCCGGTCGCCGGGCCGCGCGCAGCGAACAGGGACGTCTGCGGGAAGCCGCCGACCATCCCCTGCGGGCGGCGGGTGAAATACTCAAAGGCGGCGGGCGTGCCGGGCAGGCACAGCCGCACGGCCCGGCGCAGGCCCGGCAGCGCCCGTTCGGCCGCCGCGAGCAGTCGTTCCGTGTACTCGGCCTGGCGCGCCTCGTAAGCTTCCGGGTCGCGGGCCTGCCAGGCGCGCCAGGGCGCGATGGCGGTGTGCGTCGAGAGCGTCGCGGCCCGCGCCCCGGCCGGCGCCCGCGCCGCATCGGTCGGGTCGGAGAGCGAGATGAAGACCGAGTTGCCCTCGCCCAACGGCCGGGCCGGATCAACAATGACCTGATGATGGTCCGGGCCGACGCCGGGAAACGCCGCCGTGTCGAGGCCGAGATAGAGCGTGAACGCGCCCCACGTGGCCGGGCGCCGGCGCACTTCCTGGCGCAGCGTCGGCGGCGCGTCGTCACCCAGGACCGCGCGCAGCGCCCAGGGCGTGAGGTTGGCG
This sequence comes from Anaerolineales bacterium, assembly GCA_034434015.1. Classification (GTDB taxonomy): domain Bacteria; phylum Chloroflexota; class Anaerolineae; order Anaerolineales; family UBA6663; genus SpSt-583. The sequence goes on from DAOUAB010000170.1 coordinate 2,631, forward strand.
ATAAAGGCCTCGGCTGGGACGCGCAGCCCTTTATCGGTGTGGGCGGCTGTGACGCGGCCGCGCCGGACCTCCAGGCGCTCCACGGTCTGCCGATACAGCACCTGGCCGCCGTGCGCCCGGATCCAGTCCGCCAGCGTTTGCGCGATGGCGCCGATGCCGCCGCGGACATGGTTCACGCCGCGCCGGGGCAGGTCGAGCGCGGCGCTGCCGTAGAGGGCGTGGGCGTGGTCGGAGGTCGTCTGGGCCGCGATCAAGAGCTGGGCGTCCAGGAAAGTCTTGAAGCCTGGATCTTGGAGAGCGCCGCCTGCCAATTGAGCCATGTTGCTGAAGAGATAGGGCGCGGCGCGCAGTGTCGCCGGGCGGAGCGCCAGGGCCAGGTCCAGCGCCTCGCGCGGCGATTCGGGCGGCCAGGGGAAATGCCGGGAGGCGATGTCCCAGGCGCTGGCGGCCAGCAGCTCCTGCCGGCGCCAGAACGCTTCGGATTGAGGGAAGGCGGCGCGGCGCTCGTCGCGCCAGCGCTCCGCGTCCGCCCATTGCGTGATCGAACGATCCGGAAGGTGCGTCACCCAGGCCGGGTCCACCGGCCGCACCGGCCAGGCGAGGTCCAGCAGTTCGGCCAGGCGCGCGTGCGGGCCGCCGGCTGCGAAGCCGCCGGCCAGGGTGGCGCCGGCGTCGAAGCGATAGCCCTGATGATAAAAAGTGCCGGCGCAGCCGCCGGGGTAGACGTGCGCCTCCAGCACCGTCACCCGGTGGCCGGCTTTCAGGAGCAAGGCCGCGGCGGTCAGCCCGCCGACGCCGGCCCCGATGACCACGACTTCCATCTGGCGTTCCCGTCCGCGGGCTAGCGCTGCCCCTCGAGCGCCCGGCGCGTCACCCAACGGCGATACCCGAACAGGCCCCGCAGAGCGGCCGGCGCAAACAGCAGGCGCGTGAAAGCCCCCGACAGCCCGTCGGCATGGTCGTATTCGACGTACTCGGTGACGCGCGTCGTCGTCTCGTCCACGGGCTCGAAGCGATGGGTGTGCCGCCAGCGCCGCAGCGGCCCGCGCGCCTGCGTGTCGGTGAAGCCGCGCGTCGGATCGACATCGGAGTGCACGGCCTGCCAGCGCAGCGGAAGCGGGCCCAGCCAGAGCGTGAACTCGGAGACCGAGCCCTCGCCGAGCGGCTCGACGCGGTGCAGCTGCACGAACATCGGCGGCGGCGAGAGCCGGCGCAGCGCGCGGGTGTCTTGATGAAAACGCGCCACGGCCTCGACCGGCGCGCGCACGGTGAACGAGTATTCAAAGACGGGCATACGTTTTAGCACGAACTTCTCTTGCCTGGCGCGGTTTTGCGCGGCGCCTGGCTCAGTTCATTTCGGCATGGGCCTTAATGCGGCTGAGCCAGGTCCAGCGTCCGCACCGCCGCCAGGATGTCGTCGAAATCCGGATGGTCGCCGGCGTACTCGTCATAGTCGGCGAAGCGGATCACGCCGCGCTGGTCGATGACGAAGACGCCGCCGAGCATGAGCGTGTTGCCCGTCGCTTCGCCCTGCACCGCCCCGCCGGCCACAGCGCGGGCGCCGGCCAGGAACACCTGCGGCCCGGCCAGTTGCAGGAGGCTGCCCTGTTTCAGGCCGAAGGCCCGGTAGGCCTCGAGCGTCTTATTGGCGACGCAGGTCACGCTCGGAGCCAGGCGGCCGCAGTAGCGGCGGGCATGCTTGGGCTCGCCGATGCCCACCGCCGCCAGCTGCAGGCCGGCGCCGCGGATGTCGTCCTTATGCTGCTCCAACTGAGCCAGCCACTCGCGACAGAACATTCAGCCGAAGTGGCGCAGGAAGCTCAACAGGACCGGGCCGGTCTGCCAGAGTTGTTTGAGTTGAATGGTGTTGCCGTCGAGGTCCAGGACCGCCGCGTCCGGGGCCAGATCGCCCGGCTTGAGTCGTTTCGCCATCACATCTTTCCCTGGGCGGAGACCGGCGCGCCGCCGGCTGCGCCCTGCATCAAGGCTTCGATCGCCGCCAGCATCCTCGCCGGCGAATCGTCCAGGTGGAGCCACTCCCCCGGCCGCGCCTCGTCCGGCTGTTGGAAAGCCGGGCCGCCGACCACCACGCGCGGCGGCGGCGGCGGGAACCGGGACAGGATAGCGGGCAGCGCGTGGAGCGCGGCGGCGGCCTCCGGCCGCGTGGCCGTGAAAAGCAACAGCCGCGGGTGCAAGGGGCCAATCGCCTCGTCAAGCCGCTCCAGTTTCAGGTTCGGGCCCAGGTACTTCACGTCCCAGCCGCGCCAGCGCAGCATCACCACCAGCATCAGCAGGCCGATTTCGTGATGCTCGCCGGGCGCGCCGGCGGCCACGATCACGCCCGGCCGGGAGGGCGCGCCGGCGGCGGCCGACATGCTGAGCAGGTGCCGCAGGCAGAATTGGGTGGCGAAGTGCTCCACCGCCACCGGCATCTCGCCGCGATGCCAGCGCTCGCCGATGTCAATCAGCGCCGGCCGCACCACCTCGAGCAGCACGCGGTCGATCGGGTACAGCGAGAAGGCCAGGCGCAACGTCTCCGCGGCCAGGTCCTCGTCCAGCACGGCCCAGGCGCTCACGCACCGCGCGGCCAGGTTCCCGAGCGAGGCGGGCTCCCCGGCGGCCGCCTCGCGGCGCAGCGTGAGGGCCGGATCATTCCCGGCCGAGCGCAGATCGGCCAGGTAGCGCGCCGCCCGGCTGATGCTCATCCCGGCCTCGGTCTGAGCCTTCAGCCAGCGCAGTGTGCGCACGTCATACTCGGAATACAGCCGGTAACCCTGTGCCCCGCGCTGGGGGGTCGGCAGGCCGTAGCGCCGTTCCCAGGCGCGCAGCGTGACTGGCGAAATGCCGACCAGATGCGCGACGGCCTTGACATTGTATTTGGGCGATTGGTCGTCGCCCCCGTGAGTGGTCCGTTCGGTTTGCACAAAGATAGTATAACACTTTGTACAATACCGCGGCCACGTCTTGTACAAGGTTTTCGGGTGCGTAACGTCGAAGTGCGGCGTTAAGCGCCGAGGAGCCGCCGGACGTTTGTGACCGCTTCCGGCAGAGTCTCCCCCAGGAAGGTCCCCGGCGTGGACTGGCGCAGCGCGGAATGCAGGTTGAACGCCCGCCCGCCGAAGCCGAATTTCGGCCGCGGGCGCATGCTCGCCAGGCCGGTGTAGACCCGGCCGAGCTCGCGCGCCGCCGGCTCGGAGCTGGCCGACAGGCAGATGAGCGCGGGCCGCTCGAGGCGCGCGTACTCGATCAGGTCGTCGATGTGGACGTCCTGGCCCAGGAATTCGACCCGGTAGCCCTCGCGCCGCAGGAGCACGGCCAGCATCAGGCCGCCGATGTCGTGCAGCTCGGTGGGCGCGCAGCCCACCAGGACGCGGGCCGCATTGCGCGGCATCGGCTGCGCCTGAAACAGCGTGATCAGGCGGCCGCGCAGGAAGTTGCTGGCGAAGTGCTCCGTGGCGATGCGGATCTGGCCGCGCTGCCAGGCGTCGCCGATGCTCACCAGGCACGGCGTCATCACGTCCACGCACACCGTCGGGATATCGTGCGTGGCGTACGCCTCGGCCAGCACCCCGGCGGCCGCCGCCTCTTCGTGGCTGACCAGCGCCGTGTAGAGCCGCATGGCGTACTCGGCCGGCGCGGCGGCGGCGCCCGCCGACGGCTGGAGCCGCGGGAGCCGGGGCACGGGCTCAGGCCACGCCCCCGTGCGCCGCATCTCGGCCAGCTCGGAGGCCGCCGTGCTGATGGTCAGGCCGCTGTCGACGCGCTGCTTGAGCCAGCGCAGGAGCGCCAGGTCGCGTTCCGAATACAGACGATAGTTGCTGCGCGTCCGGTGCGGGCGCAGCAGGTTGTAGCGCCGCTCCCAGGCGCGCAAGGTCACCGGCCGGATACCGGTCTCCGAACAGACCGTCTTGATGTTGTACTTCGGCGAGTCCGGGAGTTTCCCAATCGAATCCACGGGCGACATCGTCAACTCAGTCATGCACTCACCCCATCGACCAGGCTGGCCTACCCGTGATTATACAATAAACCGTTTTGTCAAGTGTCCTGTATAAGCCTTAAGCCTGGGGTGACGCCGCCGCGCCTCCCCCACTCTACCCGTTGTGCGAAACGACGCAGGTCCGATAGAATCGGCTCACTTGCCAGGGAGGAGTGCGCGTGACAAACTTGACGGCCCAGATCCAGACCACCCACCCGTGGATGCGCCGACTGCTGGGCGGCGCCGCCCTGCTGGTGTTCATCGCCGGCGTCCAACTGTTTGTGCTCACCGAGCAGACCGAGCGCTTCTTCGCCTGGACCATCCGGAACCCGTTGACGGCCGCCTTCCTGGGGGCCGCCTACTGGTCCAGCGGCGTGCTCGAATTGCTGGCCGCCCGCGAGACGGTCTGGGCGCGCGCCCGCATCGCCGTGCCGGCGGTGCTGCTGTTTACGGGCCTGACGTTGGCGACCTCGCTGGTCCACATCGATCAATTCCACCTGGGGCCGGAGCAGCCGCTCGAGGCGCAAGGGCTCGCCTGGGTCTGGCTGGCGATCTATGCGGTCGTGCCGTTCGTCCTGCTGATTCTCCTGTTGGTGCAGGTCCGCCAGCCGGCCGGGGATCCGCCGCCCCAGCGCCCGTTGCCGCTCTGGCTGCGCGGCCTGATCGCGGCGCAGTCGGCCGTGCTGGTGGCGACCGGCGCGATGCTGTTCGTGGCCCCGCAGGTCACACTCGACATCTGGCCGTGGACCCTGACCGTGCTGGCCGCGCGCGCCATCGGCGCCTGGCTGCTGGGGCTGGGGGTGGCCGCGGCCCAGGTCATGCTGGAAAACGACTGGAGCCGCGTCCGCCCGGTGGCCGCCAGCTGCGTCGCGTTCGGCCTGCTCCAGGGCCTGGCGCTGGTCCGCTATCCGGACCCGTTCCGCTGGATGACCGGCCCCGGCTGGTTCTATCTGGCCTTCCTGGCCAGCCTGCTGGCGCTGGGCGTTTACGGCCTGTGGTCCGCCCGGCGACCTGACCCGGTTTGAGGCGGCCGTGAGCGCCCTCCCGCCTCAGCCTTCGGCGATCTCCGGGACCATCGCCGGCCTGCGCGAGATCGCCCGCGCCCTCTCGGCCGCCTGGGACGTGGACAGCACCCTCGACCTGATCGTGCACAAGACCACGCACGTCATGCACGTCGACTCGTGCTCGATCTACCTGCTCGACCCGGCCGGCGAGACGCTCTGGCTGCGCGCGTCCACCGGCCTGGCCCGCCAGGCGATCGGCCTCGGGTCGCTCAAGATGGGCCAGGGCCTCACCGGCTGGGCCGCCCAGCACGGCGCGCCCGCCGCCGTGCGCGACGCCCAGGCCGATCCGCGTTTCCACTGGGTGCCGTGGACCGAGGAGGAACAGTTCCATTCCCTGCTGGCGGTGCCGCTTATCAACCGCGAACGCGTCATCGGGGCCATGAACGTGCAGACCCGCGCCGCCCGCGATTTCACGCCGGAGGAGATCGAGCTGGCCGCGCTGATCAGCGACCTGGCCGCCGGCGCCCTGGACCGGGCGCTGCTGTACGACCACATGAACCGGCAGATCACCGAGCTGAGCACGCTGGCCCGGGTGAGCGAAGCCGTGAACTCGCCGCTCTACCTGGACGAGATGCTCAACCTGATCGTCGAGATGGCGGCCAAGGTCATGGGCGCCCCGGTCTGCACGCTGCGCCTGCTCGACGAGGCCCAGGACGAGCTGGTGGTGCGCGCCGCGCAGAGCGCCATCGAGAGCTACCGGCGCAAGCCGCCGCTCAAACGCCACGAGGGCATCGACGGCCAGGTGGTGCGCGAGAGGCGCCCCGTCACCGTCGCCGACGTGCGCGCCGACCCGCGCTTCCCGTTCCGCGAGGCCGCCGTGCGCGAGGGCCTGGTCTCGATGCTGGCCGTCCCGCTCATCGTCCGCGAGCGCGTCATCGGCGTGCTCAACTGCTTCACGGCCGAGCCGCATACGTTCAGCGAGGCCGAGATCGCGCTCTTCTCCACCCTGGCCAACCAGACGGCGCTGGCGATCGAGAACGCCCAGCTGGCCACCAACGCCGCCGTCGTGCGCGAGATGCACCACCGCGTGCGCAACAACCTGCAGACCGTGGCGATGCTGCTGCGCCTGCAGGCCAGCCAGAGCGCCGGGCTCGCCGCCCGGGACGTGCTCCACCTGGCCGTCCACCGCATCCAGAGCATCGCGGCCGTGCACGAGGTGCTGGCCCAGGAGGGCTACCGGCTGGTGGACGTCAAGGACGTCGCCGAGCGCATCGCGCGGCTGACGGCCCAGAGCCTGCTCCACCCGGACTGCGCGGTGACGATCCACGTGGACGGCCAGGCGGTCGTGCTGCCGTCGCGCCCGGCCACGTCGCTGGCGCTGGTCATCAACGAGCTGCTCCAGAACGCCCTGGAGCACGCCTTCGTCGGGCGCGCGCAGGGCGCGGTCTGGATCACGCTCGGCCACCGCCCGGATGAGTATGTGGTCGAAGTGGCCGACGACGGCGTCGGCCTGCCCGCCGAGCCCCCGGCCAGCCTGGGGCTGGAGATCGTCGAATCGCTGGTGCGCGACGACCTGCGCGGCCAGCTGGCGTTCCAGCGCCGGGAGCCGACCGGCACCCAGGCCGTCATCCGCATCCCGCAGCTGCCGCTCGACCCCGCCGATTAGCGGGGCGGACCGTATGACCGATAAACTCCGCATCCTGGTCGCCGAAGACGAGACCCTCATCCGCCTGGGCCTGCGCGCCATGCTGACCGCCATGGGCCACGAGGTGCTGCTGGCCGCCGACGGCCGCGACGCCCTCCACCTGGTCCGCACGGCGCGCCCGGACCTGGCCCTGCTCGACATCCGCATGCCGCTGACCGACGGGCTGGAGGCCGCGCGCGTCATCGCCCGCAAGCACCCCATGCCGATCCTGATCCTGACCGCTTACAGCGATCGGGAGCTGATCGACAAAGCCGCCGATCTGCCGATCCAGGGCTATCTGATCAAGCCCGTGGACGAGCGCGACCTGGCCGCCGCTATCCGCGTGGCCGTCAAGCGCTTCGGCGAGGCGCAGGCGGCGGCCCGGCAGGTGGCCGAGCTGCAGGAGACGCTGGAGACGCGCAAACTAGTGGAGCGCGCGCGCGGCCGCCTGATGCAGGGCGGGCTGAGCGAGGACGAGGCCTATCACGCCTTGCAGCGCCGCGCCCGCGAAGGCCGCCTGAGCATGCGCCAGGTGGCCGAGGCGGTGCTGGCGGAGACGGACAAAAGGTAGCGGCGCCCGGCGATGACGTCCCCTCCCGCGCTCCACCCCCGCCCGCTCGCCCCGGACTGGGCGCCGTTTGAGCTGGCCATCTTCGATTGCGACAGCACGCTGTGCGCGGTCGAAGGCATTGACGCCATGGCGCGCTGGTCCGGCCGCGAAGCCGAGGTCGCCGCGCTCACCCAGCGGGCCATGAACGGCGAGCTGCCGCTGGAGACCGTGTACTCGCGCCGGCTGGAGCTGCTCAACCCGACGCGCGACCAGATGCGCCGGCTGGGCAAGCTGTACCGGGATACGCTCCTGCCGGATGCCCGGCCCGTCCTGGAGGCGCTGCGCGCCCTGGGCCGCCAGGTGTTCATCGTCAGCGGCGGGCTGGCCGAGGGCGTGCGCGAGTTCGGGCGCTGGCTGGGCCTGGCGGACGACCACGTCTACGCCGTCGAAGTGGAGTACAACGAACTGGCCGGGCGTTGGTGGGAGAGCTGGCGTCACCCCGGCGGGCGCAACCCCGACGAGCGCGTCCTGGCGCATGATGGCGGCCCGCTCACCCTGGGCCAGGGCAAGGCCGAGGTCATCCGCAAGCTGCGCCGTGCGCACCGCGGCCGCGCGCTGCTGGTGGGCGACGGCATCACCGACCTGGAGGCGGCCGGGGCCGTGGACCTGCTGGTCGGCTTCGGCGGCGTGGTCAGCCGGGAACGCATGCGCGCGCAGGCCCCGGTCTTCATCCACACGCCGGCGCTGGCCCCGGTGCTGCCGCTGGCCCTGGCGCGGCCCGACGCGCCGGCCGAGCATCAGGCGCTGTATCGCCGGGGCGTCGAGCTGATCCGGGCCGGCCAGGTCACTTTCCGGGACCCGGCCCTTTACGCGGCCCTGGCGCGCCGGTTGGGGTTTGTCGTGGACCTCGATCCGGCTGAAAGTTGAAGACATGATGGCGGCCCCCTTTCGCATCCTCATCACCGATCCCTTGCCGGACGAAGGCCTGGCGCGTCTGCGCGCGGCCCCCGACGCCGAGGTGGATTACCGCCGGCTGCACGGCGCCGCGCTCCGGGAGGCCATCGGCGCCTACGACGCCCTGATCGTGCGCTCCGGCACCGCCGTGGACCGGGGCCTGATCGAGCGCGGCGAGCGCCTCAAGCTCATCGGGCGGGCCGGCGTGGCCGTGGACAACATCGACCTGGCGGCGGCCACCGAGCGCGGCGTCATGGTCCTGAACACGCCCGAGCCGGTGGCCGTCTCGGCCGCCGAGCACACCCTGGCCCTGCTGCTGGCGCTCTGCCGCCACCTGCCCGCCGCCGACGCCTCAGTGCGGCGCGGCGAGTGGACGCGCGGCCTGTTCCTCGGAGCGCAACTCCAGGGCAAGACGCTCGGCCTGATCGGTTTCGGGCGCGTGGGGCGCGCCGTGGCCGCGCGCGCGCTGGGCTTCGGCCTGAGCGTGCTGGCGTGCGACCCGTATGTGGACGACGCGGTGGCGCGGCCGGCCGGCGTCACGCTGGTGACGCTGGACGAACTGCTGGCGCAATCCGACTTCGTCAGCCTGCACGCCTCGCTGAACGGCGCGCCGCGTCCGCTCCTGGGCGCGGCTGAGCTGCGCCGGATGAAGGCCGGCGCGCGGCTGGTGAACACCGCGCGCGGCGAACTCGTGGACGAGGCGGCCCTGGTGCAGGCCCTTCAGGACGGCCACCTGGCCGGCGCCGCCCTGGACGTGTTCGCGACCGAGCCGCCCAGCCGTTCCTGGCTGCTCACGCTGCCGAACGTCGTCGTCGCCCCGCACCTCGGGGCCAGCACCGTGGAGGCCCAGCGCGAGGTCGCCGTGCAGATCGCCGACCAGGTGCTGGATGCCTTGCGCGGCCAGAACTACCGCAACGTCGTCAACCTGCCCTTTACCGCCGGCCCGGATTTCCGTCTGGTGCGGCCTTATTTGGCCCTGGCCGAGAAACTCGGCGCGCTGCTGGCTCAGGTCGCCGACGGCCCCGTCACGCGGGTGGAGGTGGAAGTGAAGGGCGAGGGCATGGCGGGCCTGGTTAAGCCGATCGCCGTGGCCCTGCTGACCGGTCTGTTGCCCCACGTCACCGGCGAGCCGGCCACGTACGTCAACGCGCCGGCGCTGGCCGCCGAGCGCGGGCTGGACGTCACGCAGACGCGCGGGATGGACCTGGTCGATTATCCCAATCTGCTCTCGTGCCGGGTGTCGTGGGAGGGCGGCCAGCGCCTGGCGGCCGGGACGCTCTTCGGCGGCGGCGAGGGCCGCCTGGTGCAGATGGACGGCTTCCGCATGGATGCCCGGACCGACGGCCACGCCCTGGTGATGGCCAGCCGTGATCTGCCCGGCGTCGTCGGCGCCGTCGGGACCCTGCTGGCGCAATTCCAGGTCAACATCGCCGAGTGGCGTCTGGGCCGCGACGCGCCCGGCGGCACCGCCGTCTCCTTCATCAATCTGGACGACGCGCCGCCCGCCGCCGCGCTGGAGGCCATCCGCGCCCTGCCCCAGGTCATCGACGTCAAGGCCGTTAACCTGTAGAGACGGCCCGGCGGGCCGTCTCTACGCCAACCCGGCGGGCCGTCTCTACGCCAACCCGGCGGGCCTCCCCCCAATGCCCGGCGGGCCATCGCCCCCATCATCGGACGATGAACGCAAAGGGCCGCTGGTTCGGGCGGTTCATGGCCTCCGCCGGATCGCGCAGGAAGACCTTCCAGAAATACGTTCCGGGCGGAAGCGCCGGCGGGCGCCAGCACGTCGCCGCAACCCAGCCGCTGTCCGCCTGCGCCGGCCCGCTGACGATGACGCGGTAGCGCAACCTGAGGTCCTGACGGTCCCGACCGAGCGGGACCCGCCAGCACAACTCGGGCGACGCGGCGTGGGAAGTCCACCCGCCCGGGCGGACGAGAGCCACGCTCTCCAACAAGACCGGCCCGCCCGCCTGGGCCGTAGCCGCCGGGCGGACGGTGTAGCGCAGGGCCTGGCGCAGTGTGCGCGCCGCGGTCGTGATCTCCAGTTGCGCCTCGTATTCACCGGCGCGGACGGGCGCGATGACGGGCACCTTGAAAAGCGCGTATCCCGGCGTGCGCCGGGCCGGGGTGAGCGTGGTCGCCCCGAACCTGAGCGTGTCCTGGGCCGTGTACCGGCCGCGCGCCAGAACCGGCACACTGGCCGCGGTGCCCGGGCTGAGCAGCAGCCGTTCGGGCGTCTGGAGCGCAGGCTCGGCGGCGCCGTCCAGCGCCGGCAGCCAGTCCGGCAGCGCGCTGGGCGGCTCGGCCAGCGTCAGTTGCGCCCAGGCCAGGTTGCGCGAGACCGCGCGGCCGTTGCGGTAGTCCAGCACGTCGAGCCCCACGATCATCTGGCAGCTGCGCTCCACGGCGTTGGGCTGGACGAAGAAGTGCAGGTGCGGGCGCGTCGTCCCGCTCTTGCCCGCGTAACCCACCACCTGCCCCTGGCCGACGGCCTCGTCCAGACTCACCACCAGCCGGCTCAGGTGCATATAGCCGCTCACGCGCCCATCGCCGTGGAGCAGCATCAACATCAGGCCGGTTTCGGAGCGGACGCCGGCGAACAACACGCGGCCGGCCTGCGGCGCGAGCACCGGCACGTTCTCCATGCTGCCAGCCACCGGCACCAGGTCCACCGCGCACTGATTCTCGTAATACTGACAGTCGTGGTCGAACACGGCCGCCGAACCGCACGGCCCGCGGCTGATGGCCCATTCACCCGCCGGCACCGGCAGATGCCAGTCGGCGAAGTCCGGGCCGGCGGCGTTCACGGGCCAGCCCGCGCCGCTCACCGCCAGCGCCAGCGCCAGCGCCATCCGTTGGTATAATTTTTGTGCCATGCGACTCTCTCGACGTGACTTTCTCAAACTGACGGGCCTGGCAGCGGGCGGCCTGATGCTGCCGCCGGTCCCGCCGGACGAAGCGCCGCGCCGCGTGGAGCAGCTCGGGCGGGCGGTGCGCGGGCTGTATATTTACGCGCGGCCGTCCTTCCAGTCCGAACAGCTCAACTTTCTGGGCGCAGACAGCGTCTTCAACCTCTACGGCTCGGCGCCGGGCGAAGACGACACCCCGAACAAGGTCTGGTGGCGCGTGCGGCGCGGCTACGTCCACTCCGCCCCGGTGCAGCTCGTGGGCTGGGAATTACAGACGCCCACGCTGGATGTGCCCGCGGACGGCTTTCTGGCCGAGGTGACCGTGCCCTACACCCAGTCCCGGGTCGGGCCGGGGGCCGGATACAAGTTCGGCTACCGATTTTACTATGGCACCACGCACTGGGTCGCCCGCGCCATCGTCGACGATGAAGGCGGCGTGTGGTACGGCATCCTGGGCGACCGGACCAGGGCCTACCACTGGGCGCCGGGCGAGCACCTGCGGCGCGTGACGGCCGAGGAGCTGGCGCCGCTCTCGCCCGAGGTCCGGGACAAGCGCATCGAGGTCAGCCTGGAAGGGCAGACCCTGAAGTGCTTTGAGGGCGACCGGCTGGTGCTGGAGGCGGCCTGCTCCACCGGCGTCCCGCTGCGTCGCGAGAATGGGCGCGTGATTTACGGCACCCCGGTCGGCGAGTGGCAGGTGATCCGCAAGCGCGCCTCGCGCCACATGGCCGGCGACGACCTGGCCGCCGACGACTTCTTCGACCTGCCCGGCGTGCCGTGGGTTACCTACATCCACTGGTGGGGCGTGGCCATCCACGGCACCTACTGGCACAACGACTTCGGCCGGCCGCGCAGCCACGGCTGCATCAACCTGCCGAACGAGACCGCCAAGTGGATTTACCGCTGGACCACGCCCAGCGTGCCGCCCGAGCGCCAGGAACTGGAAGCCCGTGGCACCGCCGTGCGTGTGGATTATTGACGGGCGCAACCCCGCCCCCGGCTGGCGACAAGTAAGGCACCATGAGTCAGCGTGCGCTCTTTGAAGGCCTGATCAGCGACCCGGATGGGCGCCCGGTCGCCGTGACCGTCATCGGCGGGGAGGCCCAGTATGTCGTCGAGGATAACGGCTTCAAGTTCCACATCGACGCCGAGGGCGTGGACCGCCAGGTGCTGCGCCTGCTGGGCGAGCAGATCACGGCCAACCGCGAAGCCGTGAGCGAGGGCGTGCTGAAGATGCTCGGCCAGGAGGACCTCTTCACCAAGGCCGCCGTGGACGCGTCGCTCAACAACCTGGACGCCAACTTCAATCAGTTGATCGCCCAGGGCCTGCCGGAGAGCGCCCGCACCTACATGGGCATGCTCGGCTTTCGCGTCATCCTGAACTACCACGGGGAAGTGGTCGGTGTGGAACAGCCCGGCGGCCTCACGGACGAAGGCGACGAATAGCGGCCTGGCCGGCCTGGCCGCGTTGTGGCTGGCGGGCCTGGCCTGCGGCCCGCTGACGACCGGCCCGGACACCGTGGCGACGGTGAACGCCGTCAGCACCCGCGTCCAGCAGACGCTCGACGCCCGCATAACCGCCCCCCTCCCCGCCACGCCGGTCCGCGCCGACGCGACCGCGCTCGTCCAGCCGGTGACGCGCACGCCGCCGCCCTCCGCCCCCGCCACCGCGCCCGCGCCGCCCAACACCGCCACCTTCGCCGTCCCGCCGGCCAGCGCCACCCCGCCGCTGCGCCCCAACGGCGCGCTCCTCGTCGCCCGGCGCTGGGCCGCGCCGCCGACCCTCGACGGCGACCTGGGCGAGTGGCCGGAACTGCCCGGCCGCGCCGACCAGATTGCCTACCGGCCCGAGAACTGGAGCGGCGTCGCCGACCTGAGCGCCCGCTTTGCGCTGGGCTGGGATGACGCGGGACTGTTTGTGGCCGCCGACGTGACCGACGACGTCTTCGTCCAGACCCAGCGCGGCGAAACGCTCTTTCGCGGCGACAGCCTGGAGCTGCTCGTCGACACGGCGCTGGGCGCGGACTTCGCCAGCGCGCAGTTGAGCGGGGACGATTATCAGTTGGGGCTTTCCCCCGGGACCTCGGCTGGCGACGCGCCCGAGGCGTTCCTGTGGTTCCCGGCCTCACGCGCCGGCCCGCCCGACGGCCTGTTCATCGCCGCGCGGCGCACCGCCACGGGGTACACACTGGAAGCCGCGCTCCCCTGGGCGGTCTTGGGCTTCGCCGCGCCGCCTCCGCCCGGCCAGCGCTTCGGTTTCGCGCTCTCCGCTTCCGACAACGACGCGCCGGACACGGCCGAGCAGCAGAGCATGGTCGCCAGCGCGCCCGGCCGCCGCCTCACCGACCCGACGACGTGGGGGACGCTCGAATTAGGTGAGTGAAAGCCAAACGCGGCTGGTCTCGCTTGGCCTCACAAATATCGCAACTCAATCGCCTTCTGTTCCAGCTCGGCGCGGAAGTCGGGGTGGGCGATGTCGATCAACGCCCGCGCCCGCTGGCGGATGGTTTTGCCGTGCAGGTCGGCGATGCCGTACTCGGTGACCACGTAGTGCACGTCGTTGCGGCTGGTAGTGACGCCGGCGCCCGGTTTCAGCATCGGCACGATCTTGGAGATATTCTTGTTGCTGGACGGCATGGCGATGATCGGCTTGCCGCCCCGGGAACGCGCCGCGCCGCGGATAAAATCCAGCTGCCCGCCCACGCCCGAATACAGCCGCGGCCCGATGCTGTCCGCGCACACCTGCCCGGTCAGGTCCACCTCAATGGCCGAGTTGATGGCGATCATCTTATCGTTCTGGCGGATGATGTACGGGTCATTGACGTACTCGGTCGGGTGCAGCTCCACGATCGGATTGTTGTCCACGAAATCGTACAGCTTGCGCGTGCCCAGCAGGAAGCCGGCCACCATCTTGCCGGGGTGCAGGGTCTTGCGCTCGTTGGTGATGACGCCGGCCTCCACCAGGTCGATGACGCCGTCCGAGAACAGCTCGGTGTGGATGCCCAGGTGGCGCTTGTCGCGCAGGTAAAACAGCACGCCGTCCGGGATCGCGCCGATCCCCATCTGCAGCGTCGAGCCGTCTTCGATCATGCCGGCGATGTGCTTGCCGATCTGCTTGGTCAGCTCGGTGGGCTGGCCCATCGGCAGTTCCGGCAATTCGTACTCCACGGGCACGAGGTGCGTGATCTTGGAGAGGTGGATGAACGAGTCGCCCAGCGTGCGCGGCATGCGCGGGTTGACCTCGGCGATGACGATCCGGGCGTGCGCGGCGGCGGTCTTGGTGACGCCCACCTCCAGGCCGAAGGAGCAGAAGCCGTGCTCGTCCGGCGGCGAGACGTGGATCAGGGCGACGTCCAGCGGCAGGGCGCCGGACGAGAACAGCAGCGGGATCTCCGACAGGCGGCAGGGGGTGAAGTCGGCCCGGCCTTCGTTGACGGCCGCGCGCACATTGTCGCTGATGAAGAGCGTGTTGACGCGCAGGTGGCCGGCCATCTCCGGGCTGACATAGTCCGCCGAGCCGACCGTCAGCACCTGGCAGATTTCGACGTCCTCCAGTTTGGGCGCGCGGCGGACCAGCGCCTCCATAATCGTGCGCGGGACCGAGCAGTTGCCGGTGAGAAAAACCCGGTGCCGGGACTGAATACTGGCGACGGCCTGATCGGCGCTGACCACCTTCGAATCGTAGAGCTTGGTCCAGTTGGGCATAGTTATTCGCTCAGCGGCATCAGGCGGAATGCGTCACCAGCGCCCCGGCGCGCATCACCAGGCCGCGGCGCAGCGCCGGGCTGGCGTCCAGCGCCGCCGCGACGCCCCGCTCGGCCAGGAGCTGGATGTACGGCCAGGCGGCGTTCAGGAAGGCGTGCGTGGCCGTGCGCGCCACGATCCCGGGCACGTTCGGCACACAGTAGTGGATGACGCCCTCCTCCACGAAAGTGGGCTGATCGTGCGTGGTCGGCCGCGAGGTTTCCACACAGCCGCCTTCGTCGATGCTCATGTCAATGATGACCGAGCGGGCCTTCATCTGGCGCACCATCTCGCGCGTGACCACCACCGGCGCGCGTTCGCCCGGCACCAGCACCGCGCCGACCAGCACGTCGGCGTAGCGCGTCACTTTTGCGACATTGAACGGGTACGACACCAGCGTGGTGA